>PWHX01000015.1 GCA_003555415.1 Syntrophomonadaceae bacterium | reverse complement strand
TATATTTATATTCTTCGTTAGTAATTATATTCTACACTACATTTAAAACTCCTTCTTTTTTAACTTAATTTTCTGAATATTTTTAATATAATTTTAATTAAGATTTTTTAACAATCTTGCCGGGTAGAGCGGCTGGCAAAAAAATAATCTTCCCTTGTAGCCAGTGTAACCCATGTTCTGATATACCCTGGCAGGAGAAGAATTGTAAAATAACATCCTATAAAAAATAAATATGGCTAGTTCCTGACTCATCTTTACTTATCCTCCTCAACTTTAACCGGTAACAGCAAATCTTCAGGAGGATCAGGCCACACTAGAAAAATAATAACATACATGGCAACAGTAGCTAAAATAGCGTAAATAATATAATAATAAAAAGCAAAGGGCATAAAACCAAAAAGCAAGGGAAAAGTGGCATCATATTGCCAACTCCAGAAATTGTTATGTAATAAGAAGATCACTAAAACAATAAGGACTACTAACATAAAACGTACCTTAAAAGATATTCTCTTCATTTACTTATCCCCTCCACAAAACCAAAATCTCTATAAGCATAAAGTCAACTACGTGTTTATTTTAATAATATTTTTATGGAATGTCAATTGATTATTTTAATCTATTTCTTAAAATTTTATTTACTATTTGGGGATTAGCTTTACCTTTAGTTTGTTTCATAACTTGACCTACTAAGAAACCCATGGCTTTCTTTTTGCCGCTCTTTAAGTCTTCTACGGGGCCCGGGTTAATTTTTATTACTTCATCAACAATTTTTTCTAGCTCCTTTGTATCGCTTATCTGTAAAAGCCCTTTTTCTTCAACGATAGCTTCCGGGTCCTCCCCGCTTTTGAACATTTCTTCAAAAACTGTTTTGCCTATTTTGCCGCTGATAGTTCCTTTATCGATAAGATGCAGTAATTTAGCAAGGTTTAATGGGGTGACTTTTGTTTCAGTTATATCAATTCTTTCGGCATTTAAAAAGCCCATTAATTCTCCCATAACCCAGTTGCTTACTACCTTCGGTTCAGGGTATTCTTTTACACAGTCTTCAAAAAAATCAGCCATGTCCATAGAAAAAGTCAGTACCTCTGCATCATATTCCGGTAGACCGTACTGGGTTATATATCTTTCTTTTTTCTGAAGGGGCATCTCAGGAAGTAATCCTTTTAATTTTTCTACCCATTCCTGTTGGACTTCCAGGGGCATTAAGTCAGGATCTGGGAAATACCGATAATCGTGGGCTTGCTCCTTACTTCTCATGGACACGGTTAACCCCCGACCTTCATCCCACCTGAGGGTTTCCTGTGAAATTCTTTCTCCTTTTTCTAAGCTATCAATCTGTCTTTTAATTTCATATTCTAATCCCTTTTGAACTGCTTTGAAAGAATTCATATTTTTTAGCTCGGTTTTGGTGCCCAACTCCTTTTTGCCTTTTAACCTGACGGAGATATTGGCATCACAGCGCAGGCTTCCCTCCTCCATTTTACAATCAGATACTTGTGTGTACTGCAGTATTCTCTTTAAATTTTCCAGAAATACCCTTGCTTCCTCATGGGAACGCAAGTCCGGTTCTGAAACTATTTCAACCAGCGGCACCCCTGTTCTGTTATAGTCAATTAGGGAATAATCACCATTTTCAGCATGAATTAATTTACCCGCGTCTTCTTCCAGGTGTACCCTGGTAATGCCGATACATTTTGTTTCTCCATTTACCTTAATATTTAAATATCCGTCTTCGGCAACCGGCATATCGTACTGAGATATCTGGTATGCTTTGGGTAGATCAGGATAGAAATAATTTTTGCGGTCAAACTTGCTTCTGGGATTAACCTTGCAGTTTAAAGCCAGGCCTGAAAGTATGGCAAACTCTACGGCCCTTTTATTTATCACGGGAAGAACACCGGGCAGCCCCAGGCACACAGGGCATACATTGGTATTAGGTTCATCACCAAAGGAGGTTGGGCAAGAACAGAATATTTTACTTTTGGTAAGTAGTTCAACATGCACTTCTAAACCAATAACAACTTCATAAGACATATTTATGCACCACCCCTTACATAGCTTCCAAACAAAGGCTTTACTTTATCTAAGGCCAACATTCTTTCAAAGGCGCTCGCTACTTTGATTATAGTCCCTTCATCAAAAGGTTTCCCTATAATCTGCAGCCCTACCGGTAGGCCATTTACAAAGCCACAAGGTATAGACACTGCCGGGAGACCTGCCATACTTACAGGAACGGTAAAAATATCATTTAAATACATCATTAGAGGATCATCAATCTTTTCTCCCGTTCTAAATGAAACAGTGGGGGCTGTTGGAGTAACTATGACATCGCAGTTTTTAAAAGCCTGATCAAAATCCCTGGCAATAAGTGATCTCACCTTCTGGGCCTTCAAGTAATAATCCTCGTAGTATCCCGAACTTAGTGCATAGGTTCCCAGCATAATTCTTCTTTTAACCTCCGGGCCGAAACCCGAACTCCTGGTTTTTTTGTAAGCTTCAAGCAAATTTTCTGCATCTTCATAGGTGAATCCATAACGGATCCCATCATACCTGGCCAGGTTGGAAGATGCTTCTGCAGGATTAATTAAATAATAAGCGGGCAAGGCATAAGCCGTATAAGGCATTTCCAGTTCAACCTTTTCTGCTCCTATATTCGCCAAATTTGTCACTGCTTCACCTGTTTCTTTTTTTACAGAATCGTCTATTTGCATTGTATAGTATTCCTTTGGTACTCCCAGTTTAATACCCTTTATGTCTTTATCTACAAACCGAGTAAAATCAGGCACATCTGCAGAAACTGAAGTAGAATCCATAGGGTCATGACCACATATAGCGTTTAATATAAGTGCACAGTCCCTGACATCTTTAGTAATAGGACCTATCTGGTCAAGGGAGGAAGCAAAGGCAATCAATCCATAACGGGAAACCCTGCCGTATGTAGGTTTAAAACCAACCACTCCACAAAAAGAAGCAGGCTGCCTGATGGACCCTCCCGTATCTGAACCCAGGGCAAACAATGCTTCATCCGCAGCGACAACCGCTGATGAACCCCCGCTGGAGCCTCCCGGTACTCTGGCCGGATCCCAGGGGTTACGGGTTGTAAAAAAACCTGAATTTTCTGTAGATGAGCCCATGGCAAATTCGTCCATATTAGTTTTTCCTATCATTATACATCCCTGTTCCTCCAGCTTTTGATATACTGTAGCACTGTAAGGCGGTTTGAAATTCTTTAAAATTTTAGAAGAACAGGTAGTAAGGATATCTTTTGTACAAATATTATCCTTTATAGCACAAGGAATCCCGGATAAAGGACCGGGCTCTTCTCCCTCAGCAATCTTCTTATCCATTTCCCTTGCTTTTTTTAAAGCATATTCTTTAGTTACAGTCACATAGCCGTGCACTATTCCTTCTACATCTTCAATGCGATCCATTATACTTTTTGTCAACTGTTCACTGCTGATTTCTCTATCTTTTATAAGCTTATGGGCTTCATGAACCTTTAAACCGAAATATTTCAAAGATAAACCCCTCCTGGACATACTAATTCTATATACTATTCAATAACTCTGGGCACCTTAAAATAACCATCTTCTTTTTCTGGTGCATTCTTCAACGCTTCATCTTTTTTAAGTACTTCTTTTATTTCATCTTCCCGGAAAACATTCACAAGAGGAACAACATGAGAAGTTGGAGATACTTCCTTTGTATCCAATTCGTTAAGCATCTCCACGTAATCTAAAATATTGCTTAGCTGTTCTGTAAAGATATCCTTTTCATGCTCAGTAATTTCCAGGCGGGCCAGTTCAGCTACATGCTCTACGTTTCCTTTAGTTATTTCCATTTTTAACCCTCCAAAACATAAATTTCTTTTCTTATTATAACATACCATTTCACCATGATACAAGAAGAACATAATAAACAAAACGAAAGCCTAAGCCTTTGCACTATAGACTAAAGATTAGCAAACCCTGTTTTAGCATTTTTAAAGGGTTATGTTACTTCATTTCCTTTTTGAACCTGCTGGCCAGAAACAACCAGTTCTTGAAATTCTTTTTCATCCAATATTTTTACCTCCAGGGAAATGGCCTGATCATGCTTGCTACCGGAATTTTCTCCCGCCACCACAAAGTCTGTATTTTTACTAACGGAGGAGGTTATTCTGCCTCCCATGCTTTCTATCAATTCTTTAGCTTCATCCCGGGAGTATCTTTCCATTTTTCCCGTTAATACAAAAGTAAGGCCTTCTAAAGTTTTATCCCGTTCCTTCTTTGGCGGTTCCATGCATACATTTACACCTGCTGTCTTCAGCTTTTCAATGACCTTTAAATTTGACTTCCCTCGAAAAAATTCATATACGCTTGTAGCAATTCTCGGACCAATTTCTGGGATGGACAACATTTCTTCCGTTTCCGCCTCCATAATTTTTTCTATGCTGGGAAAGTTCTCTGCCAGAATCTTTGAGACCTTTTCCCCTACAAATCTCAATCCTAAACCGTAAAGGAGCTTATTAAGAGGATTGTTTTTACTTTTTTCTATAGATACCAACAGGTTATGAACAGACTTTTCCCCCATTCTCTCCAGTCCTATCAAGTCTTCTCTTTTTAAATAATAAAGATCAGAAACATCCCTCACCAAATTATTTTCCCACAGCTGTAAAGCCACAGCCAGTCCCAGTCCTTCGATATCCATGGCTCCCCGGGAGGAAAAGTGTACTATGCGCTCATATGTCTGAACAGGACAGGTAGCATTAATGCAGCGTAGAGCTACTTCTCCGGGCAAGCGGACAACATTTTCCTTACAGGCGGGGCACTCCTCCGGCATATTAAATTCCTTTTCCTGCCCCTCCCTTTTTTCTTTAATTACTTTTACCAGCTCTGGTATTACATCTCCTGCTTTATGGATAATAACCCTGTCACCTATTTTAACTTCCTTTTCCTGCAGGATATCCTCATTATGAAGTGAAGCCCTCTTTACTACTGAGCCGGACACTTTTACCGGCTTTAGAAGGGCAATAGGCGTTAGGGTTCCTGTCCTTCCCACGCTTACCATAATATCTTCTACCTCTGTTTCAACTTGCTCGGCAGCAAATTTAAATGCAATGGCCCATCTGGGGCTTTTAGAGGTAAACCCCAACTGTTCCTGCAGTTTCAGATCATTTACTTTTATAACTGCCCCATCAATCTCGTAAGGAAGGTCTTGCCTCCTGGCCGACCATTCCTGGCAAACCTCTATAATTTCCTCCATATATTTATAGATATTTATATGGGGATTGACCCGGAGCCCAATTTTTTTTAAATACTCAAGGGCCTCAAAATGGGTCTTAAATGTATAACCCTCATAACTTCCCATGGTAAATATAAAAAGATCCAGCTGCCTGGCTGCTGCAACCCTGGGATCCAACTGCCGAACAGAACCTGCGGCAGCATTCCGGGGGTTTGCAAAAAGAGGGAGCGCCTCTGCAACCCTTTTATTATTAAGCTGCTCAAAAGCTTCCCGGGGCATATAGATTTCTCCCCTGGCCTCAAGGGTAACCCTATCCCTCAACTTCAAGGGAACGCTTTTTATGGTTTTGATATTGTGAGTTATGTCTTCACCGGTGTGGCCGTCACCCCTGGTAGCACCCCTCACCAACATTCCATCTTCATAGAGGAGCGATACAGCCAAACCGTCAATTTTGGGTTCAACCACATATTCCATTTCAGTTATACCGGTTAAATTTTTAATTCTAAGAGCAAAATCTCTTAATTCGTTTATATTAAAAGCATTGTCCAGGCTTAGCATGGGTGTTTTATGGTTAACAGAATTAAAAGCTTCCAGGGGCTTCCCTCCCACTCTCTGGGTTGGAGAATCAGGACTAATAAGCTCCGGAAAACTTTTTTCAAGTTCTTCCAGCTTTCGTCTCAACAGATCATACTCCCGGTCCGATATTACGGGAGAGTCCTGAACATAGTAATAATAATCATGTTTTGCTATTTCTTCCCTTAACTCTTCTACTCTTTTTTTGGCCTCTATCAACTTCATATTAAGTCCCTCTTTCATTTAAAAGGTAAACAAATTTATGAAAGCTTACACCTTTTTTAAGGGAGCATAGGTAGCCATAATTACCTTTGTGCCTACTTCAGGAAATTGAACTGTCAGGACCTGGTCCTCCCCTGAAACACCTGTTTTTTTTATTATACCGTTGCCCCACTTTTTATGGTAAACATTATCCCCTACTGACCAGCTTTCATTTTCTAAAAAACGTTCAGTATCTTCTTTTTTTAAAAGAGGTTCAGCACCTTCTCTTTTCCCCCACTCTTTATCTTTATCACCAGAAGCAAAGCCTATAAGCTCTTCAGGAATCTCTTCCAAGAAACGGGAAGAAAGGTTAGATGTTCTCCTGCCATAAAAAGACCTTTCCCTGGCATGAGTTAAATACAGCCTGTTCATAGCCCTGGTACAGCCAACATAAAATAACCGCCTTTCTTCATCTAAGTCTTCAGGATTTTCCAGTGAAAAGCTGTGGGGGAAAAGCGTCTCTTCCAACCCTATAATGAAAACTACCGAAAACTCCAATCCTTTGGCGGCGTGAAGAGTCATACAGAAAACTCTTTTATCTTCCTCCGTTTCACCTATAACTTCCATAGAGGAAACCAGGGAAACCTCTGTGAGAAAGTAGGTCAAGCTCTTTCCTTCACCGGAAACATCGAATTCCTGGGCTGCAGAAACAAACTCCTTAATATTTTCCATGCGGGAACGGGCCTCAAATGTACCCTCCGCCTCCAGGGCATCCAGGTAACCGGTGTCTTCAATAATTTTTTCTACTAGTTCCTGCACAGATAAGAATTCCCCCATATTATAAAAATTATTAATACAATGGTAAAATTCATCTATCTTTTTCCTGATGCCTGCAGAAATTCCAGCCTTTTCAGACTCCTGCAGAGCTTTAAATAAAGTAATTCCTTCTGATAAAGCGTAATTCTCTAGCTTTTCCATTGTCTTCTTACCAATGCCCCTTCGGGGAACATTAATAATTCTTTTTAGGCTTATATTATCATTGAGGTTGTCAACTAACTTTAAGTAAGCCAGAATGTCTTTAATTTCCATGCGCTCATAAAATCTTATTCCACCGTACAGGGAATAAGGAATATTTTCCCGAACTAAAATTTCTTCCAACACTCTAGACTGAGCATTAGTTCGGTATAGCACGGCAAAATTTTCGAATTTATCCTGGTTACTTTTTATTTCATCTACCACAAAACGAGCTTCTTCCCGCTCATCCCGACCACAAAAGTAATAAACTTTTTCGCCGTCAGACTTCCTGGTCCATAGGCGCTTTTCTTTCCGGCCGCTGTTATTTTTAACTACATGAAAGGCCGCTTCCAATATATTCCTTTGGGACCTGTAGTTCTCCTCCAACTTTACTGTTTTAGCCTCAGGATAATCCTTTTCAAATTCAAGAATATTTCTGATATCTGCCCCTCTGAACTGGTAAATAGACTGATCATCATCCCCAACTACACATAAGTTCCTGTATTTTTCAGCAAGCATCTTTACCAGGACATACTGGGCCATATTGGTGTCCTGGTACTCATCTACTAAAATATAGCGAAACTGATTCTGATAATAATTTAACAACTCAGGTTTTTCTTGAAAAAGTTTTACCGTTAAAAGAAGCAGGTCATCAAAATCAAGACAGTTGCTTTCTTTTAATTTTTTCTGGTACAGAATAAAAACATCGCTAACTTTGCAGGCAAAAAAATCCCGGGCATTCTTTTCATAAGATACTTCATCCTCCAGTTCATTTTTAGCCTTGCTGATTATACTTAATACTTTTCTTGGGTGATAAATATCAAAATCCAGGTTTTGTTCCCTTAAACATTCTTTAATTAAATTCAGCTGGTCCTGAGTATCAATAATATTAAAGTTTCTTTCATAACCAAGGTTATTAATAGCACTCCTTAAAATCCGAGCTCCAGCAGCGTGAAAGGTGGATATCCACAGCTTATCGGGAATATGCAGAAGTTCTCTTAATCTGTTTTTCATCTCTTCAGCTGCTTTGTTGGTAAAAGTAATAGCCAAAATTTCATCAGGTAAGCATTCTCCCATATTTATTAAATAAGCAATCCGGTAAGTTAAAACCCTGGTTTTTCCGCTTCCAGCCCCGGCCAGAATCAGCAAAGGTCCTTCCGTAGTACAGACTGCATCCTTTTGTACGCCGTTTAAACAATTTAGCTGCTCTTCTATATCTAATCTGCTAAACATAACTATCACTCCCCAGGCAGTTAAATTAGTATCTCACATAAATTAAAAAAGCAGTCTGGCTGCTTTTTCTGTTAAGAGTTATCCTCCTTTAAACGCTCCAGGACGGTATTATATCCTCCGGTGCCATAGTAAAGATGCCGCTTAACCCTGCTAATGGTAGCAGTACTGGCTCCTGTCTCTTTTTCAATTTGGTTATAAGTATAGCCATCATGCAGCATTTTGGCCACTTCCAGCCTCTGTACGAGGGATTTTAGTTCATTTATTGTGCAAAGATCTTCGAAGAATTTATAGCATTCTTCTATGCCTTCCAGGGAAAGAACCGCTTTAAAAAGTTGATCCATATATCTATCTTTTAACCTGGAATCCAACATAGTTATCACCCCCTCGAGGTACTATACAACTTATCTTTATATTCTTTAGTTATAATTAAAATCCTGCCCATCAAATTTTTTTTTGCTTTAAACAATTAAAAAAACGCGTTTTAACCAAACGCGCTAGATTTGTACAATAACAGGTTAGAAGGCCCCAAAGTGAAAGCGCCTGTTGAGCAAAGGGAATTCAGACGCGACCAAGGGGCCGAGAACCTTACTTTAATTTATTACAAATCTCTGGTAAGTAAGATAGCATTTCACGCCAAATATTTTAACGCCTTCTGCCCTATATCCTTCCTGTATTGAACTCCTTCAAAATTTATCTTTTTAACCGCATCATAAGTTTTGTCAAGGGTTTCGGTTAAAGTGCCTGCCCGCCCGGTTACCCCCAGTACCCTGCCGCCGTTAGTCATGGTTTGACCATCCAGAGCTTTAGTCCCGGCATGAAATACGTACAGATCCTTATCTTCATTTGCCTCTTCCAGCCCTGTTATAACCTTACCCTTCTCATAAGAACCAGGATATCCCCCGGAAGCCATGACTACACAAACAGCATAATTATTATGCCACTGGGCTTTAATTTCTTTCAGGCTGCCTTCCACTACGGCCTGTAGTATGGGAACCAGGTCGGACTTAAGGAGAGGAATTACAACCTGGGCCTCAGGATCTCCGAACCGGCAATTGAACTCCAATACCTTAGGCCCTTTTTCCGTTAATATTAACCCGGCATAAATAACCCCCGAATATGGGCATTCTTCCGCCTTTAGCCCTTTTACCGCCGGCATTAATACTTCTTCTTCTACAAAACGGGCCATTTCCGGTGTAATCACTGGGGCCGGAGCATACGCCCCCATGCCACCGGTGTTAGGACCCCTATCTCCATCAAATATGGGCTTATGGTCCTGAGAGGATACCATAGGCAATACACTCTCACCGTCAGTAAAGGCAAGTATAGAAGCCTCTTCCCCCCGCAGGCACTCTTCCACTATAACCCTGCTCCCAGCATCGCCAAACTCACAATCAATCATAATCCTTTTAACTGCAAGGAGGGCCTCCTCTTCCTCTTCACAAACGATAACTCCCTTGCCAGCAGCCAGTCCTTCTGCTTTTATCACAACTGGTGCCCCTACTTTTTTTATATATTGCTCAGCTTCATCAGGATTTTCAAAAGTCTTATGTTCTGCAGTAGGAATATCATACTTTATCATTAAATCTTTAGCAAAAACTTTACTGCCTTCAAGTTGTGCCGCTTTTTTAGAAGGACCGAAAATTTTTAATCCCTTATTTTTAAAAACATCCACTATACCTTTTGCCAGGGGAGCCTCCGGTCCTACCACCGTCAAATCTATCTTTTCCTTCTCCGCAAAGCCAGCTAATCCTTCCAGGTCCTCTGCGGAAACAGGAACACATTCAGCTATCTCAGATATACCGGCATTACCGGGAGCACAGTATATTTTTTCCACTAGAGGACTTTGATTTATTTTCCATGCCAGCGTATGCTCCCTACCTCCACCACCGACTATTAATATACGCAAAAAGGCACACCTCCTTAGTGTTTAAAATACCTTCTGCCCGTGAAGAGCATGGCCATATCATAAGAATCTGCTGTTTCAATGGCTTCCTTATCCTTCAAGGAACCTCCAGGCTGAACCAGTGCCGTTACTCCAGCTTTAGCTGCCTCAACCACTGTATCAGGAAATGGGAAGAAAGCATCTGAAGCCAGGATACTGCCTTTAGCCTTCTCACCGGACTGTTCAATAGCAATGCGGGCAGCCCCAACCCTATTCATCTGACCGGCACCCACACCTATGGTTTGCAGATCCTTAGCCAAAACAATAGCATTAGATTTAACATGCTTTACTACTCTCATTCCAAAAAGCAGATCGGCCTGCTCTCTTTCCGTCGGTTTACGTTTTGAAACTACTTTCCAGTCGTCAGTACTTAAGAGAAGGGTATCTAGTTCCTGCACCAGCAGTCCCCCGGAAACCTTTTTAAAATCGGAAGCTTCTCTATTTTCCTCACCTAACTTTGATTTTAAAACACGAATATCCTTTTTAGCTTTAAAAGCCTCTAAAGCATCATCATCATAATCTGGAGCGATAATAACTTCAATAAAGATTTTCAATATCTCATCCGCTGTTTTTTTGTCAACCTTTTTATTTATGGCTATGATACCACCAAATATGGAAACAGGATCCGAATCATAAGCCTTCAGGTAAGCTTCATGAAGTTCCGATGCCGTACCCACACCACAGGGATTGGCATGTTTAACTGCAACAACCGTAGGCTCGTTATATTCCTGGACCAACTCCCAGGCCGCGTTAGTATCATTAATATTATTAAAGGACAGCTCCTTGCCCTGAATCTGTCGGGCAAAAGCAATAGATGAAGGAGCTGGATTTGCTTCCCGGTAAAAAGCTGCCTGCTGCTGAGGATTTTCTCCGTAGCGGAGGTCCTGAACCTTATTATAAGGTAGAATTAAAGATTCATGAAACTTAGTTTCCTCCGGCAGCTGTTTTGTAAGATATCCGCTAATAACCGAATCATACTCAGCTGTATGGGTGAAAGCTTCTACCGCCAGTTTAAACTTGGTTTCTAAGCCCAGAGATCCTTTTTCCTTTAGCTCTTTTATTACCTGGGGGTAACGGGAGGGATTAACAATTACTCCTACATCCTTGTAATTCTTTGCCGCAGCCCGTACCATGGTAGGGCCTCCTATATCGATGTTCTCTATTGCTTCTTCCAGGGTAACTCCCTCCCTGGCTACAGTTTGGGCGAAGGGATAGAGGTTAACAACCACCAGATCTATAGGTGAAATATCATGCTCAGACATTTGCTGGCGGTGCGTATCGTCATCTCTCCTTCCTAATATTCCTCCATGAATTTTGGGATGCAGAGTTTTTAGCCTTCCTTCCAGAATTTCAGGAAATCCAGTTAAATCCGAAACAGATTTAACTGGAACTTCCGCCTCCTGCAGTGCACGAGCTGTGCCCCCTGTGGAAAGAATTTCATAACCAGATTGAACCAGATCCCGGGCAAAATCCACCACCCCTGCCTTATCAGAAACGCTAATTAAAGCATACTTGGCACTCATTATTTACCACCTTCCTTATACTTTTTAAACAATCTTAACTTCTCTGTCACCTGAAGTTACTTCTCCCAGGGACCAACCCTTTTGACCTTCTCTTTGAATATCCTCCAGTAGCTGTGCTTCTTCCTCTGGAGAAATGATAAGAACCATTCCTATCCCCATATTAAAAGTCCTGTACATTTCTTTAAGTTCTACATTGCCCATTTTTTGGATAAGAGAAAAAACAGGCGGCACCTCCCAGGTTTTATCTATAACAGCACCTGTTTCGGGAGGAAGTACCCGGGGAATATTCTCGAAAAAGCCTCCCCCTGTAATATGGACCATACCCTTTATATTATACTTTTTACCCAGGGTTATAAGTAGCCTGGCATATATACAGGTTGGTTTTAATAGTTCCTCTCCCAGTTTACAGCCTAGCTCAGGAATATAATCCTCCACTCCCAGTCCGACCCTTTCCAAGAAAACCTTCCTTACCAGGGAATAGCCGTTACTGTGAAGGCCACTGGAGGCAATCCCAACTAATTTGTCGCCGGGAGATATAGTTTTTCCATCAATCATCTTTTCTTTTTCTACAATTCCAACGACAAAGCCAGCCATATCATATTCTCCTGGCTGGTAAAAATCAGGCATCTCCGCTGTTTCTCCACCAATAAGAGCACACCCTGCCTCCTTACATCCTTCTGCAATTCCGGATACAACCTGAGATACCTTTTCAGGCTCCAGCTTCCCTACTGCCAAGTAATCCAGGAAGAATAAAGGCTCGGCTCCCAGGACGGCAATATCATTAACACACATGGCTACCAGGTCCTGGCCAACCGTATGGTGAATTCCGGAAAGGAAAGCAAGCTTTAATTTTGTTCCTACTCCATCGGTACTGGAAACTAAAACCGGCTCTTTATATTTTTCCACATTAAGGGCAAATAATCCTCCAAAACCACCTATATCCGTTAAAACTTCTTTTCGGTAAGTGTTACGAACTTTGTTTTTTATAAGATCCACGGCTTTATTAGCCGCATCTATATCCACACCAGATTTTTTATAATTAAGCTCATCATTCATATTATCACCTGTTTATTTTTTCAAATATATTTTTCTTCATTTTTGAGTCAGGCTCCACAATATACTTCCCGTCAAAACATGCCCTGCAAAAACTATCAGGGGATAGGCCTATAGAGGAAAGCATTCCTTCAATACTTAAATAACTTAAGGTATCTGCTTTAATAAACTCTCTTATCTCTTCCACTTTTTTTTGAGCCCCCAAAAGTTCCCTGGTAGAAGAAGTGTCTATCCCATAATAACAAGAAAATGTTACAGGGGGTGAACTTATTCTCACATGAACTTCTTTGGCACCGGCCTTTTTAAGCATCCCTACAATTTGCTTGGAGGTGGTGCCCCGAACAATAGAATCATCTACCAATACTATTCTTTTCCCTTTAATCACTTGTTTAACCGCATTTAGTTTAAGTTTAACACCCAGGGACCTGACTTTTTGGCTGGGCTGGATAAAAGTCCTGCCGATATAACGGTTTTTTACAAGGCCCATTTCATAAGGCAGGCCCATACCCTCTGCAACTCCGGAGGCTGCTGAAATACTTGAATCGGGAACACCTGTGACTAAATCCGCCTCAACAGGGTATTCCTTGGCCAACTGTTTGCCCAGTTCTCTTCGTGCCAGGTGAACATTTATACCGTGGAGATTGCTGTCCGGCCTGGCAAAGTAAATAAATTCAAATATACAAAGGGCAAGCTTGCCCGGAGAAACATACTTTTCGCTCCGGAGACCATTTTCATCAATAATAACCATTTCTCCAGGTTCTATATCCCTTACAAAATCTGCTCCAATAGTATCAAAGGCACAGGTCTCGGAAGACAGACAGTAATTTCCGTCTAATTCTCCCAAGGACAAGGGCCTTATACCCAAAGGATCCCTGATTCCTATAAGTTTGCCTTCGGTCATGATTATAAAAGTAAAAGCTCCCCGTAGAAAAGAAAGTGCCTCTTTAACGCTGTCTTCAAAACTGGTATCCTTCAGTCTGGCTATGAGGTGGGCGACAATTTCACTATCTGTAGTTGTTTGAAAGATAGAACCTGCCTGCTCCAGCTGACTCCTAATATCCCTTCCATTAACCAGATTTCCGTTATGCCCTATGGCCAGGTTTCCTTTACGATATCGAATGAGAAGAGGCTGAGCGTTCAACAAAGAACTTGAGCCCATGGTAGAATAGCGAACATGTCCGGTCGCTATATGACCTTTTAACCTTCTTATATTAATATTATCAAAAACTTCAGAAACCAGGCCCATGCCTTTTTCCATCTCCACTTTTTTGCCGTTTGAAACTGCTATACCTGCACTTTCCTGGCCCCGGTGCTGTAGAGCATACAATGCGTAGTGAGTTATCTGGGCAACTTTATGCCCAGGAGCGTAAATGCCAAAAACTCCGCATTCTTCTTTTAATTTATCAGGCTCTGCCCTTAGAGTTCCATCATGCATTCAATTGCACCTCTCCACTTTTCAATAATTTCTTCCAGAGGAAGATTGATAGCCTTTCTCATTTCAGGGCCCGTAACTTCCAGGTTAAAGTCCTTTCCCTTTACTTCTCCTATTTGCTTAAGGGGCACTCCTTTTTTGTCAGCCAACTCCATAATCTCAATGTATTTATCCGGCTTAATAGACAAGACTGCCCTGGACTGTACTTCTCCAAAAAGAAGGATATCCCAGCGAATATCTCTTTCGGCAGAAAGCTTAACCTGCACTCCCAGGCTGTTTTTAAAGCAGCCTTCCGCCAAAGCTACCGCCAGACCTCCCTGGGACAGATCATGGGCTGAGGAAACCAGACCGGCTCTTATGGCCTCCAATATAAAGTTCTGAAATTTTATCTCCTGTTCCAGATCTATTTCAGGAGGACAGCCTTCTAACAGGTCATGGATGATGCTGAGATATTCACTGCCACCTGCCGTGGGTTCTCCCTGCCCCGCCAGTAATATATGATCCCCTTCCTCCTTATAATCTATGGTACACCGCTGGTCCAGGTCTTCTAGAAGACCTACCATGCCTACTACTGGAGTCGGGAAAATAGCTCCTTTGGCCGTCTCATTATAAAAGCTTACGTTACCTCCTACTACTGGAGTATTGAACTCCTGGCAGGCTTTGCTCATACCTTCCACCGCTTTATAAAACTGCCAAAATATCTCCGGCTTTTCCGGATTACCAAAGTTTAAGCAATCAGTAACAGCCAGAGGCTCTGCTCCGGTACATACCAAGTTCCTGGCTGCCTCAGCTACAGCGGTAATCCCCCCCAGGTAAGGGTCCAGGTAAGCGTACCGGCCGTTGCCGTCTATAGTTACGGCTATTCCTCTTTTAGTACCCCGTATTCTGAGAACTGCTGCATCAGAACCGGGCAAAACTACGGTACATGTGCGAACCATATGGTCGTACTGCCGGTAAACCCATTCTTTACTGGCAATATTGGGAGAGGTAATAATCTTAAGAAATACTTCCTCAGGATCTGCCGGCTCAGGAATCTTGCTGTGGGTCAACCGGCATACCTCTTCAATGTAAGAAGGAGTTTTCATTTCCGGACAGTACACAGGGGCTTCATCAGCCAGGCTTTTAGCCGGCATTTCAGCAACTACCTCCCCCTTTTCCTTAACCCGAACCATTTTATCATCTGTAACCCTTCCTATAACAGTAGCCGATAACTCCCAACGGTCAAAAACCTTTTTTACAAGTTCTTCACTTTCCTTTTCTACTACCAAAAGCATTCTTTCCTGGGATTCAGATATCATAACTTCAAAGGGAAGCATCCCCTCTTCCCGACGGGGTACCAGGGATATATCTATTTCCATGCCTGTTCCGGCCCGGCTGGCCATCTCTGAAGTGGCACAGGTAAGGCCGGCTCCCCCCAGATCCTGGATACCCACTATAACCCCCATATCAATAAGCTCCAGGCAGGCCTCAATCAGCAGTTTTTCCATAAAGGGATCACCCACCTGAACCGCTGGCCTTTTTTCTTCTGACTCTTCACCCAGTTCTTCGGAAGCAAAAGTTACCCCATGAATACCGTCCCGGCCTGTACGGGCTCCAACCAGAATTACAGAGTTTCCTGTACCTTTGGCCTGACCCAGGGATATCTTCTCCTGATCCATTATGCCTACACACATTACATTAACCAGGGGATTGCCTGAATAACTGCCATCAAAATAAACTTCTCCCCCAACGGTAGGTATACCGATACAGTTGCCGTATCCGGCAATACCGGAAACAACTCCCCCGAAGAGCCAGCGAATCTTGGCATCTTCCAGGGGGCCAAACCTCAAAGAGTTTAGAAGAGCTACAGGCCGGGCTCCCATGGTAAAAATGTCCCTGATTATGCCACCAACCCCGGTAGCAGCTCCCTGGTAAGGCTCGATAGCGGAAGGATGATTATGGCTCTCAACTTTAAAAACAACCGCCAGGCCGTCCCCAATATCAACAATCCCCGCATTCTCTCCGGGGCCCAGCAAAATTCTTTCGTTTTCAGTAGGAAATAACTTTAAAGTGTTTTTAGAGTTCTTATAGCTGCAATGTTCTGACCACATAACGCTGTACATACTGAGCTCCACATAATTTGGTTCCCGACCCAGTATATTTACTATCATCTCAAATTCCTGATCTTTTACACCTAACTGATGCCATATCTCCGGCTTCACTAATTTTCACCCCAAAATTTTAAAATTGAGTCAAATATAATTTTCCCATCATCTGATCCTAAAAGCTCTTCTCCTGCTCTTTCCGGATGGGGCATCATACCCAAAACATTACCCTTTTCATTACATATTCCGGCAATGTTGTCCAGGGAACCGTTGGGATTTGCTTCTTTGGTAACCTCCCCTTCAGGATTACAGTAACGAAATACGATACGTCCGTTTTTCTCAAGTTCTGTCAGTGTTTCGGGATCTGCATAGTAATTCCCGTCACCATGGGCTACAGGTATCTTCAAAGCTCTGTCTTCGGTAAGATTCGTAAATGGGGTCCGGTTGTTTTCCACCTTCAAGTAGGTAAAAACACAACGGAACTGCAGGCTTATGTTAAGATATAGAGCCCCGGGCAAAAGGCCAGCCTCTGTGAGCACCTGAAAGCCGTTGCAGATCCCCAGAACTAAACCCCCTTTATGGGCAAACTCCTTGACGGATTCTACCAAGGGAGAAAAACCGGCAATGGCTCCAGGTCGCAAGTAATCACCATAGGTAAAACCTCCCGGCAAAATAACGCAGTCAACCCCCTTGAGATCCTTATCCCGGTGCCATAAATATTCTACCGGCTGTTTCAACACATCTTTAACCATATAATAGGAGTCTAAGTCACAGTTAGAGCCGGGGAAAACCACCACACCAAATTTCATTTCTAAACCTCCGTGACCTCAAAAGTATAATCTTCAATAACCGGGTTGGTAAGAAGGCGTTGGCACATCTCCACTACCTGCTCTTCTACCTCTTCATTATCCTTGCCTTCTACGACAACCTCAAGATACTTTCCAACCCTAACATCTCCTATATTATCGTAACCCAGAGCCTTAAGGGCTTTCTCTACAGTTGCGCCCTGGGGATCTAAAACGCTTTTCTTCAAAGTAACCTGTATTTTAGCTTTCCACATTTCCTGACCTCCAGTGATCTATTTATCCCTTAATTAATTGGACATATTACAGGCAAATCCCTTTTTCTTCGCAAAACTTAAATATAATTGTCGAATATTCTTACAGCCCCAGCCTTTTAAAAATTAAGTCTACCTGTTTTAGCTGATCCCGGGGATTAAAACATAACTCTAGCTCTTCCTCTGTAATGGCCTCCCTTACTTCCGGGTCATTGTTTAAAAGCTCTTTAAAACTGGTACCTTCCTCCCATGCTCCCATGGCCTTTTTTTGCACTATTTCATAAGCCTTTTCCCTGGATAAACCCTTCTCCACCAGGGTCAAGAGTACTTTTTGAGAATACAGCAGACCGAAAGTCCTTTCCATGTTTCTTTCCATGTTGTCAGGATAAACATGAAGATCCCGGATGATTCTGATTAACTGGTTAAGGAGGTAATCTATTAAAATGGTGCTGTCGGGAATAATAACCCTTTCTGCAGATGAATGGGAAATATCCCTTTCATGCCACAAGGTCATATTATCCAAAGCTGTCAGTGCATTGCTCCTGACTACCCGGCAAAGGCCGCTAACCTGCTCACAGGAAACAGGGTTTCTTTTATGAGGCATGGCAGAGGATCCGGTCTGCCCTTTATAAAAGGGTTCTTCAACTTCTCGGGTTTCTGATTTCTGAAGCCCCCTTATTTCAGTCGCTATTTTGTCCAGGCTTCCCGCAATAACAGCCAGGGTGGTCATATACTCGGCATGCCGATCCCTCTGGACAATCTGTGTAGAAATAGGTGCCGGCTTAAGAGCCATTTTTTCACAGACATACTTCTCTACATAAGGATCAATATGGGCATAAGTTCCTACCGCACCGGAAAGCTTACCTACACTTATTGCTTCCCTGGCTCTTTCCATCCTCACCAGGTTTCTTTCCATTTCTGCTGCCCAGATAGCAATTTTTAAGCCAAAAGTAGTGGGCTCTGCGTGGACCCCGTGGGTCCGGCCCGTCATAACCGTATGTTTATACTGAACGGCCTTTTCCTTTAATACCACTATAAGTTCCTCTATATCTTTTGTTATTAGCTCTGCTGCTTCCTTCATGAGGGCAGACATGGCTGTATCTACAACATCTGAAGAAGTCAGGCCGTAATGAACATATTTAGACTCTTCCCCCAGACTTTCTGCCACACACCGGGTAAAAGCAACCACATCATGGCGGGTTACTTTTTCTATTTCCAGGATTCTATCCACGGAAAAACTTGCACTTTCCCTGATTTTACCGGCTGCTACCCCAGGGATAACTCCCAGCTCAGCCCAGGCCTCGCAGGCCAATATCTCTATATCCAGCCACTTTTTAAACTTGTTTTCCAGAGTCCAGATTTTACCCATTTCCGGCCGGGTATATCGCTCAATCATAAATTAACAGCCTCCCCCAAAATTTTATCTCAATCAAGATTAGTGCCTGTTAAAAAACCTCTTGATATATTCTTCATAACCCATATCTTCTAAAAGTTTATCCTTTTTCTCTACTTTAGAAGCGAGGCTACTTTTGAACTCCTCTACCTTCTTCCTCACTTCCGGATCTTTTACACCGATAATTTGAGCAGCAAGAATGCCAGCATTTCTGGCCCCGTTTATAGCAACAGTAGCTACGGGAATCCCTGCCGGCATTTGAACAATGGAGTACAGAGAATCAACTCCCCCTAAGGTAGAAGTATAGATTGGAACGCCTATTACCGGTAAAGAAGTATAAGCAGCCAGAACTCCGGGAAGATGGGCCGCACCTCCCGCTCCACTTATAATTACTTCAATTCCCCGGGAAGCTGCATTTTTAGCATAATCCATGGTTTTTTCCGGGACCCGGTGAGCAGAGGAAATAATTATTTCATACCCTTCCCCCAGTTCCTTTAAAACTTCAGCACTTTCTTTCATTATCGGCAGATCTGAATCACTGCCCATTACAATTCCTACTCTTGCGTTTTCCATTTTTTCACCTCCTGAAATGCAGATCTATTCCCACTCAATTGTAGAGGGAGGTTTTGCTGTCATGTCATAAACGAAGCGGTTTACTTCAGACACTTCATTAACTACCCGGGAAGATATTCTTTCCAGAACTTCATAAGGGATCCTGACCCAGTCCGCCGTCATACCGTCGTTACTGTGAATAGCTCGCATGGCCACAGTATGATTGTAAGTTCGCTTATCTCCCATTACACCAACGCTTTTGATATTAGGCAGAATGGCAAAATACTGCCATATTTCCTTGTCCAAGCCTGCCCGATCAATTTCTTCCCTTACTATGGCGTCTGCCTCCCGAAGAACAATTAATTTCTCTTCTGTAATTTCCCCCAGGCACCTGACAGCCAGGCCGGGACCGGGAAAGGGCTGGCGCCAGGTAATCTCCGGGGGCATCCCCAGCTCTGCCGCTACCAGCCTGACTTCATCTTTAAAGAGTTGGCTCAAAGGCTCTATCAGTTTTAACCGCATATTTTCCGGAAGCCCACCCACATTGTGGTGAGACTTGATAACAGCCGCGGTAGCCGTTCCGCTTTCTATAACATCGGGATAAAGTGTTCCCTGGATAAGGTAATCAATCGCACCGATTTTTCCGGCTTCTTCATCAAAAACGTATATGAATTCATTACCTATAATCTTTCTTTTTTCCTCGGGATCGGTTATTCCTTTAAGCTTATCCAAAAACCTGTCTTCAGCCTTAACCAGGGTTACCTGTAGTTGAAATCTATCCTTGAAAACATTCATTACTTCCTCAGCTTCACCCTTGCGCAGCAGACCATGGTCTACAAAAATACAGTGGAGCCTGTCTCCTATAGCTTTATGCACTAAAAGCGCTGCCACAGAAGAATCTACTCCTCCGCTCAGGGCACAGACTACTTTCTCCTCCGGCCCGACAGACTCCTTAATTTCCTGAATTGAACGTTTAACAAAAGACTCCATGGTCCAGACAGCTTCAAAATCACAGATATTAAACAAAAAATTCTTTAGCATTTCTAAACCATACTTGGTATGAACAACCTCCGGGTGAAACTGAAGGGCATATTTATTTTCCCCGGTTTTGCTCATGGCCGCTACCGGAGAATTATCAGTAGAAGCCGTTACTTCATATCCTGAAGGGGGTGCCGTGACATAATCACCGTGACTCATCCAACATATAACTTCCTCCGGCAGTCCCTGGAATAAACCTTCTTTACTTCTAATATTTAAAGATGTTTTGCCAAATTCAGATCTCTGGGCAGGCGTTACTTCTCCCCCCAGAACTTTGGCCATAAGCTGCATCCCGTAGCAAATCCCCAGCATGGGTAAATTGAGGTCAAATACCTCCCTGGAACAGTAAGGTGCATCCTCTTCATAGACGCTGCCGGAACCTCCGGAAAGGACCAGGGCCTTTGGATTTAAAGCCTTGATTTCATCTATGCCGGCATTAAAGGGAAGAATTTCACAATAAACTTTTTGTTCCCTGATCCTACGGGCAATTAACTGGGTATACTGGCCTCCAAAATCTAGGATAACCACTTTTTCTTCTAACACTTTTTACATTCACTCTCCTTTTTTCAGCCTTACTTTAGCAGGTCATTAAAAGGTAAGGACAAACATTACCTTTATATTTTATCCTGATAGAGTTCAGTTAACAACCCTTTCATCAAATAAAAACTAATTTTATTTTTATAAAAACTTGTCATTTCAAGCAAGGAAAAAAATAAATCCGGAATATAGGAAAAACACGGCCATACCTACCAAAAATACACCACAGGCTGCTGTTACTCCCTGATAAACCCTGGCAGAAACCCTTTTTTTACCATGAACAACCAGCCAGGAAACTAAAGTATACCAGCTAAAATCAGCCAGTATATGCCCCAGGGAGAAAACAATAATTCCCACCAGTCCGTACTGCAAAGACATCACAACATAACCGGCCCCTATAGATCCCCACCAGATAATAAAATATGGATTAGACAGGCTTACAACCACGCCGGCAAAGATAATATTTAGACCATAGCCCTTTTTATTCTGATCTATTTCCAACTGCAGCGTTCCATCCCGGGATTCCTTGATGATACCATAACCCAACCATAACAGCACAACGCCCCCCCAAACTCCCAAGATCCCGACCACCAAGGGGCTCTCTAAAATTTGACTCAACCCGTATACCAAACCTGCTATTATCACAATCTCTAAAAGGGCATGTCCCACAATAAGAAGAGGGCCTGCAGATATACCTCTTCTAAGAGACTCATTAACGGTAACTGAAAGGAGAGGGCCGGGAACAACTGCTCCTGAAAAACCTATGAATAAAGCCGTAAAAAAAATAAAAATAAGTTCCATGAATATTCCTCCTGAACACCCTTCAGCCGTCTGTCAGCGTCTTTCTTCTTTCCCCTGCTAAGTTTACTAGCCTAGTTTGGCAGCCCTGCCCCTCACAATATTTCTTACTTTCTTATGTGCCTTTACTATGTCTTCTATTTCAGAAATATCTTTGCCTACTAGCCAGTGGTAATAAGGTCCTTCTTCTGATACAGAAGCATTATCTTTTTTAATGGTTTCCTGCCTGACCCTTTCTCTGTCTCCCTTAATCCATAGATCTAATAAAATTCTCAAGTCTCTCATATCGGTAGTAGCCAGGGAACAGGTACCGTAGGAAAGGGCATAAATATTACCGTTAAACACCACAGCCAGGCCTCCCCCTGCTTCCACTGCTTTTAGCATCTGGAAATCTGTTATGCTGTCGCCGACTACAGCTATATTCTCCAGATAAGCCTGGTTTCTTTGAAGGATCATCTCCACAGACCTTACTTTTCTACGACCACCCATTACTTTCACTTCGGAAAATATTTTACCCAAACCAGTACCCTGAAGTTCCTTCCAAAAGAAATGGTCTAAATACTCCTTAATTTCATTATCCTTCTCTCCAGAATCCAGGTCATCAATATAAAGGTCATTCAATATGTACTTTTCAACTTTCTCCATCAAAGAAAAATCTTCTTTCCTGAGCTTGGAATAATACTTATCCAGTAAGAGTTCGGTACAGAAAACCATTTGATGTTCCCCTTCTTTAACGGGAACCCCCAGGCGCTCCGCTACACTATGGGCATGCTGTCGGTAAGAAGTAGAGATAATATGTACCAGCCAGCCTTCTTCCTTTAGCTCTTGGATGAGCTCCCGGGCTCCTTCCACCAGCCCTGCTTCTGCGGAAACTCTAGATAGATCTTCTTCCTTCAGGTTATGGTGCAGCAAAAAAGGAATAATTAAAGAAAGGGTGTCACCTGGTTCATATCCCTCCTTACCCTCCAGGGCCAAAAGATCATCATATCTGCTGATTACAGAGAATATTTTATCACCTTCCTCAATTAAAGCCATGCAATCAAAGGCATGGTCCATGGGAGAAAGGGGGCCTTCCAGGTCAAAAGCAATAATTTTTTTCATTATTTGCTACTCCTTCCTACTGTTTTATCTATCATATCCGTCAGGTCATATCCAGCGGTCAAAACTTCCTCCCGGGGATTAACTACCTGTCCGGCTTTAATCTTAACTTTCCCTTCAGCAAAAACCTTTATAGTATAACTTATCAAGGGGAACTCCCTTTTCAGTCCTTTTTTTCTGATTTTTTTAAATAAAGAAGTGTTTTCTACTGCCTTAACTTCCCTTTGTATAAATTGAGGATCCTTAATCATAAGATTTTCAATTTCCTTCCACTCATCAACCAGTATTCCGTTTTTTATCTTAAAAACACAAAAAGCCACCGGAGGCCCTTCGTCCAGATCCGGAGTTACCAGATGCATCATAACCCCTGTTTCGGTAGCCCTCTCCAGGATTAACTGCCGGATAACTTCCTGCCAGGAACCCTTGGGGCCTTCGGGCTTGGCCGGATGCAGGTTAATCATCTTGTTTTTGATGCACATCTCTCTGCCTGTTACCAGCATATATCCCGCCAATACTACTAAATCATGCTCATAATTATATAATCTTTTCATAACCTCCCGGTCATAAAAAAAACGCCAGTCCTCTATTAACCTGGTGTTTCCCTTCTTTTCCTGCTCCAAACCTTTTTCCCTGAGTTCAGGCATAAATTTAACTGAAGAAAAACATGCCAGGGGAATTCCCCTTTCCCGGACCAGCTTTATAAACTTGTCGCTTTCTTCACTTTCCCCTTCTTCCCGACTGCAAAAAACAAAGGAAATATTACAATTTGGAATAACCTTATTATCAATATCCTTTAAAACCACTTTTAAGAGTTCCCTGGCTGCTTCATCTCTGCCAGTAGAAAACCAGCCCAGTTTAAACTTTTCCATCGCCCTCACCCTCACATCCTTATAAATAATATAACTCTATACCATAAGTATTCCCTAAATCACCCCATTAAAAACTGCCAGGGTATTTTCCCCTGCCCATGCCGGTAATACTTTTGGAAGCCAGGGAAACCCCTTCCTGCACACTTTCTTCCAGACTTTTATCCTTTAAGCGAGAACCAATAAAACCGGCAACAAAAACATCGCCCGCGCCTGTTGTATCAACTACCGGCACCTCTAGAGCCGGCACATGAAACTCTCCGTACTTGTGCACAACAAACACTCCATCTTCCCCCAGGGTACAGATAACCACTTTGGGTCCACAATCAATAAGCCGCCTGGTTCCCTCTTTCCAGGAAGTACCGGTTAGAACCTCTACTTCCTTCCTTTCGGGAAAGAAGTAATCGGTGCTCTTTAATATGGGCAACAAGCTTTTTAGACCTCTCCCGGCATAAAGCATCCCCGGGTCCAGGCTAAGAGTAATATCGGGGATAAGATCCTCTGCCAGACAACACTGGGCTTGAAAAGGTTTGTCCCCGTTAAAGGAAGTAAAATGAAACCAACCGGCCTGGCTAACTACCTTATCCTCCGGCATTTCTTCATAACTGAAAGTATCATTGGTATTGGGACAGATGACCAGGGAGCGATCGCTGCTGTCCCCTAAAAGTAAAGTTATGCAGAGTCCACTTTTCCCTTCCCTTATTATTTCCTTTTTATCCACTCTTTCCAGGCTTTCCAGTAAAATATCTCCTTCCCTGTCTTCCCCAACCTTGCCCACAAAACTGCAGGGAAATCCCAGGCGGGATAAAGCTACCATAGTGTTGGCCGCTGAACCTCCCCCATACTTTCCCTGTAAATCTGCCTGGTCTTCTAAGATATTTAAAAGACCCCTGGCCTCTGATTCC
>PWHX01000126.1 GCA_003555415.1 Syntrophomonadaceae bacterium | reverse complement strand
TTAAACAGTTTAGCATTAGGGAAGGAGATAAATATGAAGTTGGTTGCAGATTACCATACCCATACCCGTTACAGTCATGGAAAGGGAGCGGTAGAAGATAATGTTAAGGCTGCCTGGGAAAAAGGCCTTAAGGTTGTAGCAATTACTGACCACGGACCGGCTCATCCTTTTGTAGGCATAAAAAATTTAAAAACCCTTAGGAAAATTAAGAAAGATATAATAAAATGCCAGGCTAAATATCCCGACCTGGAAATACTCCTGGGGCTGGAGGCTAATGTCATAAGTACGTCCGGAGAATTAGACATTACTCCTGAATATATTAAAGAACTGGATCTGCTTTTAGTAGGTCTTCATACAGGGATAATCCCTAAAGACTTTTCCAACACTTTTGATCTTGTAGTTAAAAATTGGGGGGCAAAAATCAGCAGCCGTTTGTTCAGGGAAGTCCGTCGGATAAATACCAGTGCTCTTATAAAGGCTGTAACTAAATATCCGGTTCATACAATAGTTCACCCGGGTTTAAAACTAAATATTGATACCCGGGGACTGGCACGGGCCTGTGTTTTCCGGGGAACTGCGCTGGAGATTAACAGTTCCCATGGGCATAAGACTTTTGAATTTATAAAGGCAGCAGCCCCCTCCAGGGTTAAATTTGCAATTAACAGTGATGCCCATACCCCAGAGGAAGTAGGTGAGCTTGAGCCCGGTGTAAAGATGGCACAGAAACTGGGGATTGAGTCGGAAAGAATACTTAATTCTTTTTCTTGTTTAAATAAAAAAAGCGAGCATTTTAGATAATGCTCGCTGAAAAATATTTTTAAAGGAGGTAAATAATGATGAGGGACTACTGTGCCCTTGTTTACATAATACTACACTTATAATATTTTTGCAACCTAAAAACCTTTTTCATTAGTAAATAAAAATGGTAAAATGTTATTAAAGGTACTTAATAACAACTGAGACCAGGAGGAAGTTATGGATAAAATACGTTTTGTTCTTATTACAGGCCTTTCAGGGGCAGGAAAGAGTGAGGCTATAAGATGTTTTGAAGATTCAGGTTATTTTTGTGTAGACAACCTGCCCCCTACTTTTATACCAAAGTTTGCGGAACTTTGTTCTCACTCAGAGGGAAAGATAAATCGTGTAGCCCTGGTGTGTGATATCAGGGGGAGGGAATTTTTCCATAGCCTTTTTGAAGCCCTTCAAAACATGGAGTCCAAGGGCCTTGATTATGAAATATTGTTTCTGGAGACCACAGATGATAAGCTGATTCGTCGTTTTAAGGAAACCAGAAGAAGGCATCCCCTGGCAGACAAGGGGAGCATTATTGGAGGAATTAAAGAAGAGAGAAAATTACTGGAAGAGATAAAAGGGAAGGCCGATTTAATAATAGATACTACGGATTTAACCCCTAGAGAACTAAAAGAGCAAATAAACGCGGTTTATTCACAGTATAAGGCCAAGGATAATATATTAATAACGGTAGTTTCTTTTGGTTTTAAATATGGTATTCCCATGGATGCGGACCTGGTTTTTGATGTGCGTTTTCTTCCCAACCCTCACTATATAGATTCCTTACGTCCCTTGACCGGTAATGATCAGCAGGTAAAGAGCTATGTCTGGCAGTGGTTTATTACCCGGCAGTTTTTTTATAAACTAGAGGAATTTGTCAGTTTTTTAGTTCCCTGCTATGTTAAAGAAGGAAAAACTCAACTGGTCATGGCTATTGGTTGTACCGGGGGGAAGCACAGGTCTGTTACCATTGGCACAGAATTATGTAACACCTTAAAGCAGTCAAACTACAAAGTAACGGTAGAGCACAGGGACATAATAAAAAAGTAATGCGTAAAGTTTATAAATAGCTTTCTGGGGGAGCAAGGGAAAATATCTTCGTCACGATAGCAACAAATCAGTCAAATTAATCATGAAAAAGATAGAAGACGGAAAAATTAACAGGTTTAAAAAGGGTGATTGAAAATGTCTTTTGCAGCTAAAATTAAAAATGAACTGGCCCGTCAGGAAATTAAAAAAAAATGTTGTCAAAAGGCAGAGTTGACAGCCTTAATTCATATGAATGGAAGTCTGCAAATTACTGCAGGCCAGTCTATGTTAAATATTAGCACGGAGAACCCGGCAGTAGCCAGGAGAATGTTTCTTTTATTTAAAAAAGCTTATTCTGTGAATAGTGACATAATGGTAAGGAAAAAGATTCGTTTGAAAAAAAATAACACCTACCTGGTAAGGGTTAATGACAGCGAAAAAGCGAAAGAAATCCTGACCAGTTTAGATGTTTTAACTTCACAATATCATTTCAAGAAGAAAATTTCCAGGGAAATTACCGTCAAAAAATGTTGTCGCCGTTCATATTCAAGGGGTGTGTTTTTAGCAAGGGGTTCAGTAAATAATCCTGATTCCTCTTATCACCTGGAAATAAGGACAGAATATGAAGAGCAGGGACAAGAAGTGCTGCATTTGTTAAAATCTTTTAATATTGAAAGCGGGCTAATAACTCGAAAAAATTATTTTTTAGTTTATCTTAAAGATGGACAAAAAATTGTAGAATTTTTAAACATAATTGGTGCTCACCAGGCTCTTTTTGAATATGAAAATGCCAGGATAATAAAAGAGATGCGCAATAAAATTAACAGGCTGGTTAATTGCGAAACGGCCAACTTGAATAAGACAGTTAATGCAGCGATAAACCAGCTAGAAAGCATAAAAATTGTTAATCAAGTAGTAGGACTGTATAATCTTCCAAAATCTCTTAAGCAGATAGCCGAACTAAGGGTAAAGTACCCCGAGGCTACCCTCAAGGAATTGGGAGATATGTTTGATCCTCCTTTAAGTAAATCAGGCGTTAATCACCGCCTTCGTAAAATTGAAAAGCTAGCCCAGGAAATTTTAAGCAAATAAAATCTTAAGAAAAACTATTTAAGCAGGAATTTTTGAGAAAGGCATAGAATATGTTTCAATTAGAATAGCATAATTTGTTAAAAGGGATGTACTAAACCTTGCAACTTATATGTTATAATGTTTATTATTTAATCGTATTAATATAATAAATTTATAATTTTAATTATAGTTAAGGAGGATATAAAATGGCCGTTAAAGTGGGGATTAATGGATTTGGTCGGATAGGCCGGGGATGTATCAGGGCTGCGTTTGAACTTTACCCAGAGATTGAGGTTGTAGCTTTCAATAGCACCAGAGAACCGAAAACCTTGGCACATATGCTTAAATATGACTCTGTTTACGGAAAATTTAATGGTGAGATTGTAGCAGAAAAAGACGCCCTTTTCATAAATGGAAAAAAAGTAAAAATTTTAGCTGATCGAGACCCAGCCAGGCTGCCCTGGAAAGAACATGGAGTTGATATAGTTTTAGAAGCTACCGGCGTTTTTCGCAGCAGGGAAGAAGCCCAGAAACACCTGGATAATGGCGCTAAAAAGGTAATTATAACTGCACCTGGGAAAAATGACGATATTACCATGGTTATGGGAGTAAATGACGACAAGTATTCTTCGGAGCACCAAATTATATCCAATGCCTCCTGTACTACAAACTGCCTGGCACCAATAGCAAAAGTCCTGCACGAAAAATTCACCATAAAAAAAGGTTTAATGACCACTGTTCATGCATATACTAATGACCAAAGAATTCTTGATTTGCCGCACTCAGATTTGCGCAGGTCCAGAGCTGCTGCTCTATCCATAATACCCACTTCTACCGGTGCTGCCAAGGCCCTGGGTCAGGTTTTGCCGGAACTTGCCGGTAAAATGGACGGTTTTGCCTTAAGGGTGCCTACTCCTACTGTTTCAGTAGTTGATCTGGTGGCAGAGATGGAAAGCCAGGTAACATCTGAAGAAGTTAACCAGGCATTTCGTGAGGCTGCAGAGGGTTCTATGAAGGGCATTTTGGCAGTATCTGATGAGCCCCTGGTATCTGCTGATTATATAGGAGATTCTTATTCTTCCATAGTAGATAGCCTTTCTACTATGGTTACCGGTGGAAATCTGGTAAAAGTTTTGTCCTGGTATGACAATGAGTGGGCATATTGCTGTAGGACCCTGGAGTTGGCTGCTTTTATTGCTAAAAAAGGGCTTTAGTATTTGAAAGGAGGCATATTTAGACCTTGAATAAATCTAGTGTGAGAGACATTGAGGTTAAGGGAAAAAGAGTATTTCTTAGGGTAGACCTTAATGTTACCTTAAATAAAGACGGCGAAATAATTGAAGAAAACAAAATTCGCAGCGCGTTACCTACAATAAAATATTTGGCAGAAAAGGGAGCTAAAGTTATATTAGCTACCCATTTAGGAAGGCCCGAGGGACAGGTGAAAGAGGAATTGCGCCTGGATCCGGTAGCCCGTAAACTAGCCGATACTTTAGGGCATCCTGTTTATAAAACCGATCATGTAGCAGGAGAAGAACCTAAAAAAGCTTTAGAAATGTTAAAAGACGGAGATATCTTGATGTTAGAAAACCTGCGATTCCATCCGGGAGAGACTGAAAATGATCCTGAACTGGCAGAGCAGTTTGCCCAGTTGGCTGATGTATACGTAAACGATGCTTTTGGCACTTCTCACCGGGCTCATGCTTCTACTGAAGGAGTTGCCAGGCTGCTGACCTCGGTAGCAGGGCTGAATCTGGAAAAAGAAATAGAGAATATGGGCAAAATACTAAAAAGCCCGGAAAGACCCTTAATAGCTGTGTTGGGAGGAACAAAGGTAGCAGATAAGATAGGGCTGCTTCATCATTTTATGACAATCGTGGATGTTATACTTATAGGTGGAGGAATGGCAAACACCTTTTTAAAGGCTAAAGGCTATGAACTTGGGAAGTCATTTGTGGAAGAGGATAAAGTGGAAGAAGCCAGGAGCATACTGGATTTGGCCGACAAAAGCCGGGTCAAAATGGTTCTTCCCGTAGATTTTATAACGGCTTCTGAGCCCTCCAATGAAGCTGATCAGAAGGTTGTATTTGCAGAATTCATTCCGGAAGAATGGCAGGCTTTAGATATAGGGCCGGAAACGGTAAAAATGTTTTGTGAGGAACTGAAAAATGCCAAGACAGTGGTGTGGAATGGTCCCCTGGGGATGATCGAATTAGAAGCTTTTGCTCAAGGCACCAAAGAAATAGCCAGGTTAATTGCAGATTTACCTATAGTTTCCGTTATCGGCGGTGGGGATATAGTAACTGCTGTAGAAAGCGCCGGCGTTGCGGATAATATGACTCATATTTCTACAGGTGGAGGGGCGGCCTTAAAGTTTTGGGAAGGTAAAGATCTTCCGGCTCTGGCTGCTTTGCAGGAAAAAGTTACGGTTTAATTGTCCCCGCCCTGTTAAGCAGGGCGGGGTTTCTATGATTAACAAGTTTTTTAACGTTTTTAGCCTTAATATATTTATGAAAATGGGGGTATTCTTTGTGCGAAAACCAGTAATTGCAGGCAACTGGAAGATGTTTAAGACAGTATCTGAAAGTTTATCTTTTTTGGATAAAATTATTCCAGCCTGTAAAAGTTTACATAAAGTTGAAATTATTATTTGCCCCACCTTTCTATCTTTAGCTCCCATGGCAGAGAAGGCAAAGGACACAAATATTCTCTTGGGTGCTCAAAACACACACTGGGAGAAGGAAGGCGCTTTTACCGGAGAGGTTTCCTCTTACTTAATTTCTGACCTGGGTATAAATTATGCAATTATTGGTCATTCTGAGAGAAGAGGTTATTTTCAGGAGACCGATGAATGGGTTAATAATAAAATTAAGGCGGCTTTAAATTTTAATCTCAACCCTATTGTATGTGTTGGGGAAAGCCTTGAGGAAAGAGAAAATGGACAGACCCGTAAAGTAGTTGAGACCCAACTGGCAGGTGGACTTAACGATATCGACCTGAATCAAGCCGGAAGTATAATTTTTGCTTACGAGCCTATATGGGCTATAGGCACAGGTCGTTCAGCTACTAGTAGTGATGCTCAGGAGGTTATTTCTTTTATTAGAAGATGGCTGTCGGAAAGCTACAATATGGAAACGGCGCAGAAGGTTCCTATCTTGTATGGGGGAAGTGTTAAGCCGGATAATATTGGTAGCTTGCTGGCAGAAAAAGATGTTGACGGAGTCCTGATCGGGGGCGCCAGCCTGAAGGAAGATTCTTTTATTGAAATGGTACAAATAGCCAATATTTCATAATGCTAATTAATTTGAATAATAATTTGTTCTACGACAACTTTTGTTATAGATGGTGCGGATCGACTGGAGATTGGCACAAGGGGGATGAAAAGTACCCTGTCACCCTGATGGGAAAGGATGTGACTTATGTCCAGGCCAAAACCTGTAGTACTTACCATCGTTGATGGTTGGGGGCTGGGCAGATATAAAGAAGGAAATGCTATAGCCCTGGCGGAAACACCCAATATAGATTCTTACCAAGCTAGATTTCCCTGTACACAATTAAGGGCCTGCGGAGAAGCCGTAGGGCTACCCGAAGGACAAATGGGA
>PWHX01000045.1 GCA_003555415.1 Syntrophomonadaceae bacterium | reverse complement strand
GTTAACTGCTACACCTTGTGTTGGTTAATAAAACATTATAAAATTAGGAGTAGGTGAAAAAGATGAACATATATCTTCCTGCTTATGAAAAAGGGGAGCTTCGGATTTACGTTGATGCTATGGCAGAGTCCCGCAAGGCATTTGCTTCTGCGGATCCTCTGGAAATGGCTAAAAACAGTGGAGCATCATATCAGGAGGAAGGCCTTGTTTTTAAAGCTATGGGGCACTTATTTTCTGTAAAATACCCACAGGGTACCGTAAATTTTAAAGGTACCCAACTGGAACCGGACGTTCTTGTCCAAGTGATTTTTATTAACTATCTGGCCAGAGCTAAGGGAGCTCCCTTAACATATGATTACATTTCCTATCGGGACTTGCCCGGGGGAGAAGCCTTTTATGATGCCTTTAACCAGCTTGCAATAGCGCCTATAGCCGAAGTGTTGAAAGATAATCCCGGCAGCCTGGCTGATGTGGCTCTTTATCTGGGGGGAGAAGTAATAGAGGATAGGACCAGGGGAGAGGTTTTGTTCTGGTTCCTCCCCAGGGTTCCCCTGAGATACCTTGTTTGGGGAGGGGACGAAGAAATTGCAGGACGAGCTAATATCCTCTTTGATTCTTCCGCCAAGATCTATCTCCATACGGAAGACCTGGCAGGTGCCGGCCACTACCTCACCAGTTATATTTTAAATCTTTTAAAAAAGGTACGATAAAATGTTTGAAAGCATAGATGATGTGCTGATAAAATTAAAAGAAAATAAATACCTGGCTGATGAAAGCCTGGCTACAGTTCTTTTTCTGGCCTACCAGCTGCCTAAACCCCTTTTGGTAGAGGGGCCTGCGGGGGTCGGGAAGACAGAGCTGGCCAAGGTGGTAGCTGATATTTTAAACGCCCGGCTTATCCGCCTTCAGTGCTATGAAGGGCTGGATGAGTCTCGGGCTTTATATGAGTGGAATTATCAGCAGCAGCTTTTGAAAATACAGTCTGATTCTGGGGAGAAAAAAAGCTGGCAAAAAACTAAGGGTAATATTTTTACGGAAGAATTTCTTTTAAAGCGACCTATTCTGGAGACTTTGATGTCCAGGGACCCGGTAGTGCTTTTGGTAGATGAGTTGGATAAAAGCGATGCAGAGTTTGAAAGCTTTCTACTGGAGGCACTTTCTGACTTCCAGGTATCCATCCCGGAAATAGGAACCGTAAAAGCGCAGAGGATACCCTTTGTGGTCCTAACCAGCAACGGTACCCGGGAGTTTGATGATGCTTTAAAGAGGAGATGCCTGCACCTTTACATTGATTACCCTGATTTTGAGCGGGAGCTGGCCATTTTAAACCTTAAAGTACCTGATCTTTCAGGCAGCCTGGCCAATCAACTGACCGTTTTTGTTCAAAATCTACGTTCCTTTCCCTTAAAAAAGGCGCCGGGGATATCTGAAACCCTGGACTGGGCCCGAACCATGATTATTTTGGGTTCCTCCTGCCTGGAGACGGATTTGGTTGAAAAAACCTTACCAGTTCTTTTAAAATACCAGCAGGATATCAATAAGGTAGAAAAAAAGATTTCTTCTCTTTTTTCGGGAGCTGAGTAGCCTTGGAAAAGAAAATCCTTAGTTTTGCCCGGTATTTGAGGAAGGCCGGTATACCCGTAGCTGTGCCAGAAATAATGGATGCCTTGAGGGGAGTTCAGTTAGTAGGGTTTTCCAAAAAAAGATTCAAAACAGTCCTTAAATCTACTTTAATTAAAGAAGAAATAGATGTGTTGGTTTTTGACAAGCTTTTTGAACTTTACTTTGAGCGGCAGTATAGCCCTGATTCTGAAAAGCAGCCTGATAAAATAGATTCTGCTAAATCGGAATTATTTTTAAATAAAGTATTTGGCCATGAGGGTAAAGGGCTGGGGGCGAATGTAAGGGGAGCCATAAGGAGCAGGCTGGCTTTGGCTGTTTACTCTGTCAACAGGGAGGAAATGCAAAAACTGGCCTGTGAAGCAGTAGAAAAAACAACACCATTTAAGCAGGAAGATCTACATGATTTTGATGAGCTGTTGTACCAGGTTAAAGCCGCGGTAGAATGGTTTATGTTCATCTTCTACCTTGAGGTCCGCAAGGAAAAGGGAGCAATAGAGGAAGAGGAGTATTTTATCTGTAAGGAAAATCTAGTCTCTCTAGAAAAAATGATGAAAGAGCTTTTAGAGAAAGAAATTATCAGCCAGATGGGGGAAGAGGGTTTAAGACAGATTTTAGATTACCAGAACTTAAGACGTAAGGAATTCTCCAGAATAAAGGAGTCGGATCAGGAAAAAATAAAGAGACAGATAGTTAAATTGGGGAAAAAAATTGCAACTCGTAAGGGTAGACGTAAAAGACCAGGGCTTAAAGGCCAGACAGACCTGAGGAATACAGTCAGAAAATGTGTTAAAACAGGAGGGGTTCCCATCAGGCTTAGCAGTAAAGACAGAATAATTGATGAGCCTGATTTGCTTGTTTTGTGTGATGTGTCCGGTTCTGTTGCCCGGTTCAGCACTTTTATGCTGCTTTTAGTATACTCTCTCCAGGACCGTTATCGGCATGTAAGGTCCTTCCTCTTTATTGACCTGTTGACAGAGGTAACAGATTACTTTAAAAACAGTGATCCCCAGAGGGCCATCAAGGAAGCCATGGAGAAGGCCCCGGTTTCTGATACCAACAATTCGGATTACGGCAGGGTTTTTTTCCGATTTGCGGCACAGTACATGCATCTGGTTAACCCCCGGACGGTAGTCCTGGTGTTGGGTGATGCTAAAAATAATTGGCGTTCTGACGAAAGGCTGGCCTTTAAAGAAATAGCTCATAATGCCAGGAGGGTTTTCTGGCTTAACCCTCAGCCCAGAGAAACCTGGAATACGCGGGATAGTGTTATGGGAGCCTATGCTCCCTACTGTGACCAGGTAATGGAATGCCGAAACTTTGAACAGTTGTTAGAGGTAACAAAAAAAATACTTATTTAATGGAGCACGGTTAAATATGTTGCTGATAAGTGCCTGCCTTTTAGGAATTAACTGCAAGTATAACGGGAAAAACAACAGATGTCCTGCCGTAATAGATCTAGGGCAGGAAATCTCCATTATCCCTGTATGCCCGGAACAGCTTGGCGGCCTTTCCACACCCCGATGCCCTGCAGAAATTACCGGGGGTGATGGGAAAGACGTTTTGGAAGGGAAGGCGGGAGTGTTCAATGAAAAAGGCGAAGAGATAACTTCACACTTTCTAAAAGGGGCATCGGAAACATTAAAAATAGCCAGGATGCTGGGGGCAGAGGAAGCCCTTTTAAAAGCCCGGAGCCCTTCTTGTGGAGAAGGACAAATATACAGCGGTAGTTTTGATGGTCAGACAAAGAAGGGTGACGGAGTAACTGCAGCGCTCTTAAAACAAAAAGGAATTTATGTCTTTACAGAAGAAGACTTCTTTCCGGAAAACATGTAGGTGATTGTAAGATGGTTAAAGCTGTGGCTCTTTTTTCAGGCGGGTTGGATAGCCAGCTGGCTGTTCAAATGGTTAGAGAACAGGGGGGAAGTGTTTTAGGTATAACTTTTGCTACCCCTTTTTTTACCCCGGAAACGGCTATAAAAGCTGCAGAGGACCTTAATGTTCCCCTGAAGATTATTGACTTTACTGAAGAACATTTAGAAATAATTAAAAGCCCGGTTCATGGTTACGGAAAAAACCTGAACCCCTGCATTGACTGTCATGCGCTGATGATTAAAAAAGCTGGGCAGTATATGGAAGAAATTGAAGCCCAATTTATTATAACCGGAGAAGTTCTGGGAGAGAGGCCCAAGTCCCAGAATTATAAAGCATTACAAATTGTAGAAAAAGACTCGGGATACGAAGGGTTGGTTTTAAGACCCCTCTCGGCTCAAATGCTTCCTCCTACCATTGCTGAAGAAAAGGACTGGGTAGACAGGAAGAGGCTAGGCAGTATTCAGGGACGTTCCCGAAAGCCTCAGATGGCCCTGGCCACGAAGTACGGCTTAAAAGAGTATCCTTCTCCTGCTGGAGGCTGCCTTTTAACAGTAGAAAATATTTCTAACCGGTTAAAAGATTTACTTCAGCAAGGGGAAAAGATATCCCGAAGTGACCTGGAACTTTTGAAAGTAGGGCGCCATTTTCGCCTGGGAGAAAAGGTGAAAATTGTAGTAGGAAGGGATAAGGAAGAAAACCAGAAAATTGAGGACCTGGCCCAGGGAGGAGACTTGATTATAAAGGCCAGCAATGTACCAGGACCAACAACCCTGTACAGGGGAAAGCCTGAAGAAAACAGTATCCAGCTAAGCGCATCTATCACAATCCGTTACAGCGGTGCCGGGCCAGAAGGAGATTATGTTAGTATATGGGAAGAAGGGGAAAAGAAGGAGTTGGAAAAGGTGATAGAACCGTTAACTGAAGATAAAATTAATTTATACAGAATCAATTAAATGTATAAGAAATATGTTATAATATTTTTTAATATCTTTTAGAGAGGAGAGTAGTGATGCCCCCTGATAAATTTACGAAAGAAGGACTTACCTTTGATGATGTCCTTTTAGTTCCTGCTAAAACCGAAATCCTTCCAGGAGAAGTGGATGTAACAACCAGATTGACTAAAAGGACACCTTTAAATATTCCCGTTATGAGTGCAGGGATGGACACCGTTACAGAATCCAGAATGGCAATTGCCATGGCTCGGGAGGGGGGATTAGGAGTAATTCATAAAAATATGTCTGTAGAAAGACAGGCATTGGAAGTTGACAGGGTTAAGAGGTCGGAACATGGAGTTATTACCAATCCCTTCCATTTATCTCCTGAGCGCAAAGTGCAGGAAGCAGCAGATTTGATGTCCCGGTATAGAATTTCCGGTGTACCTATTACCGTAGATAATAAATTAGTTGGGATTTTAACCAACAGGGACCTGCGTTTTGAAGAGGATTACTCCAAAAAAATTAAAGAAGTTATGACTAAGGATAATTTAGTGACTGCTCCTGAAGGCACAAACCTGGATGAAGCCAAGGTTACTTTACAGAGGTATAAAATTGAAAAACTTCCTATAGTGGATAAAGAATTTAAGTTAAAAGGGCTAATTACTATTAAAGATATAGAAAAAGCCATCCAATATCCCCGTTCAGCAAAAGATAAAAAAGGGAGGCTTTTAGCAGCGGCAGCTGTAGGTATTGATGTGGAAACTATGTACAGAGTCAGAGCTTTAGTTGAGTCAGGGGTAGATGTTATTGTTATAGATTCGGCCCACGGGCACTCAAAGGGAGTTTTGCAATTAATAAGCAACATAAAAGAACAGTTCCCTGAGGTTGACCTGGTTGCCGGGAATGTGGGGACAGGAGAAGGAGCCAGGGATTTAATTAAAGCAGGTGCTGACTGCATAAAGGTTGGTATAGGCCCCGGTTCCATATGTACTACCAGAGTTATTGCCGGCATCGGAGTTCCTCAAATAACTGCTATTTATGACGCTGCCCAGGCCGCGGCTAAAGAAAGAGTGCCGATTATTGCTGATGGAGGAATTAAGTTTTCCGGAGACATTCCTAAAGCTTTAGCTGCCGGAGCAGATATAGTCATGATTGGTAGCCTTTTAGCAGGCACAGAGGAGAGTCCTGGGGAATTTGAAATTTACCAGGGAAGAAGCTATAAAGTTTACCGGGGAATGGGTTCTCTGGGAGCCATGAAGGAAGGGAGTAGTGACAGGTATTTTCAGGACTGCTCTACAAAACTTGTGCCGGAAGGTATTGAAGGGCGAGTTCCCTACAGGGGAACCATTGCTGACACTATTTATCAGCTTATAGGAGGTCTCAAATCCGGCATGGGATACTGTGGGGTTTGCAATGTTGAGGAGTTAAAAACTAAGGCCCGTTTCATTCGCATTTCCCCTGCAGGCCTGAGGGAAAGCCATCCTCATGATGTGCAGATTACAAAAGAAGCACCTAATTATAGTGTTTAAAAAAGCATTAGTACAGGCACAGGTTGAAAAAAAATAAATAAGATAATAACAAAATAAGTCATAATATGTTTTCTGCTAAAATATACTAAAAATGCCAGTTAGTTCTAAGGGTTGGTGAGGGTATGGGAGATAATCAAAATTTAAAATGTCTTTTATGTGAAGAAAGCTGCCAGGAGGGCCTTGTAATTCTAGGCTGTCTCATTTGTTATGATTGTGAAGAAAAGATAGTAAGAACCAGGGTCAGTGAAAATGACTATATTTTATATATGTCAAAAATAAAGAAAATATGGGAAGTTGCTATTACTAACTAAAAGAGTCGGTGTTTCTGCCCGGCTTTTTTGGGGAGAGGGTTGGGTTGATGCAGGATAAGGCGCCCCTTGTAGAGGGGCTTTTAACACATATAAATGAAAAGTACACTGGCTTTCATGTTCCTGGACATCAAGGGGGCAAAGGTGTGGATGGTATTTTAAAAGTACTTCTGGACGAGCCTTTTAAAGCTGACCTGACAGAACTGCCAGGGCTAGATAGCCTTCACGTTCCCCGGGATATAATTAAGGAGGCCCAGGAAATGGCAGCCCAGCTTTTTAAGGCTGGGGAAACCTTTTTTATGGTGAATGGTACTACGGGGGGTCTCTTAACCATGATTAATACAGCCTGTCGTCCCGGAGAAAAGCTTATTATACCAAGGCAGGCTCATCAGGGGGTTTTTGGAGGCATAATAACATCAGGGGCAGTACCTGTTTATATTTCATCCCCGGATATGTCCCCCGAACAGCAGAGAATATACAATGTTTCGGCCAGGGATATTGAGGATGCCCTGGGAAAGCACCCGGATGCTAAAGCTGTTTTAGTTAATAACCCTACGTACTACGGGGTTTGTGCAGATTTGCATAAAATTAGAGAAGTGACGGCCCAAAAAGGAGTTTTGTTGCTGGTAGATGAAGCTCATGGGGGGCACCTGTCTTTTCACCCGGATTTCCCTCCGGGGGCTGCGGAAGCAGATGCTGATATATGGGTTCAAAGCACCCACAAGACCCTGGGGTCGTTAACTCAAAGTTCCATGTTTCATATAGGAAAAGAAAGGATTGACCGGGAACGCCTCGTTAACATGATAAATATATTTCAAAGTACCAGCCCCTCTTACATTCTTTTAGCCTCCCTGGATGCGGCCAGGAGGAACCTGGCTTTAAAAGGTAGAGGAGTTTTAGAGAATACGCTGGCTATGGCTAAGAAGGCTAGAAGTGCCTTTGAAGATTTTGGATTCATTCTTTTACCGTATCATGAGGGTGAGTTTAAACTGGATCTTACCAAGCTAGCTTTGTTTACTCATAATTTCAGGGAAACAGGGGGAGAGATAGCAGATATATTAAGAAAAAAATTTAAAATCCAGGTAGAATTATATGACCGTAACCATATTCTTCTTTATTTAACCCTGGGGCATCAGGAGAGGGATCTGGAGATTCTACTAAATGCCTTCAGGGAACTTAGCAAGAACCTGCATCTTACAGATTCATGCAAAAAGAATCTTGCCCTTAATAGTAAGTGCACCTTGCCTCCCATTCCACCTTCTGTTTTAACTCCCAGGGAGGCTGTTAATAGCGCAACAGAAAAGGTTCCCTTTGACAGGGCCGCCGGCAGAATTTCTGCCCAGACTTTAAATCTGTACCCTCCGGGGATACCTCTTTTAGTGCCGGGAGAATTAATTCTCTCAGAAGTTCTTGAGTACTTTCCAGAAAAAGGAGGGGTAGAGAAAGAAGGAATTTCACCCCCCCTTCAAATAAATGTAGTAAGGGAATAATTTAAAGGAGGGAACAGCAATTAAAAGAGGAATTTTTATTACAATCGAAGGCACTGATGGTGCCGGGAAAAGTACTCAGGCCTGTAAGCTAGCAGATTATTTAGAAAAGAAAAAGGTCCCTTGTTTATGTACCAGAGAACCTGGAGGAACAGCAATTGGGGATAAGATTAGAGACGTGCTTTTAGACCCGGAGCATAATAAGATGTTTAGCAAAACCGAGGTTTTGCTTTATGCGGCAGCCAGAGCTCAGCTGGTAGATGAGGTTATTAATCCTGCTTTGGAAGAGGGTAAAGTAGTTATTTGTGATCGTTATCTGGACTCCAGCATTGCTTACCAGTCTTTCGGTCTAGGGGAGAATCCTGACTTTATTAGAAAAGTAAATGAGGAGGCTACAGGTGAGCTCTATCCAGACCTGACCCTGATTTTAGATGTAGAACCGGAAACCGGTTTGGCACGGTTGAAAGAGCGCTTGAGCCAGGAAAGTGTTGATGAAGACCGTATTGAGAAAAAGGATATGGAATACCACAAGAGGGTAAGGCAGGGATACTTATTTATTGCCCGTCTCCAGGGGGATCGGATAAAAACAATAAAAGCTGACGGAGATAAAGAGGCGGTCCACCAGGAAATAATTATAGAAGCTGAGAAATTACTGCTGCAAAAAAAATTTGCTCACTAATAAAATATTAAGGTTTTAAGGGGAGCCCCGTGTAAAATGGAAAGAGTTGATATTATGGGCTTTGATAATTTTGTAGGACAGGAAAAAGCCGTAGAGATATTCAAAAGGGGGTTAAGTAGGAAAAAACTTAACCATGCATACCTTTTGTACGGGTCCGAGGAAAGGGGAAAGCTGACTTTTGCTTTTTTGGCAGCCCGGGCTATAAACTGCCTGAACAGTCAGGAGGGTGCTTGTGGCGACTGTGTTAGCTGCCAAAAAATAGAAAAGGGGCTTCATCCAGATGTTACCATTATTTCTCCCCAGGGGAATAACATTAAAATTGAACAATTAAGACAGGCGAAAGCCCAGGCATCTTACCGGCCTAATGAAGGGGAAAAGAAGGTTATTGTTATTAAGGAGGCTCATCTAATGAGCCTACCTGCAGCAAACAGTTTGTTAAAGATTTTAGAGGAACCCCCATTCTACCTTGTCTTTATTCTCATAACTTCGGATCTGGCTTTAATGCCTTACACAATTGTCTCCCGCTGTCAGCTTGTGCCTTTTAATCAGGTTCCTGCTAATGAGATTTTCCAGTTTTTGAAGGAACATGAACAGTTAGGGTCTTTTCCCGAGGAACAGTTAAAAACGGCAGCTACTTTAGCTGACGGTAGCATAGGACAGGCTATAAAAATAGTCTCTTCTACAGAATGGCAGGAACGAAGGAAAAGATATTTTCAGATGTCTCGGGATATAGTTTTAAATTCAGATACAGATATTTTTTCATGTATTGAAGAATTAATGGAGGAAGAGAAAATATTAGATTTTTTTGATTTCTTAGAGAGCATACTGCGGGATTGCTTGGTTTACCAATCTACAGAAGAGGAAAGCCTGATAATTAATATAGATTATTTGCAGGAAATTAAAGGCATTAAGAATAAATCTTATAGGAAGTTGCTAAAAATGATAAGGGAAGTAGAAAGATTTAAAAAAAACTCAGGCTTACCTCTAAATAAAAGATTGGCCCTGGAGGCTTTGCTGGTTAAATTGAAGGGGTGAAATTTAATTGCCGGAAGTAACAGGAATTAGGTTTAAAAATGCAGGGAAAATATACTATTTTGATCCGCGAAATATAAATATTAAAGTTGGAGATTACGTAATAGTGGAAACCTCAAGGGGGATAGAATTTGGGGAGGTGGTATTAGGTATAAAGAATGTTCCAGAAGAAGAGCTGGTTTTACCCCTCAAGAGTGTCATACGTAAGGCAACGGAAGAAGACCACCAGCGTATACTGGAAAACAGAAACAATGAAAATGAATCTTTTCATCTGTGTCTAAAAAAAATAGAAGAACACAGACTGAATATGAAACTTATAGATGTAGAGTATACCTTTGATGGAAGTAAAATAATATTTTACTTTACAGCTGACGGCAGGATAGATTTCCGGGAACTGGTTAAGGACCTGGCATCAATTTTTAGAACCAGGATTGAGCTGCGTCAGATAGGAGTAAGGGATGAAGCCAAAATGATGGGAGGGCTGGGACCCTGCGGAAGAGTATTATGCTGCTCTACTTTTCTGGGAGATTTTGAGCCTGTTTCTATTAGAATGGCCAAGGATCAAAACTTGTCATTAAACCCTACCAAGATATCAGGTATCTGTGGGCGCCTTATGTGCTGTCTCCGCTTTGAATCTGATGCTTATGAGGATGCCAAAGAAACTCTACCTGATATAGGGGATGAAGTCATTACCCCTGAAGGGGAGGGAAAAGTGGTAAGTGTAAATGCTATTAAAAAGAGCATTGCTGTAGAACTATATGAAGCTAAAAAGGTAATGGAATTCCCCTGGGAAGAGGTTGATGAAAAGAACTCTTAACCTGAAGATCCGGAAAAAGATTGAATAACTTTTTCGCTTAAGGAGGCTCCGGCCTCCATTCCTTTTTTCCCCAACAGAAGGATTAAGTCTCTTTCTTCAGCGGAAGATACCGCAGCCTGAAGGGCGTCTGCCAGGTCAGGTATTACGGAAAGGCGGCAGCGAGTTTCTTTACACTTTTCTAAAAAAGCTTTTTCCTCCCAGAGGTTAATTCTATTTTTTTTGTTTACCTGATAAATACTTTTAGTAACAATGACTTCTTTAAGAGGCAACTTTCTGGCCCATTTAGCTATTAGTTCTCCGTTAAGTCTGCAAACTTTTAAGTTATGATTGTTTTGCAGGGAGAAAACGATAATTATATTTCTAAAATTATAATACCTTATAGTGTCAAAAACACTTTGCAGAGCTCCTGGATTGTCAGCGCAATCGTCTATAATGCTAAAACAGTTGTTATAAATTAATTCTAGATTCCGTTTAACCGGCTGTACGGTAGAGAACCCTCGGGCTATTAACTTACAATCTAAACCGCAAAAAATAGCCATAAGGGCTGCAACCATGCCGTTATAAACATTGTGTTTGCCGGGGAGAGGCAGGAAAAAGTTATATACTGAAGGAGAAACAACTTTTCCTTTAGGAGTTAATAAATAGCTGTTAATTACCATTTTAAACCGGGAGGATTTTTGATTTAATTCCACATTTTTTGCGGTAACCATGGCATTAGGGTATCCCAAGGCATAAGTTATCACTTCACCCTGGGTGAAATCTGCCAACTGGAGGGCTAAAGGATCATCAGCATTAATAAGAGAAATGCTATTTTGCCCTAATCTTTTATAAAAATTGGTTAGAATACCAAAGCTTCGCTGCACATTATCACTGGAATTTGAACTTATAGTGCTTAAATTAGTAATAACTGCCAGGTCAAAGTTAATTGATTTAAGATGATAACCGGATAATGCTTTAGAGCTAAGCTCTAAAAATGCGCAACCTGCTCCTTTCTGATAGGCTTCATTTATTTTCTTAAGCAGGGAAGGTTTTTCCGTTATTCTGGAAGAAAAGGATTTATAAGGGCCCTTAAAGTTGTTCACCTTGAAAATATTTTCTAGGATTTTCAAGGTGGTTGTTTTTCCGTTTGTTCCAGTAACTGCAACAGTGTTTGGTTTATCAGGCATTAGTTGTTCTCCTTTTTTGTTTTTTTTCTTACACGGTAGTTTTTGTGTTGAATTATATTTTTATGTGCATTCTAAAGATAATATATTTAAGCAGGTGGTTTTATTGAATAAAAAAGGCGTTTTATACCTTTGTGCTACTCCAATCGGAAACCTTAAAGACATAACCATAAGGGTAATGGAAATACTAAAAGATGTTGACTATATTGCTGCAGAAGACACCCGCAGGACTATAAAGTTGCTTAATTACTATAATATTAACACTCCCCTGTTAAGTTATCATGAACACAATAAAGAAAAGCGGGGCCTGGAGCTAATAGAACTCCTGGAAAAGGAGAAAAAGATAGCCCTGGTATCTGATGCAGGTACTCCCGGCTTATCAGACCCCGGTTTTGAGCTTATTAAGGAGAGCATTAAAAAAGACATTGAAGTTACTTCTCTTCCCGGTCCGTGTGCTGCCGTGGCTGCCGTAACAGTTTCCGGGTTTCCCATCAAGAGGTTTGCTTTCTACGGTTTTTTAAGCTCTAAAAAGAAAGAGAGAAGGAAAGAACTTAAGGAGATAGGCTTTGAAAACAAAACAGTAGTAATTTACGAGGCGCCCCACCGCCTGCTAAAAACTTTAGAGGAGTTAACCGGGTATTTAGCTGGTAGAGAAATAGCAGTGTGTAGAGAATTAACGAAAAAATTTGAAGAAATAAAGAGGGGGAAGCTTCCGGAGCTTATAGGTTACTTCAAGGAAAGTTCTCCCAAAGGGGAAATATCGATAGTTATTGAACCGGGGGAATGGGAAGAGCTGCAAGTAGAAAGAAGTTTTACGGAAGCTGCTTTTGAGGTGAGACAATTAAAAGAGGCAGGAGTAAAGGAGAAGGAGGCAGTAAAAATAATAGCCAGATATTTCAATCTATCCTCTAAAGATCTTTATAAAAAGATAATTGATGAAAAGGAAAACTTTAATAAATAGAATAAATCTAATTTAAAAATAGATCCAAAGCTTTTGTTTTCTTGACACGAGAAGTTTAATAAGATAATATATTTAGCAATAATATATGGTGGACACCAATGAAGGGATATTTGCAGCAAAACAGGGTGTGCCGCGATTATTTCGCCCCTTTGTTGGGGCGTTTTTATTTTTTGGCTAAAACAGTGTAACGAAAATAGTCGGGAGGAATTAAAAAATGCCATCAAAAACTTTTTACATTACTACTCCTATTTACTATCCCAGTGATAAGCTACATATTGGTCACTGTTATACCACGGTAGCTGCTGATGCCATGGCCCGGTTCAAACGCTTAACAGGACATGACGTATGGTTTTTAACAGGAACAGATGAGCATGGGCAGAAAATTGAACGCCGGGCATTAGAATCAGGGAAGTCACCCCAGGTCTTTGTGGATGAAATAGTTGACTGGATTAAAGACCTGTGGAAGATACTAGATATATCTTACGATGATTTTATTCGAACTACAGAAAAAAGGCACCAGGAAGCTGTCCAGGCTATATTCCAGAAGCTTTACGAACAGGGGGACATTTATAAAGATAACTATGAAGGTTTATACTGTACGCCTTGTGAATCCTTCTGGGCAGAACGACAGGCTAAGGACAAGAAGTGTCCTGACTGTGGAACAGAGGTAGAAGTTGTAGCCGAAGAAAGCTACTTTTTTAAAATGTCCAAATATGCGGACCGTCTATATCAGCACATTATGGAGCACGAGGAATTTATTCAGCCTTCTTCCCGGAAAAACGAGATGATTAATAATTTTTTGAAACCTGGACTGGAGGAACTGTGTGTTTCCAGAACTTCTTTTGATTGGGGGGTTCCAGTTACCTTCGATAAAGACCATGTCGTTTACGTCTGGCTGGATGCTCTGACCAATTATATTACGGCCCTGGGGTATCCCCACAACCCGGATAAGTTTGATAAATATTGGCCGGCAGATGTTCAATTGATTGGCAAGGAAATAGTTCGTTTCCATACCATTTACTGGCCAATATTCTTGATGGCACTGGACATTCCTCTGCCCAAACAGGTTTTTGGCCACGGCTGGCTGCTTTTAGAAGAGGGTAAGATGTCTAAGACCAGGGGCAACGTTATAGATCCCCAAGTTTTAGTGGATCAGTATGGTTCTGATGCAATCAGGTATTTTCTTTTGCGGGAGATTCCTTTTGGTTCCGACGGAACCTTTTCACCGGAAGCCTTGATACAGCGGATAAATTATGATCTGGCAAATGATCTGGGCAATTTGCTTCACAGAACCTTAAATATGATTCACAAGTTTGCTGGAGGGGTTATAGGAGAGCCGATTGAAGAAGGTGAATATGACCGGGAGCTGAAAGAACTGGCACTGGCAACCCCCAAGGAAATGGAAAAGTTAATGGACCAGCTTCAGTTTAGTTGTGCCCTGGCTGAACTCTGGAAGCTAATTGGTAGAGCCAATAAATATATAGACGAAACTGCTCCCTGGGCTCTCAACAGGGAGGGCAAAAGGTTCCGTTTGAATACGGTATTGTATAATTTTGTGGAAACCATAAGAATTGTCAGTGTTTTACTGCAGCCCTTTATGCCCAGGACCCCCCAGAGGATATGGAGCCAAATAGGAATTGAAAACCAGGAGGAGCTTCATACCTGGGAAAGTGTTAAATCCTGGGGGCTGCTAAAGCCCAACACAAGGGTAGAAAAACCTGAGGCTATTTATCCACGAATTGACGTGGAAAAAGAGGTGGAAAAGAAAACAGAAAAGAAAGAAAAGAAAAAAGAGAAAAATAAAGACAAGGGGGAGAAACAATTGACAGGTAATGAAATCAACATAGATGAATTTGCTAAAGTGGACCTTAGAGTAGCAGAAATCATAGAAGCCGAGAAGGTCCAGGACGCTGATAAACTGCTGAAGATAAAAGTGAGCCTGGGGGATGAGGAAAGGCAGGTAGTTGCCGGGATAGCTCTTAGTTACAGTCCGGAAGAGCTAAAAGGCAAGAAGGTTCTTTTTGCAGCCAACCTGGCACCGGTTAAGATCAGGGGAGTTAGATCCCAGGGGATGCTCCTGGCTGCTGATGATGGTAAAGGTAAAATCGTTTTGACTGGATTAAATGGGGATATCGCCCCGGGGAGCAGGGTGAGATAAATGACTTACCTGGCTGATTCCCATGCTCACTTAGTAGATAAAGCATATAAAAAGGATGAAGGGGAGGTAGTGCAGAGAGCCTATGACAATGGAGTAAGGCTTATTATTAACGTGGGATATGATTTGAAAACTTCCCTGGCGTCTGTAGATTTAGCCGGAGATTATGATTTTATTTATACTGCAGCAGGTATTCATCCCCATGATGCCAAAAATGTTCCAGATAATTACCAGGACCGGCTAAAAAAACTTGCCGGGAAAGACAAAGTTGTGGCTATAGGGGAGATGGGCCTTGATTATTACCGCGATATGTCGCCCCGGAAAGTTCAGCAGGAAGTTTTCCGGGAGCAGCTAATGGTAGCTCAAGAGCTTAAACTTCCAGTAATTATACATGACCGGGAAGCTCATGAGGATGTTTTAAAAATCATAGAAGAAGAGGAAGGGGGGAAAAACGGGGGTGTATTTCACTGTTTTTCCGGGGACTGGACCATGGCTAAAAGATGCCTGGAACTGGGATTTTATGTTTCCATCGCAGGTCCGGTAACCTTTAAGAATTCAAAAACCCTTCAGGAAGTAGCCAGGAAGCTTCCCCTGGATAAAATACTGGTTGAAACTGATTGCCCCTACCTTACCCCGGTTCCTTTTAGAGGAAAAAGAAATGAACCGGCGTATGTAAAGTACACTGCAGAACAGATAACTTCTATCCGGAACATGAATTGGAAAGAGCTGGCATTGGCTACATATGAGAACACCAAAAGGGTATTCAACATAGATTAGAAGTGCTCACTTTTTTGATAATGTAATAGCAGTATCTAACCTTAACTTTTAATAGAGTGCTTAAAAAGTACTCTATTTTAATTTTTAGCAAGTTTTTTTAATTTATTCATATTATTATAATTGGTCAGGTGATAGTTAACAGGCAGGAAATGTTTACTAATGAGTATATAATTATAAGGTTTTGAGCAATATAAATAATATATATGACAATCTAGCAAAAATTATTGAAAAATAACAAGAAAAATTGACAAGCAAAACTATTTAAAGTAAAATATACCTTACTGTGAAGGGGGGAGAAGTGATGGGAAATGCTCGTACATTTTTCTTTGGTAAATGGGCAAGGAGGAAGTATTTATTGTTAATCCTGGTGTCTTTCTTACTTGGAGCCTTGACTTTATCACTTTGTTACGCAAATTTTCAAAAGGAAGCAGTAATTAAAGTTGATGAAAAAGAAGAAGTCATTATAAAGACCTGGGGAAACACGGTAGAAGATGCTGTTAATCAGGCCGAGATCAAACTGGGTCCTGAGGATAAAGTATACCCATCCTTGGATGAAGATCTAGATAAAGAGACAAAGATTTTTATCATGAGAGCATTTCCAGTATATGTTACAGCAGATAATAAAGAGAGGGTTGTCTGGACAACTGGGGGCAATGTAAAAGAAGTGATTGACGAATTAGATATATGGGTAGGAACATTCGATGAAGTAGACCCTTCTCTTGGCACCATGTTAAAACCAGATTTGGAAATCAATATTTCAAGAATTGAAAGGGATTATGTGGTGGAAGAGCATGAAATACCTTTTTCTGTAATAAAAAGGAGCAATCAAAACTTAGAGAGGGGAATTACCAGGTTAATACGGGAAGGAGAACCAGGTTTAAGGGAGGATTTAGTAGAAATAGTCATTAAAGATGGGGAAGAGATAGAGCGCAAAGTTCATTCAACAACGGTAATTGATGAGCCGATAGAAAAATTAATGGAGACCGGAGAGAATACCCTTCTGTCCCGCAGCGGTAGTGATAACCTTCGGTTTGATAGGGTTATTAATGTTGTGGCTACTGCGTATTGTCCTGGAACCGTGGAAACCGGTTGTCCCATAGATGTTCATGGGCACTCCCAGTGTACAGGGAGATATAATAATGCTGTTACTTCTTCTGGAAGGGCGGCTGTGGCTGGAAATGGCACAAAGGACAATCCACACCTTATAGCAGTTGATCCAGGGGTTATCCCTTTAGGATCCCTTGTTTATGTTGATGGATATGGTTTTGCTTATGCTGCTGACAGGGGAGGAGCCATTAGAGGGAATAGAATTGATATTCTTAAGGGGAACCATAATGAAGCGCTCCGATTTGGCAGAAAAGAATTAAAAGTTTATGTTTTAAAATAGTATTTTTGAAAGGGAAAGCAGGTAACATTATTAATGTTGCTTGCTTTTTTTTGTATAATGATTAATAATAGTACCATCATAGAGGGGTAATTTTATTATGGACAAATTAGTGTCTCCTAGAAAAACTGCATATGTAATAAAAAAGTTCAATCTTAGATTGAGTAAAAAATACGGGCAAAATTTCTTGATCGACGAGAATATATTATTAAAAATTATAGAAGCAGGGGAACTAAAAAAAAATGATAAGGTTCTAGAGGTAGGTCCGGGCATTGGCACTTTGACCCAGGTTTTGTCTCCCAGGGTAGAAAGAGTAGCAGCCGTAGAAATTGACAGGCAGCTAATTCCTGTTCTTCAGGAAAGTTTAGAACAATATAGAAATGTTAGCGTTGTTCAAGGGGATATCCTTAAAATGAATCTTAGAAAAATGATTTTTGCCTGCCTGGGGGAGGGGAGGTGCAAAGTAATTTCTAACCTGCCCTATAATATTGCTGTCCCCCTTATTTCTACGCTCATAAAAGAAAGGCAGCTTTTTGACTTAATGCTTTTCATGGTTCAAAAGGAGGTAGCTCAAAGGATTACAGCCTCTACCGGGAAAAAAGATTACGGTGCGGTGTCAGTATTGGTTCAAAATTATGCCGAAGCAGAGATACTCTTCAAGGTCCCCAAAAAGGTGTTCTTACCTCCTCCTGAAGTTGAGTCAGCTGTGATTAAGCTAAGGGTAAGGGAACAACCTCTTTTTAACATACGGGATGAAGGTTTGTTTTATAAGGTTGTAAGGGGAAGTTTCCAGCACCGGAGAAAGTCCCTGGTAAATTCACTCAGTTCAGCTATTAATATGGATAAGGAAAAGCTGGTTGATATAATTACGAAAGCCGGTCTTGATTCATCTTGTCGTGGAGAAACGTTATCTATACGGGAGTTTGCAAATTTGACTAATATAATCTATAATTATATTAGATAAGTGTTAATGTACAGGACTTTGAGGAGGAGCTATGGAAAGGTGCAGATGATTAATGGATTTTATCAGCCCGACCAAAGGAAAGCTAACTTTTGAGGAAACATTTAATGATCTGATAAAGTATATAAATGAGCAGTCTGATGAGAAGTATAAGTTAATAATTGGTTCTGACTCTCAGATGCGGGAATCATCTATTTTTGTAACAGCTATTATTGTTCACCGGGTTGGAAAAGGAGCAAGGTATTATTTCCGGAAACAAAAACATCGATATATGGAAAGTTTACACCAGAGAATTTATTACGAAACATTTCTCAGCTTAGAGGTTGCAACCCGCCTGTCTGGAAAACTTGCTGAAAACGGCTATGCGCCATTGAATGTAGAAGTTCACCTTGATGTAGGGGAAAAGGGCGATACCAAGCACATTATCAGGGAAGTTGTTGGCATGGTTATCGGAAGTGGTTTTGATGCTCGCATCAAACCAGATTCCTATGGAGCAACTAAAGTGGCAGATAAATATACAAAATAGGCAGCGTGAAGTTTATCCTGCTCACCAGGGATTTAGGGAATTCAAGTAGGATGCTTGGCTCTTCGGTCGTTCCTTAAGTTCGCTTCCCTTTTATAGGTAAATCTATATGTAATAAAAAACATCTCTATCCTTTAGAGATGTTTTTTTAATGCTGCATATTCATTTCATCCAGCTCTGGCAGGAAGTTAGCTAGCATATCACATCTGCGGTCCTTATGATAACCTATATATTCAACGTTTTTGTAAATTCTGCTGCGAGGTTTTTGTTGATATACAGATAGAGCCTCCAGACAATCACCGGCTATGGTCTGAGTAATCATCTGGTTATGGTAATGGTTTTTTATGCTGGATCCCAGCAAACAATGGGGTATCTCTACGCTTATGTCAATATTAAGACCATTTTTAAAAGCCAGGACCATTTCTACCGGAGGCACGGCCAGTTCTTTAAACGGAACGTGTGTTAAGAGTTTCCTGGAAACCATGTGGGGACCGTGGGATGGCACGGAAATGCCAATTTTATTTATCAGGCCAATTTCGTTGTTTAAAAGTTGGCGGAAAAAAGTTATCTTCCGGGATAGATAATTTTTTGTGGGTAAGTTTGGATAGCAATTTGTTAGACCTAAGTCCAGATTTTTTTTAATGGTGTTTTGAATAAGGCAGTTTAATTCATTGCTAATGTTGCCTACCATATCCCCGTCAATAAATAAAACATAACGGGCTCCATTTAAATAAGCATATTTTGCTCCGATTGCTCTAGGGATATCTATCCCCAGACTTTCATTAAAGTAAAGTAATTCTAGGTTACTAGATCTATTTTTGTTAATTTCTTGTAAGGTTTTATCTGTTGAGCCGTTCAGCACTGCGACAATACTGTCTATATTAAGATCTAATAATTGGCGGAGAACCGCCCCTATTCTGTTTTCCTCATTTTGAGTCGGCACAATAGCATATATCACAAGTCGCTCCTCCTTCCTTGCTTATATTATATGGAGTGTTCTTTAATAGGTGAATAACACGAAAGTAATGACATTTTTGTATAAAAATCATATACATAAGTAAAGAGGAAGGAGGCGATTTTTTGACAATAACAATAGGAGATATTGTTACGCGGCAATCTTATGGCGAAGATATTCTTTTTAAAATTTTAGATATTAAAAAAAATGAAAAAATCGCCATATTAAAAGGTCTTGAATTTAGATTGATTGCAGATGCGCCTTTAAAAGACCTAAAAAAAGTTTCCCAAAAGCAAATACGTGAAAAGCAGAAGGCAAATAAAAATAGAACCAGGGATTGCATATCCAGGATAATAAGACAAAGATACATGAACAATAGTGAAGTAAGAGGCGATTCGGGAAGAGCTTATTTTGAGATGCCCGGGAAAGTACTACACTTAGATGGAGATAAAGAATATTTAGGGGAATGTCTTAGTGTTTACAGGAAGTTAGAAATGGAAGTAAAGGGTTTTCATGTTCCGGAGAAAAAGCAATCGGAAGTGCTGGAAAGACTCTTAGAAAAACATAGCCCCGATATTCTGGTTCTTACAGGACATGATGCATTCCTAAAGGGTAAAAAAAATTTTCAGGATGTGAATAATTATCGGCATTCCAGCTTTTTTGTACAATCAATAAAGATAGCGAGAAAATATGAGCCTAATAAGGACAGCCTGATTATATTTGCTGGAGCCTGTCAATCCCACTATGAAAGTTTGCTGGCAGCGGGAGCCAATTATGCTGCTTCCCCCCAGAGGGTTTTTATACACAACCTGGACCCTGTTTTTATAACAGAAAAAGTAGCGTACACTTCTATTAATTATACTGTAGATATATCTGACGTCATTAATAATACTATCACCGGTATAGATGGTTTAGGCGGTGTTGAAACAAGAGGAACCTTTAGAATAGGTCTGCCTGAGTCACCTTACTAAGGAGGAAAAAGTTAGAACGCCCTGATCGGGGCGTTCTAAGCGTGGTTTTCTTTATTTTAAAAAATAACAAAATGTTGTTCTTTCGGATATTTGAATGAATAGGCTTTGATATAAAAGATCGGAATATGACGAAAAATGTAACGTTGTTTGACAAAGATGAGCAAATATGATAATATAGTAATGTTAAAAACTATTTTGAGGGTGATGATAATGGCGGCAAAAAATGCATTATGGCAAATTAGAAAGGATTTAGAGACTCATGTTGGGCAAACGATACAGTTACGAGCAAACAGAGGTCGTAGGAAGACTCTAGAGAAAACTGGAGTACTGGAGAACACGTATCCTTCTATTTTTGTTGTCCGCATTGATGAAACCAACTATAATCAAAGGCTGTCTTTTAGCTATGCTGATGTTCTTACAGAAACAGTCGAGCTAACGGTTTTTCTTAAAAATGGAAATCAGCGCATAAGTGCGGCGGTTGCAGAGTAGTTTTTATTGTTATTAAAAGAATCACAAAAGTGGTTCTTTTTTTTTGTACTTTTTAATATATCAAAGTCGCACCTTAATCGCATGCCTTAATATTATATTACTATGAAAGTCATTTATACTCAAGCTTTTTTTAAATTTTAATTAAAAGGAGTTAAATAATGTTAAATAAAAAATTAAAATCATACAGTTTAAAGTTTTTAAATCGTAATAATGTAGTGGGGGTAGGGTTTGGTCGTAAAGAAGTAAGAGGACAGAGACAAAAAAATGAAGCACTGGTTTTTTTAGTTAACAAAAAACTTCCTGAAGAAAAGCTGTCATCCCATGATATCCTTCCAAAAAGAATAGAGCAGGTAGAAACTGATGTGATAGAAGTGGGAGAAATCAAGCTGCTTAAACGTAAATCAAAAATGAGGCCGGCTAAGCCAGGGGTTAGCATGGCCCACTACAAGAGTTCGGCTGGAACCTTTGGTGCTTTGGTAAAAAGTAATAAGGATGGAAAGACATTAATTCTGTCCAACAATCACGTGTTGGCTAATACAACAGACGGAAATGACAATAAGGCTGTAATCCATGATCCTATTCTACAGCCCGGGCCTCATGATGGAGGGACAGACGCAAATACAATTGGTAATTTATATAACTATATACCCCTTTACAGAGAATTTCAAGCTCCAACTTGCAGCATAGCTAGAAGCATTCAAAATGCAGGAGATATCCTTTGTAATGCCTTGAAAAGCAGCTACAGAATTCAACTGCTTAAAGAAAGAAAAACAGAAAATCTTGTGGATGCCGCCCTGGCTAAACCTGAGTCTGAAAACTTAGTTGAACCAGAAATATTGGATTTAGGTATACCTAAAGGTAAAGCTGAGGCAGACCTGGATATGACGCTCTATAAAAGTGGCCGATCATCAGGTGTAACTAGTGGCGAGGTAAAGGTTCTTGATGCAACAGTAAGGGTTTTTTTAGATGAGGGAAGCTCTATGCTTCTAGGAGAACAAATCGTAACTACTTCTATGGGCAGGCCAGGGGACAGCGGGTCTCTGGTATTAAATGATGATATGCAGGCGGTAGGCTTATTGTGTGCAGGCTCAGATAGCACAACTATTTCTAACAGCATTCAAAATGTTACGCAACTGTTAGACATAGAAATATTGTCTGCCTGATTTCATTTTTTTTATTAAAGTAGTCATATGATTACCCGAGAGACAATAAGTATGAAAAGGAGGGATACCTCTTTATAAAATGTTTTGAAAAAGAAGGGAGGCTGGAAATATGGCGGACATGACGGAATTTGTAGCAAATTATTTGGAATTGGAGCAGTTGGTGGGAGAAAATGCCGCGCAATTCTCCATGGCCAGGGAGACAAACATTCCTGCAATAGTAAAAAAGATAGAGGGTGTTGAAAATGAAATAGAGGGGCTAGAAACAAAAGTAGCTGAAGATAAAGTTGTTGTAGAGGGAACGCTTATTCAAAAAATAACTTATGTTGATGAACAAGGGGTCCAAAATGAACATAATTCCCAGGAAGAATTCGTTCACTTTGTTTCCCTTCCAGGAGTCATGCCTGATATGCAGGTTAAAGTTTTTCCAAGAATAGAACTTGCGGACCTGGAAGAGTTAGTAATAGTTGACCACCAAACTGTTTATAACCAAACTGTTGTCATGGAAATATTTTCTATATGTTATCAGAGCATTAAAAAAGAAGTAGTTATAGAAGTGCCGGAAGCAAATAAAAAAAAGGTAAATTTAGAAAAATTAAAAATTGATAATTTTATTGGAGCAGAAGGTGATGTTATATCTTTATATGCAGAATACGCCTTAAGCGAAGCAGCAGCCCGTATCAACTCGGTAAATTGCAAACTGGAAGATTTAAGCTTTGATATTTCTAATGATAAAGTAACCATTAAAGGAAATATAGTTAAACAGATTTCCTATGTAGAGGAATCATCAGGTTTTAATACAGAAGAGAGCGTAAAAGATAGTTTCAGTCAATCTTTACAAATTCCAGGTGCCAGGCCGGGAATGGAGGCAAAAGTTTACCCCCGTGTGGAAAACGTAACTAATAAAATTAATCCTCAGGAAAGAAACAAGATAAATCAAACCACGCATGTAAACCTTTTTGTTCGGGTAAAAGAAACTAAAGAAACAGAAGTTGTCTGTGATATAGAAGATATGGACGTGTTCAAAGACAGCATAAATCTTTATGAAGTGATAGGAGAAGCCTCTGACGATCTATCCCTGGTAAATGAAGTTGAACTGGAAGAACCTGTAGGAAAGGTCATTAGCCCGCCGGAATCTAACTTAACAGACGTTAGTGCCGTAATCTCTGAGGACACTATAGAAATTACCGGTACATTAGAAAGCAAAATTATCTACATCAATGATTTGACAGGAAATATTGAGCAGGGTATCTGCGAGGAGATTTTTGATCACAAGGTGAACATGTACGGTATTGAAGAAGGCATGGTGGCTTATGTTTACCCCCGGGTTGAATACGTTAATTTGGAAATAATGGATGACAAAAGGGTAAAGCATTCAGCTTTACTTAAAATGTTTACCAGGGTATTAGATGTTAAAGAACAGGAAGTTGTTTTGAAAGAAAAGAGGGAAGAGGGAGAAATAAAAGAAGAGGAAAGACCTTCAGGGGCAACGATTATTGTGTACGTAGTGCAAAAAGAAGAAAGCGTCTTTAATATTGCTAAAAAATATAATGTTTCTATAGAATCAATTATAAAAGCAAACAAGATTGAAGATCCGGATTTGATTTATTCAGGACAAAAAATATTGATTCCCTTTGTAGATAGCAGTTAAAAGTAGCATTTTGTGCTACTTTTTTTTTGGGCGGAAAACAAATAATTCCTTCAATAACTAAATAATCCCAGGCATGTGAAATGGTGCTATAATCTCCTTTATTATGATAACTCAATAGTTATTAATATTGCATAATATATTAACCTCTTAAAGTGGGTTTGTCCATTTAAGAAAAGTTAACTATAATGGCAATTGGGGACTGATTATGTAAATAAAGGAGGATGTTAATGAAGAAAAATTTATTTTGCTGGGTTTTATCATTAGCTTTACTTTTTACTTTGGTTCTTCCTATAGGTCAGGCAGAAGCATTTGAATCTACTAAGAGGATTACTACCAGGACAAATATAACTTACCGTATAGTTACTTCAACAGGAGACAGAATAACTATTCCAAGTACAGGTGGACAATTAATTTTAAGATTATACATAGTTAGTTCGGGAGATACACTCCAGAATATTGCTGCCAGGTATAACAGTACTGAACAAGAGATAATACGAGCAAACAGTCTAGACAGCACTACCTTACGCAGAGGACAGGTACTGGTTATTCCAAGTGGGACAAGCACACCTGATCAACCAGATCCAGATCCAGATCCAACACCAGAACCAACACCAGAACCAACACCAGAACCAACACCAGAACCAGATCCAGAACCTGAGCCACCGCAGAATTCCCAGCTAACTCAAGATGAACAGCTGATGTTTGATCGGGTCAACGAGGAAAGAACAACTAGAGGGTTGCAACCATTGCAAATCGATATGGAACTAGTCAAGCTGGCTCGCATGAAAAGCCAGGATATGGTTGATTTAGGTTACTTTAGTCACCAGTCCCCCACGTACGGAAGTCCCTTTGATATGATGAGGGCAGCAGGAGTAAGTTATACAAGGGCAGGAGAAAATATCGCGGGAGCCTCCCAAACAGAGAGAGCACACGTAAACTTAATGAATTCTCCCGGCCATAGGGCAAATATTCTAAACAGCTCTTACACCCATGTTGGTATAGGAATAGTTGATGGATCTCGTTACGGCAAGATTTATACACAATTGTTTATTAGGAAACCCTAAAACATTAAATCCCCTGCAATTTGAAAAAGCAGGGGATATTTTTTTGCAAAAAAAGCTAGGCATATGATGTTAAATTGTTCTTGCACATTTTCCTTAAATATTGCATAAAATGCTACAAACAGACTTATATAAAAACTTAACCATTTAGATTTAGAAAAAAATTGAGGTGGATAAGCCTGCCATG
>PWHX01000083.1 GCA_003555415.1 Syntrophomonadaceae bacterium | reverse complement strand
TTCATGCTCATTTTTTATGTCCCAGTACTGTCTAATCATTGGTGTTACTTTAGACAATTAAGCTCACCCTTCCAATTAATTCCCTTCAAAAATTATAACAATTATAACAATTATAACAATTATAACATAGATGAGGTATTTCTTTACTCATAAAAAAAGGAACCAAAGGGCTCCAAATGCTCGCTATTTTTTTTTATGATTCCACAACCGGATCGGACATCTCTTCTTTTTTCACCTGTAGAGAAATCCCGCACCGGGCACAATAATTTCCGTCCCTCGGGGTTATTCCCCTGCAGTCCAGACATGATCTGTTAGAAGTGTAATGGTTACAGGTAAAGATAGCCAGGATAAAAGCATAAACAACCCATACCAGGGGTGAAAAGCTTAAGGGCAGGGGAAAGGCTAAGGCTTCCCGAAATAAGGGGGTAACTAAATAAAAATCCATAGCAGCAATGGAAGCGCTTATGATTAAAAAAATAAGCCAGCTTACCAGTACCTCCACATGTAAGTGAGATATGAATTTTGACAGGATAAAATGAAAAATACTGCCTGAGAATAAACTCAGCCCGTATATAACCCAGATAGAAATAGTAGCAGCAACGTTACCTGTAAAATAGTATATTAATGCTGAAACTATACCGCAAATAATAATTAAGTTGAAGAAGTCTTTTTTAGCAAGTTTCATTTTCCCCAGCCTTCCCTTTTCTGTTAGAACTTCATATTATTACTTTTATTTCTATTTTATATTCTATTTTACGACAGAAAATCCTTCAACTAAATAGAAAACATGTGCTTTTATAATCTGTACATTAATCAATTATTTCTCCGTAAAGGCTCCAGGTCTTAGGTTCTGTTATCCGCACTTGCACCAGTTTCCCCAATAGCTCTTTTTTCCCCTTAAAGTTAACTATTTTATTGGTTCTAGTCCTGCCGGTAAGCACAACTCCAGCCGGTTCTTCTCTACTAATCCCTTCTACCAAAACTTCCAATCCCTCTCCCTTAAGCTTATCATTTATTTCCCTGCTGATTTTATTTTGAGACTCTATTAACCGGTAAATTCTATCTTTTTTTTTCTCTTCAGTCAGCTGTTCAGGCATGGTAGCTGCTGCTGTGCCCTTTCGGGGAGAATACAAGAAAGTAAAAGCAGCGTTAAACCTTACTTTCTCTACCATGTCCAGGGTATCAGCAAAATCTTTTTCAGTTTCTCCGGGGAATCCTACAATAAAATCCGTAGTTATACTGGCCTGGGGAATTAGTTCCCGGATGTAGTTAACCAGCTCCAGGTAATGCTCCCGGGCATAACCCCTGTTCATCTTTTCTAGTATCTTGTTGCTGCCGGCCTGAAGGGGTAAATGAAAGTGCTCGCATACTTTTAAAGAATTACGAATTACCTCCACCAGTTCCCAGGTGAAATCCCGGGGGTGGGAAGTCATGTACCTTATCCTTTTTAGCCCCTCAATATTATCCAGATTCTCCAACAATCGGGCAAAGGTAAATTTTTCAGATAAATCCTTCCCATAGGAATTTACATTTTGCCCTAAAAGGGTAACTTCTTTATATCCTTCCGCTGCCAACCCTTCAACCTCTGCAATAATGTTTTCCATCTTCCTGCTCTGTTCTCTACCCCTGACGTAAGGGACAATACAATAGGCACAAAAATTATTGCAACCGTAGGTGATAGAAACCCAGGCTTTTAATCCATCCTTCCGCAGTTTAGGCAAATCCTCTACTACACCGCCTCTTCTAGGCCATATATCGAGAACTGTTTTCCTGCTTTCCAAGGCTTCCTGTAGTAATTCCGGAAATTTATGAAGATTATGGGTTCCAAAAATCAAGTCAACATGGGGATACCTTTTCTCTATCTTTTCCGCTACTTTTCTCTGCTGTACCATACAGCCGCAAATACCGATGATCATTTCGGGCCTTTCCTTTTTTAACTTTTTTAAAGCCCCTAAACGACCATAGACCTTTTCCTCGGCTTTCTGTCTTATGGCACAAGTGTTGATTATAAACACATCTGCCTCCTGCAGCTCATTTGTCTGTGTATAACCCATATCCTCAAGAAAACCTGAAAGTATTTCCGAATCATGCTCGTTCATCTGGCAGCCATAAGTTACTGCTAGAAAACGCTTATCTACACCTATTTTCCTTGCTTCTTTTCTCTCTTTTTTCATAATTTATCCCCTCTAAAATATCAAATCATTTTTATGTTAGTATTAGCTTTATTATAACAAACATTAACTTAGATTAAAATTTCTTCTTGGGTTGAGGTGATAGGGGTTTATTCCAGGATATTCTTTAAGAAAGTAGGATAAGAATATTTAAAGACTTGAGCACAATGATTATCATCAACGTTCCCGTTGAATTCGTATTTGGAAGATCCTTTTCAATTAGAAGAACAGATTAGATATTGTTTAAGTCCCATATTTCATCAAGCGCAGACCATTCATGGCAACAAGCACATCGTCTAATGAATAAACATCAAAAGATAGCCTCTATCAAGGCTATCTTTAAAATTCATATAAAACACCCACTGACTAGTAATTCCGGTGACAGGTACCCGTCCCTATGATCACTCTTGTTCTAGAAGTGTAAAACTTAATTTCTTTCCTTCCTGTTCTACGCTGTACAGCCCTTCAACTTCTACTAATCCTTCTTTATATAATTCCATAAAATCAGGTAGATTTTGGGGAGTTAAGCGGGCAGCCAGGCCACAGTTGGAGCTTACCTGGCGGGGAACGGGTATTAATTTAATATCTATATCTTTATTTTTTAATAATCTTTCACATTTTAAAGCATAGTTAGTAGAGTAAAAGGTTGCAACATAATAGGAATCCATTATTATCCACCAAATTTCAAAGCATACTTTATTTTAATTATAATATCAAGACATTCATTGTCAAGAAATTTATATGACCACTCACAAATTTATTTAGTAATTTTCAAGCAAAATTCCTCATCCTTTTCTTCAACATCAATCTTGTAGCCCTGATTCTTGGCCATACGGGTAATGTTTTCCTTGGCTACAGGAGAATCGATTATTACTTCAATCTCCTGATCTTTAAAAGACTCCAGTGCTTTACGGGTTAATACTACGGGTTCCGGGCAGGACTTTCCCCGGGCATCAACAGTTTTTTTATCTTTATCGCCAGACATGTAAATCTCTCCTCATTTTTATTTTTTAATACCTGAAGCTACTGACTTAGAAGGTTTAGATGTTATACCCACCTCTACGTTTTTAAAAGCTATGGCTAATAAAGCTATCAGGGCTAATACAGTGGCAATTTGACCATTTTGGGGAACACCGTCTGGACTGGCTGCCAGTCCAAAATTATGCATAAAAGCCGCTCCAGTTAGCATTCCTAAAAAAGTTATACCGGCATCTGAATCCCCTTCAGACCCCATAATAATCTGCCTTAAAGGACAGCCTCCCAGTAATATTGACCCCAGTCCAACCACTAACATTCCAATAAAATTCCAAAGTCCATCATTATGAGCGATAGGCTGGTCTACAAAACCCAAATCAAAATATCCAAAAGCTAAATTACCTACAAGAGCCAAAACAAATAAACTAAGGGTTCCATAGAACAGGTGTGGATCCTTTATTAAAATGAGATCTCTTATACCTCCGGCCATACAAAGCCTGCTGCGCTGTACCAGTAAGCCTATTATGGCACCGGCGATTAATGAAACAACTATTGGTGGATACATGGATCCAGGACCAGATTCACTGAAAAATATAAATGCAGGTTTTACAGCTACCAGGATAAGTAATATTACCGCTAAAACCGGTAAAACGTAGCCATTGGAACTTGATAAATTGTGATACCTGCCCAGGGAAAAACCTTTTCGCAGGAAGAATATCCCCAGGTAAATCCCGGCTATAAAACCGGCCAATCCTAAAAGGGCATTTAAGTCACCGGCAGCCAGCCTCAAAACCATTCTAAGGGGACAGCCTAAAAATACTAAAGCTCCTACTATTACTATAAATCCTATAATAAATCTTATTAAAGGTGAGGAACCCCCCCGGGCCCTGAATTCACCCATAAATAAAGCTATCAGGAAAGCACCCAAAATAAAACCTGCAACTTCAGGGCGCAGATACTGCACTACCTCTGCCCGGTGAAGCCCTAGCCCACCGGCAATATCCCGAATAAAGCAGGCAACACATATCCCATAGTTTGCGGCATTACCCAGGTATACCAGTAATACTCCCAGAAAACCTATAACGGCACCAGACAGGGCAATTAATCTTTTTTCATTCACTTTTTATTCCCCTCCTACAGTATTTTTTTATTTTATACTATATTAGATGCTTGTAAAATGCTTTATGAAGTTTCCACCTCCTCTTTAACTATCTCTTTTAAAGCTTTTATCAGGTTATCAACCTGTTTTTCTGTATTAAAATAACTCAAACTGACCCGCACGGTGCCCTCCGGGATAGTACCCATACTTTCGTGAGCCCAGGGAGAACAGTGAAGTCCTACGCGAACAAGAATGTTGTACTCGTCATCTAAAATCTCTCCCACAGTGGAGGGAGAAACTCCATCAACCAAAAAAGAAATAATGGGCATACGTCTTTTTACGCTCTCCTCTCCAAAGACTTTAATACCGTCTATTTCTTTTAAGCCTTTTAAGAGAAAGAAAGTTAACTCTTCCTCTTTTCCCCTGATTTTATCTATCCCCTCTTTTAAAATATACTTAACCCCTGCACTTAGGCCGGCCAACCCCATGGCATTAGGGGTGCCGCTTTCCAGGACATCAGGCATAAAGTCAGGCTGCCGGTCTTCTTCAGATAAACTGCCGGTACCTCCCCTGATAAAAGACTCTATCTTTAACCGGGGATCAATGTAAAGCCCTCCTGTTCCCTGGGGGCCGAAAAGACCTTTATGACCGGTGAAGGCCAACATATGAATGCCTTCCCTTTGAACATCTATGGGATAGGCCCCGGCGGTTTGAGCAGCATCTACCATAAAATACAGACTGTGTTTTTTTGCTATTTTGCCGATTTCCTTTAGGGGGAAAATGGTTCCCGTAACATTAGAACCGTGCATTAGAGCTATCAACCGGGTATTTTTTTGAATGCTTTGTTCAAGTTCTTCCAGACTAATCTGAAAATCAGGAGGAGAACAACTGATACGGGTAATCTCAACTCCTTTAGTTTCCATATATCGTAAGGGGCGGGCCAGAGAATTATGCTCTAAAGAACTGGTAATAACATGATCCCCCGGTTTTAAAAGGCCGGATAAAGCCATATTCATAGCCATAGTAGCGTTTAAGGTAAAAACAATTTGTAAAGGGTCTTCTATATTAAAGAGCTGAGCTAACAGATCCCTTGTTTCGTAAACAATTTCTCCAGATTTTAAAGAAAGGCGGTGTCCTGACCTGCCGGGATTGCCCCCTGTATTGTTAAAAAAATGCTCCATAACAGCCAGAACTTCTTCGGGTTTGGGAAAAGATGTAGCTGCATTATCCATATAATGAAACAAAAAAAAACCTCCTTTAGAATCAATAGCAATAAACTACAATAAACTACATTGTAACTAATACTACTTAAGGCTGCCATAGTCCTTTATACTTAACATGACATTTTGTTATATCTTTTCTCCCATCTATCTGCAAAATGTAATACTAACATTCTTATTGCTTGTCCATACTTTCTTTTTCGTGATAGAATTAGTCTATCTAAAAATTATATAGAAAGGTAAGATGAACTTGTCATATTTTATGCCGGAAGCTAAGCCCTTCCACTATTGCCGCGGCCCTAACAGTGCCCTCTTAATTCACGGCTTTACCGGATCCCCTGGAGAAATGAAACCTCTTGGAGTCCATCTTGCTGAAAAAAATATTAGTGTCAAAGCTCCCCTTTTGCCAGGCCACGGAACAGAACCTGGTAAAATGACAAAAACAACTTACAGGGATTGGCTGGATTTAATATACAAAGAAATTGAGTTTATGTTAAGTAATTATGAACGAACAACCCTTATAGGCCTATCCATGGGTGGTCTTTTAAGTTTAGCCGGAGCCATAAAATATCCCGTGGAGAATGTTGTAAGTATGGCTGCTCCTATAAACCTGACCTACCGCTTTTACTCTTTTGTTCCCCTGATTTCCCGATTAAATCTCTATATTCCCAAGGGTAAATGGGATTCTTTTGTGAAAGAAAGAGGAGCATATAACTGTATCCCAACTAAAAGCCTTTCAGACCTTTTAAATATAAGGAATTTTGTAAAGGAAGGGATAAGCAGTATTAATTGTCCCGTACTTATTATGCAGGGCAAAAAAGACCTCATGGTGTCTCAAAAAAGCCCCCTCTTCCTTAATGAACATATAAAAGACAGCAGATTGGTTATGTTCTCAAATTCAGGGCATATCTTGACCATGGATAAAGAAAGAGAAAAAGTATTAAATAATATAGAACATTTTATTTTTGGTAAACACATCTCTTTGTAAATGTTTTTCGGTATTTTATTCCACTAATATGAATTAAGCCAATATATTGTCGTTAACATAAGTGCACTTCAACTCTTTTCCTGCTTTGTGC
>PWHX01000037.1 GCA_003555415.1 Syntrophomonadaceae bacterium | reverse complement strand
TGCAAATTTATAGAATATTAAAAATAATGCTAAATAACAAAATAAATAAATAAATAAATAGAAAGGGGTAATGATATGGTTACACAAAAAAAGAAAGTGCTTGGCAATATGGGGCCTGGAATGGCTGCGATAATAAGTGAAGTGCATATAATGCTGGATTTAATTTTCGAAGGATTTTTAAAAAACAAAGAAGAGATTATTAAAGACTGTGATAAGAAAATTGGCATAATTGATACCCGGGTAGAAGAGCTGGCTGTAAAGGTTCCTGTTTTAGAGCTGGAGGAGAAAGAGGAAATAACCAAAATACTTTCTATTGTTAACAGCTTAGAGAGTATAAAATATAATGTAATAAAAGTTTTAAACCAAAGTCAGGTAAAAATTAAGGAAGGCGTCTTGTTTACCGATAAAGCGGTTGGAGAGTTAAAAGAAATTTTTGAATCTACACTGGAATTGGCCAATGATTTAAATGATGTGTTTATGACTGAGAACCAGGTGCTAATCCAACATATTGTAGCTCGTATCAAGGAAATTGAAAGTAACACCCAAAAATATGCAACCGAACATGAAGAAAGGCTAATAAAAGGTGAGTGCCTTCCTAAGTCTTCTACACTATACTTGTTAATACTAGATTCTTTAAGGGATATGTTGTGGCATATCAAGTCCATTGCCAGGGAATTGACTATCCAGGCTTAAACAATAATAGCTAAATTGAAGTGACCTTGCGGGTTAAGATAACAAAATAGATTAAATGATCCGGCTCTAGAGCCGGATCATTTAATCAGGAGGTGTATGAAATTGACAAAGCTGGCTATTTTGGGAGGAGGCCCTGCAGGTCTTTATGCAGCTATGGAAGGAGCTTCGGCAGGATGTAAGGTTACACTTTTTGAAAAAAATAAAATTGGTGGAACAATTAAATGTGCTGAAGGCTATTTTGATTCTTTGAAACTTTTGGAAAAACCTGAAGCAGGCATTCTTTTTAAGATTAAAAATATAATAATTAGCATGGGGAAAGAATATAGTGTCAGCTGCGAGCCATTTAGGCTATGGATGATAGATCGCAGGGAATGGCAGAAACAGTTAGGACAAAAAGCCAGGAACCAGGGGGTAGATATTAAAGAAGGCTGCAGGATAAGCCAGAAAGAGTTAAAAGTGCTAACAGATAAATTTGACTGGGTGATTGATACTAGCGGTGTAATGCCGGTCACTTCCAGAGCTTATAATTTTAAGGATTTTTATAGGGAAAACAGTGCCTTGGCTGTGCAGCGTATTTTAGAAGGGGATTTCAGTAAAATTGGAGAGAATGTAAAGGTTGGGATAGAACCCCATATATATGGTTATTATTGGATTTTTCCCAAAGGGAAAAATGACCAGGGAAAGGAAATAGCAAATGTAGGAATGGGTATTTTTAACGGGTACAAAGGTTTAAGTATCCAAAAGGAACTGGAAAGAGTTATAAAAAAAGAAGGGCTGGAAAACTATAAAACGATTAAGAAAAGTGGGGGATTGATTCCTATAAAATCTCCTGATAAATTGACATATGACAACATTATGTTGGCAGGAGATGCAGCAGGCCTGGCCTCTCCCCTCCATGGAGGGGGTATCGATTTAGCTTGTATAAGTGGAAAGGTTGCAGTACAGGAGGCTTTGCGGGGCGGGGAAAACTATAATAAGAGGCTTTGGAAAATCATTGGTCAAAAGATACAAATGGAGCGGGACCTGTTTATGCTGTGGAAAAAGATGGAGTATAATTCTTTTGAAAAAATTTTGGGCATGATATTGGAAAGCAACGGAAAAATAACGCCAGAGCTTTTATGGAAGTACCGGGGTGTTCTGGGGAAGGAAATAAGAGCTTTAAAGATATTTATCCGGGGTGCTATGAGAATGGATTGGCAAGGAAATTTATTGGGTGAAAAAATATCGCTATTTAATGATTAAAACCGTATAAAAGGGAACAGGAGGATCTAATATTGCTAGAAAAAGGTTTGGTTCAGGTTTACACCGGCAAAGGGAAAGGTAAAACTACCGCATCCCTGGGTTTGGCTTTCAGGGCAGCAGGACAAGGCCTAAATGTATTTATGATTCAGTTTTTAAAAGCTGATAAAATAGGGGGGGAGCATAAGGCGGCTAAAATTCTTCCCAATATATCTATAGAACAGTACGGAGCAGCTCAGTTTTATAAAAAGAAAGAAGAAGCTGAAAAAATACACAGAGAAAAGGCCTTAGAAGGTTTAAAAAGAGCCAGGGAAGTAGTTATGGGGGAGGAGTACGATATGGTTATTCTTGATGAAATAAATGTGGTTCTAGACTATAACCTTATCCCCCTGGAAGAGATTTTAAAATTAATTGGTGAAAAACCTCAAAAAGTAGAACTAGTTTTAACTGGTAGAAATGCACCTTCGGAAATAATAGAACAGGCTGATTTGGCAAGCGAAATTACCATGGTTAAGCATCCATTTTCCCAAGGAATTAAAGCCAGGAAAGGAATTGAATATTAATTAAACATACTGGAAGCACCTTCTTGACAGCTCACAAGAGTATATATGGTTTTTATATGTACATAATATTATCAGGAGGTGTTTCCTATTAAAGTTGCCATAATGGGTGCAGGCCTGGCTGGACTTGCCTGTGCCATAATGCTAGAGAAAAATGGAATAGAACCGGTTATTTTTGAAAAGAGAAGACAGGTGGGGGATCGCTTCATTAATGGTGAGATCTTGATGTCAATTTTAAACAGGCCGATTGATGACTGTCTGGCTCATTTCTCACAAAATTACGGGATTTATCTCCAACCGGTAGGGAATATAGGAAAAGCTGTTATCTTTTCTGAAAACAATAAGGCTGAACTAACAGGCCAAATTGGCTTCTCTAATATAAGGGGTCGGCACCCTCATTCCTTTGAAAACCAGTTGGCCAGGCAGGTAAAAACAGGTATCGAGTTTAATTCAGAAGCTTGTTATGAGGAGTTATTGGAGGAATATACCCATGTAGTAATGGCTACGGGGGATGGCACCTACGCAGAAAAAGTTCAAAATTACCGGCCAGACCTTACAGCTACTTTAAAGGGGGCAATAGTAACAGGTAAATTTGATCGATACACTGTTTATGCTTGGTTGAACAACCACCTGGCTCCTAAAGGATATGGATGGCTTATTCCCCTTTCGGAAAAAGAAGCCAATATTGTTATCGGCTATCCTGATTACTCAGAAAATAAGGAGAAGGACCCGAATGTGCTCTGGGAAAGATTTTATGAAGATGTATGTAATAAGATGGGGCAATACTTAAAAGTAGTAGACCGGTTTGAAGTTAACAGGTATTTATTTGGTATATGTAAATATCCCAGAATAGGGAATACCTTTTTTACGGGAAATTGTTTTGGAGCTATTATGCCTTTTCTGGGTTTCGGACAGTTTCCTGCTTTGCTAACAGGCATATATGCGGCCCATGATTTGTCTGGAAAGAGTAAATATGATGAAATGACGGGGCACCTGCGCCAGAGCTACCAGAATTCCCTGGTAGTTCGCCGGGCTTTAGAAAAGTTGGATAATAGAAAACTAGACACTTTAGTGAAAGCCATGGATACCGAATGGGGCAATAAAGCATTTAATGCCAAGAAATTTGATTTACTAAAGTTTGTCAGCTACTTGTTGCGCCCGGCAACAGGTTAATATTGTTTCTTGACAGAAAAAAGCCAACATGATATGATAATATTGTTTTAAGGCAAATAACATAGTACTCTTATCCAGAGCAGGCGGAGGGACTGGCCCTGTGAAGCCCGGCAACCGGCCAAGGGGTGATTTTGGTACGGTGCTAATTCCAGCAGAAAGAATTTCTGGGAAGATGAGAGTTGCATTATTTATATGATGTAACCGGTAATCCTTCCGTTCCTTTCGGAAGGGTTTTTTTTTAAAAAAAACCAGGGTTATGTAAGAGGAGAAGCCTAACAAGGAGGGGTATTTTTGAAAATTAACAAAACTTATGAGGAGATTAATGAGAAGATCAGTAAAGGAGAAGCTGTTGTAGTTACAGCCGAAGAAATAATTTCTATTGTTGAAGAAAAGGGTCTGGAACAGACTGCCAAAGAAGTAGATGTTGTTACTACAGGCACTTTTGGTCCCATGTGTTCCTCGGGTGCATTTTTGAATTTTGGTCACCCCACTCCGAAGATAAGAATGTCCAAGGTCTATCTAAACGGGGTAAATGCTTATGCCGGCATTGCAGCGGTGGATGTTTACCTGGGGGCAACGGAAATTCCGGAAGCCGATCCGGCCAATCAAAATTACCCTGGTGATTTTAATTACGGTGGAGGACATGTTATTGAGGAACTGGTAGCCGGGAAAGATGTGCGATTGGAAGCTTACAGCTATGGAACGGACTGTTATCCCCGAAAAAAGATTAGAACTTTTATAAGGCTTCAGGATATTAACGAAGCTTTTATGTTTAATGCTCGTAACGCTTACCAGAATTACGCTACTGCTGTTAATCTATCGGAAAAAAGTATTTACACTTACATGGGGATACTGAAGCCAAATCTAGGAAATGCAAATTACAGTACTTCAGGACAGTTAAGTCCCTTGTTTAATGACCCTTACTACAAGACAACTGGTATCGGGACGAGAATCTTTTTAGGTGGCGGTACCGGCTATGTCGCCTGGCATGGAACTCAGCACAATCCTTGTGCTGACCGAACGGATAAGGGTGTTCCCAGATCCCCGGCAGGAACCCTTTCGCTAATAGGGGATTTAAAACAAATGGATCCTCACTGGGTAAGGGGAGTAAGCTATATAGGTTATGGAGTGTCCTTGATGATAGGAGTGGGGGTGCCTATTCCCATCTTAAACGAAGAGATGCTTCGCTATACAGCAATAAAAGATGAAGAAATATATACACAGGTACTGGATTACAGTGAAAGTTTCCCCCAGGGGATAGGTGGAAGCCTGGGAGAAGTAGATTATGGCCAGCTTAAGTCAGGAACAATAACTGTCCAGGGCAAAGAGGTTCCCACTGCTCCACTGTCCAGTTATTCTAAGGCTAAAGAAATTGCCGAGATTTTAAAGTCCTGGATACAGGATGGAAAGTTTTTGTTAACGGAGCCGGTGGAAAGTGTACCTTCAGTTGATTCAGGGAAAAAGATGAACCCCTTAAAAATTCGACGCTAAGGGAGAAAGGAGCTAAATATGATAAAGCATAAAGTTGTTTTGTTATTTCCTGCAGCAGTAGTGGAGCAGCCTTTTTTATACCATTTAGTTAAAGATTATGACCTTTTTATTAATATTTTGAGGGCTAATATTAATCCCAAAAAAGAGGGTAGGCTTGTTGTGGAATTGTCCGGGGAAGAGAAAAATTATGAAAAAGGAGTTAGATTCCTCGAGTCCGGAGGGATTGAAGTGTTGCCCTTTGAACAACAGATGATATGGAATGAAGAAAGGTGTACTCACTGCGGGGCCTGCACTGTCATGTGTCCCACGGGGGCATTGGAAATGTCAAGACCGGATATGATTGTTAGGTTTGATGGAGATAAGTGTGTCGTCTGCGAACACTGCTTTAAAGCCTGCCCTGCCAGGGCTATAGAAGCCCATTATTAAAAGGAGCAGAGAATATGTCTTATGATATCAGGTTTTATCGCAACATGAAACCGGGTAAAGATCTGGTTCCTTTTAAAGCAGCAATAAAAGAAACAGACCTTCTAATCATGGTAGACAAAGAGAGTTACCGGGATGAACTGGTAAAGTTAGCAGAAGAACTTGTATGGAAAAAGCGTAAGGAACTGGAGCATTTTATTTCTAAAGAACCTGAATTTAAGACTACCATGAACCCTTACTTTATATCTTCCCGGGCCCCTGATATTGCTGTTCTTATGGCCCGGGCCGGCAATCAAGCCGGAGCAGGACCTATGGCAGCTGTTGCCGGGGCTTTTGCAGAAGCAGTGGGGAAGGAATTGTTAAAATCTGTAGAAGAAGTTATAGTAGAAAACGGCGGAGATATTTTTATGAAAATAAAAAAGGTCAGAAAAGTTTCTATTTTTTGTGCCGACTCTCCCTTTAGCAACCGCCTGGCTATTGAAATCAGCCCTGAAGAGACCCCGGCAGGAGTTTGTACCTCCTCGGGCATTGTAGGGCCATCTTATAGTGAAGGTAAAGCCGATGCGGTAGTGGTAGTATCTTCTTCCACACTTTTAGCTGATGCTGTGGCTACAGCAGTGGGTAATATGGTTAAATGTAAAGAGGACGTGGAGGAAGTTCTGGAAAAATCTAAAGATATAAAAGGCATAAAAGGAATTTTGATTGTTAAAGATGATAAACTGGGAGCCTGGGGAAAAATCAAGGTAGTCCCCCAGTAAAGAAGGCTTTCCTTGAAGAGGAACAGGTTATGACGTTAAAGAGGAAAATCATTTGGGGTTTTAAATTATATAAACCTGACACAAAACAGTGGCTATCGATAATTTTGCATAGCTACTGTTTTATTTTTTAGCAGGCAGCTCAATAAATCAACTTTTACATTTAAAACAAATTAAAAAATTTGCATATTTTACCTTTTTTTGGACAGGATACATGATTAACTAATAATATTAATGGCAATAGGAGGGATAAACTTGTCTGAAGAAATTTTAAACGGTTTAAAGGAAGAAAGGGAAAAACT
>PWHX01000118.1 GCA_003555415.1 Syntrophomonadaceae bacterium | reverse complement strand
GTCTTCCAGGAATAACTGCTGGACAAACATATTGTGCCAGGAAAGCTCATTAATAAACTTTACGGGGAAGCGGTATTTTTCATCGACACAGGCAAAACCGTTAAAAACAAATATTTCTTTATCTTTTAAATATTTTAGTATTTCATCTAATAATATATCAAATTTGTCTTGTGAGATAGGCCGGTTAACATCTCCCCACCGTATTTTATCTTGTGTATTTGTTTCTTTTACAGTAAATTTATCGTTAGGGGAGCGGCCTGTATATTTGCCGGTGTTTACACTTAAGGAGCCCTGAGAGGTCAGGAACCCTTCTCCCCGGAACAGTGCCTCTTCAACTAGCCTGGAGACGGGAAGATCCTGATAAACTGCCAGGGCATCTAAGTTTTTCTTTATATTATCTAACATGGCATTATCTTCCTTTCTATAAAAATAATTTTACTAATAAATTAGCATACTCTAAAAGACATAAAACATACACTAACCTTTTATTTTAAATTAAAAAATTTAAAATAAAAAAAACGCCGAAAATAATTCGGCGTTTCCGTAAGCAAATAAATTACAGTTGAATTTTAAATATTTAGGCCCTGGCGTCTTTTTTTAATAGCCTCCAGTAGTTTTTCACATGCTTTTAAGGGGTCAGTTTCTACTATAAAGTAGCCGCCAACCAGCTCTTTAGTTTTAACTGTAAGGACTTCAGCTACTAAATCACTGCCTAGAACAGGAGGAATTACTCCAACATGAGTTGGAAGCCCTCCGGATACTGCCCAGGTTCCAATGGAAATGGCTTTTTCTGTCATAGCTTCAGGGGCACTTGCTACAACAGGTAGTTTATCCAGGTCGACACCCAGCTTGTTAGCTACAGCTACAGCTACGTCTACTGCCCTGGAATTATCTACACAGGAACCCATGTGGAGTATCATGGGTAAGGGTCCATTTAAGCCTGCTGCTTCTCCTACTGCAGTTAGGACAGCTTTAAGGCCATCTCCAGCATATTCTAGAGTAGCTTCAGGAGTTAGAAGTCCATAGCGGGCAAATGCACCGGCCCCACAACCTGTTGCCAGTATCAACACATTATTTTTAGCTAATTCCTTAACCATGGTTACAAAGTTGTGGTCCTGGGGTACTTTAGCGTTATTGCACCCGGCAAAAAGACAGACACCGAGGATATTTCCATTAACAATATTATCAATGAGAGGTTTTAGGGGGTCTTCACTGTCAACCTTACCTAAAGCGCCTAAAATAGCTTCGGTAGAAAATCCAGCAATAGCAGTATTTTTTTCCTTCGGAATATTTACTTTTTCAGGTTTTCTATTACCAAAAGAATCTATGGCTGTTTTTATAATATCCCCGGCACATTCCCGAGCATTTTCTTCATTGAGTTCCATATGCTGGGCACCGCTTATTTTTGCTATAGGCATGGTTGTTATTAGTTTTGTGTGGTAACAATCTAAAAGGTTGGCCAGGCCGGGAATCACACACTGGTAGTCTACAACCATAGCATCAATTACCCCGGTAATAATTGCCAGTTCCTGAGAGACGGAATGAGTCAGGGGAGGAATTTTGTGCCTCATCAAGACTTCGTTTCCGGTACAGCACATGCCTACTAGGTTAATACCCTCAGAAGCTCCCATATTTTTAGCTTCATCCTGCATTTCAGCGGCTACTTGAACGATAATATCTGATAGGGCAGGATTATGTCCGTGAAGCGCGATATTTACTGCATTTTCCTTTAAAACACCCATATTGGCTTCTGTTACTACAGGTTGGGGTGTGCCAAATAAGATATCCGCAAGATCTGTGCCCATGTGACAGCCGGCATAATCTGCCAGGGAACATTTTATTCCCCCTAGCAGGAGGTTGACCGGATCTGCATCTACCCCATAGTGAGTGCGGTGCATAATCTCTGAGATAGCACTGTCAATGCCTCCCGGCACTACTCCTAGTTTGCTAAATGTATCTACACGACCCTTGGTAACAGTGGTTGCAGCCCAGAGGTTTGGACCTTCTTTTTCAGAAAACTCTTCCAGGGCCAAACGGGCTACTTCTCTAGCTAGTTCTTCGTTATTTTTTCCTTCTATGTCTACTCCCAGGCGAGCTGCTACTGCCTTTAATTTTTCTGGGTCTTTAACAGGATAATCCTTAAATTCGCCTTTAGCTGATTTGGAAAGAATATGTGCCAGGTGCTTGGCATGGCCGGAATGAGCAGCTGTGCCGCCAGCTATAGCCCGCACCAGGTTCCTGGCTACAATAGTGTCGGCATTTGCCCCACAAACTCCTTTTTGAGCCCCTACTTTAAAGGGATCAATACGGCAGGGACCCTGCATACAGATTTTACAACAAACTCCCAGCTCTCCAAAACCACATTGTGGCTGTTGTTTTTCCAAACGATCCCAGATAGTTTCAATACCTTCATCTTCAGCTTTTTTAATCATAGACTGACATGTTGAATCAATACTTTTCTGGGAAAGAACTTTTTTATCCATAATTCACCTCTCCCTTAAAATTAATTATTTTATTATTTTTTAATAATTACATTCTTACTGGTAACATCATAATTGCTGAGAGATTCAGCAACAGATTTCCGACGACATTTTTCACATAATCTTAACAGGTTTTCCGGCAGTTGCATCTTACTTAGAATATAACCCGGGGTGTTGGCAGGAGTATAGAGCATATCGCACTTTGCACACTTTTGTAAGGGTATTTCTGTATTCCACTTTTCAATGAATCTTATTTCATCCCATTCTTCTACTTTAATCGCTCCGGTAGGACAGACAAAGGCACAAGCAGTGCAACCTACACATTCTTCCGAAGGTTCATTAAAGGGAGTAGACACTTTTCTGTCCGGACCGCGATCCGTAAAACTTACGGCACTTTTACCAATGATTTCTTCACAGACCCTGGCACATAAACCGCAAAGTATACAGTCATCATTATCATAAAGGATAAACCGGCTTTGCTTAATTCCCATTTCTGCAGACATTTCTTGAATTATTTCTACCTCCGGGCACCTGGCCAGCAAAAATTCCAGGATCATCTTTCTTACCCTGTTAACTTTTGGTGATTGTGTAAGAACTGTTATTCCATCTTCCCGGACCGGGTAGGTGCAGGAGGCAACAAGTTTGGTTTCGTCTTCTTTTTTTATTTCCACCAAACACAGCCTGCAGGCTCCATACGGAGTTACGGCCTGGTGATGGCAAAGGGTAGGTATTTCGATGCCATTTTTACGGGCAAGTTCTAATAATGTTGATTCCCCGTTTGCTTCGACTTCCTTACTGTCAATATTTATCCGCACCATATTTTCACCTCTACTTTACTAGAATTGCTTCATGGCGGCAAACTTCCGTGCAGGCTCCGCATTTTATGCACTTATCCTGGTCTAATTCATGGGGTTCTTCTTTATGACCGGTTATGGCCTCAGAGGGACATACTTTCAAGCACCGACCGCAGCCGTTACATGCTTCCTGGTCAATAAAATATTCGATTAAAGCCTGGCAAACACCGGCAGGACACTTTTTGTCCCTTATATGAGCCAGGTATTCATCCGGGAAATACTGCAGGGTAGTCAGTACCGGGTTAGGTGCCATGGTACCAAGAGCACAGAGAGAACCGTCTTTCATGACAGAAGCTATTTCTCTGATTAAATCAAGATCTTTTTCCTGGCCTTTCCCCTGGGTAATATTATTTAAAATAGAAAGCATTTGTTTTCCGCCTTCTCTACAGGGGATACATTTGCCGCAAGACTCATCTTGAGTAAAAGAGAGGAAGTACCTGGCTAAATCAACTACACAGGTGTTTTCGTCCATAACAATCATACCGCCGGAACCCATCATAGAACCTGCTTCGATTAATTTTTCATAATCAAGGGGCAGATCCAGCAGTTTTTCCGGAATACAGCCTCCTGAGGGACCTCCCGTTTGCACTGCTTTAATGTTCTTGCCACCGGGAATGCCTCCTCCGATTTCAAAAACAAGTTCTTTTAAGGTAATACCCATGGGGACTTCAACTAATCCCGTGTTATTAACTTTACCGGTAAGAGAAAAGATCATAGTTCCTTTACTTTTTTCCGTGCCTATGTTGGAAAACCATTCAGCACTTTTTTCAATAATGAGGGGAACGGTTGCCCAGGTTTTCACGTTGTTAAGTACTGTCGGCTTATCATGCAAGCCCTTTTCTGTAGCGTGGATATACTTGTCCCGGGGTTCACCTGCTTTACCTTCTATAGAAGCTATCAGGGCGCTGGATTCACCACAAACAAAAGCTCCTCCACCGCGGCATATTTTAACATCAAAAGAAAAGCTGCTGCCCAGGATGTTTTCACCAAGCAGCCCATAATCTCTGGCTTTCTCAATAGCTGTACTAAAATTCTTTACAGCCAGGGGGTATTCATTTCGCACATAAATATATCCCTGGCCGGAATCAACGGCATAAGCTCCAATAATCATGCCTTCCAAAACGGAGTGGGGATTACCCTCCAGGATACTCCTGTCCTGGAAACATCCAGGGTCTCCTTCATCAGCATTACAGATAACGTACTTTAGGTCTCCTTCAGCTTTATAACTTGATTCCCACTTAATACCGGTGGGGAAACCTGCTCCACCTCTTCCCCGGAGGCCGGAATTTTTAATTTCTTCTATTACCTGTCTGGGAGTCATTTCCTGCAGCACTTTATTTAGGGCACCATAGCCTCCTATGCCTAAATAATCATAAAGGTCTGTCGGGTCGATCATGCCGTTGTTCCCTAACAGGAGACGAAGTTGCTTCTTATAAAAAGTTACTTCATCTTCTGTTTTTACCTTTTCCTGAGACAAGGGATCAACATATAAAAGACGGTCTATTAGCTTTTTCTCCAGAAGGGTTTCTTTAATGATTTCTTCAACATCTTCATATTTTACTTTACAGTAAAATATGTTCCCAGGGTTAATAACAACCAGCGGGCCCTGTTCGCAGAAACCATGACATCCAGTAACTTTAGTGGTTATGTCTATATCCAAATTTTTTTCTTTGATAGCTTTTTCAAAAGAGGATACCACATCTAAAGCACCGGAGGCAGAACAGCCGGTTCCACAGCAAATGGTAACCCAGGGTTTGTCTGTATTATTCTGGCTAACTAAGGTTTCTCTTAATTTCTCTAATTCAGCTGGACTTTTTATTTTCTTCATGGTATCCCTCCAGCAATTTATCTGTTCTGCTCAAGTTTAAATGGCCAAAATACTTGCCATCAAAAACTACCAGGGGCCCTAAGGCGCAAGCTCCTACGCAGTTAACCGTTTCCACTGTAAATTTTTGATCGGCTGTAGTCTCTCCAGGGTATATTTGAAATTGTTGGGTTATCTTATTAAGAACGCGGGGAGCGCCTCTTACATGGCAGGCTGTTCCCATACAGACCTGAATTTCGTGTTCTCCCCTGGGAACTAAACTAAAGCTTTTGTAAAAGGTAGCTAAACGGAAGAGATGGCTTAAAGGCACCTCCATTTTTTGTGAAACCCTTTTAAGGGCATCCCTGGGTAAATAACGAAATTCGGAGTTAATGTCCTGCAGTAAAGGAATATAAGCTGCTTCCTCATCACGGTATTTATCAATTAACTTGTCAACTTTACCTAAGTCTACATTCATTTTTAAACATGGTAGATTCTTAAGAGTAGATTAACTGCTCTTTAAAAAATCCACCATAAATTCCCTCCTTTTCTCTTTAGTAAATTGTTCCACCGGGATAAACTGAAGTGCATTTGTGGGACAATTACTTACGCAGGCGGGAACCTGTCCTTCAGATGTTCTTTCAAAGCAAAGGTCACATTTTATAATATTCTTATCGTCTTTACTTAAAGAAATAGATCCAAAAGGACAAACTAAAATACAGACCTTACAGCCTATACAGAGTTCATCTTCAATTAAAACTGCTTCACCAACTTCTGGTTTTGATATTGCTTGGGTGGGACAAACTTTAGCGCAGGGAGGATCTTCACAATGGCGGCACTGGAGAGGTATATTTGTATCATCGCAATGTTCAACTATTACGCGATTTTGAGGTAACGGTTTTTCCAATATAGCGGAGAATAAATGTTTGCTCTGAGAATGTTCTACTGCACAACCCAGTTCACAACTGTGACAACCCAGGCATTTATTAACATCTACTGCTATTAAGCCTTTCAACTTTACACCCCTTTCTTTTTTAGAATTAAAGAGACTTAATGTAATATTTCCTTAAAAGTCAGATAAATCCTTCTCTTAAAATGTGTATTTTTTTTAACAAATTATAGATTTACTTGTTTTTTTCGCAGGATTCCTCTTAAGCCCTCCCGAATATTTAAAAAAAGTAAGAAATTGGAGTGATGTTTTTATGGAAGAATATTTAACTGTTGAAGAAATAGCGAGAAGAGTTGATATAAACCTCAACATTGTAAAAAAATATATAGATAAATATCCCGATTCCTTTACATCAAGACAGGAAGGTCAAAATACTTTATATTCTGTTAAGTCAATAGAAATAATTAAGCAAATAGATGCAGAAAACAATGCTCCATGGTGGCAAAAAGTTTTCAAAAATTTTAGAAGCTGTAGCGGTGATTAGTATTAAAGATAATTATAAGAAAGGGCTGATCAAATTATGTCAACGGAAGATAAAAGGGTTTATTATGGAGGC
>PWHX01000114.1 GCA_003555415.1 Syntrophomonadaceae bacterium | reverse complement strand
TTATTAGAGCTATTTATAGAAGAAGCCAGTTCTTTAGGGTCATAACCCGGAGGCAAGGGGTTTCTAGGTCCATGGTATAAAACATCCCCTGCATGTAAAATCATTTCACATTCTTTAAAGTGATTCTGAGCTTTTTTCCAGGCTTCCAAGGATCCATGAGTGTCGCTTATGATTCCAAGTTTCATTAGTATTCCTCCTTTAAGTTTTATTTAGGTAATTCAGCTCCCGGCTGAATTAACTTTAAATTTTTCAGCCCTTTCCCTTATATCCTATTGATTCTAATTCTCCGTTTTTTACGATAACAGGTACTTTGTCGGCCAATAATACGTTCTTTACCAGGGTTTTGGCCTTTGCGTCCATAGATACATTGACCTCTTTAAAAGGAATTCCCTTTTTCTGATATTCCTCCATAAGCTGTTGACAGTAAGGGCAGCCTGTTTTAGTGTAAACAACAATTTCATCAATCAAAATTGTACCTCCCTCTATAAAATAATTATTTAGTTAAATTATATCAATAGTGTATTATTATTTAAAGTTTTCTTCTAACCATGACCTGATTAATTTTATTTCTTCGCCATACTCCAGGTAATTTTTTACGGGAGTCTCTAAAATAAATGGAATATTTTTAAAAGCTGGCTGGCATAAAACGTTTAACAGCCCTTCTTTTTTGAGATATCCCTTTCCAATTAATTCATGCCTATCTTTTTTACTTCCCAAAGGATATTTGGAGTCGTTCAAGTGGAATGCTTTTACTTTATTTATTCCAAATAAATCCTCCAGATCCTCTAGTAATCTTTTTATTTCATCTGCCTTAGTTAAATCATAACCGGCTGCAAACAAATGACAGGTATCCAGGCAAATACCTAACCCTTCAGGTTTACCAACTGCTTCCATTATTTCTTTTATATCTAAAAGCGTGCCGATTTCGCTGCCCTGCCCCGCCATAGCTTCTAAAAGCAAATTAGTTTCTCCATGAAATTTTAAATAAGAATTTTCCAGAGCTTTTAAAATTCTTTTTATCCCTGCCTCCCTTCCTTCCCCAACATGGCTGCCCGGGTGGACAACAAGGAATTCTGCCTTAATCTTGTCCATTCTTACCAGGTCATCTAAAAGAACATTTGTAGCAAAGGAATGGATGTTATCTTTGGGAGCGGCCAGGTTTACTGTGTAAGGCAGGTGCCCTACGATAGGAGATAATTTCTCATTTACTCGAATTTCCTTCCAGCCTTCTATTTCTTTTTCAGAAATTGTTCTGGCTGCTCCTCCCCTGGGGTTGCGAGTAAAGAACTGAAAAGTATTAGCCTGTATTTCTTTGGCCATTTGGGCTGACTTACTTAACCCTTTTGCTATAGAGAGATGACATCCTAGTCGCAAAATTTAAATCCCTCCAACAATTATTTTTTAATATAATCATTTAATTCTTCTTTCTGAAGTTCATAACCATAGTTACATATGCCGCAGGTTAAATAATATTTCTTGTTAAACCTGGCTACTGTGATCCAAAATATATGAAAATTCTTTGCTACTTCCGTAACATTAAACTGGCACTCATTATTACAGTGGGGACACTTATATAAACCTGACTCTCCCAGGATTTTAACCTTGTCACCTGCTCCTACTATAATCATGTTACACCTCCAGATTCCCTATCATTATAACATATAATGTCAAAATTATTAGGAGATAAAAATAATTATAAAAAAAGTCCCGTTTAAGGGACTTCTTCTAAATCTTCAGCTACTACTTCTACCATTTTTTCCATGTCCATATTTTTATCTAACCTTTCATCAATAGTTATAGAAGTAATTACGCGAGAAGCACCCATGTTTAAAGGCATCTCATGCATTTTTCTGGCAACTTCAAAAATCTCCTCTTGATTACCTTCAATAATAGTAGACATAGGGTTGACCTGGTACTTTAAACCTTTTTCCTCAACAATTTTACAGGCTTCTGATATAAAACTGCTTATACTGGGTTCATCTGTTCCTAAAGGAACAACGTCTATTTGTAAAACCGGCACTAGAAACACCTCCATTTTATTTGGCTGATATTATTTGTATTTTCTTCAGAAATAATATTAATATACTATTTAGTATAAGCTTTTTAAAATACCTTTGCCTTCAGTATCATATTTTGCCTCCTCTTTAAATCAAGAATCAAGAATAGTAGATATTAACCTGGTTATTACAAAACCGGGGGGGGGCCGGGGGGCCTACCCCCGATTATATTTAGAAATTGACGGTCAGAGTTGCAGAAATTAATCCAAAGCTTCCTGTTAACATCATATCTCCATAAGGGGCTGCCTCATAATACCCCAGGCTCCTGGCTAAATATCTTTGAGGTCCTGTAACAGCGGTAAATTCAAAGTTATTTTTGATATTTTCTTTTATATAACACCCATGCCCGCCGCTATTAAAAATTTCTTCATGAGTTAGATCTCCTGACTTGAACCTTTCCATATAATTTTGCAGCTGGTCAGAAGTTAAAATACCTGTGTGGTGTTCAAAAAGTCCATAAACTAATGATCCCTTTAACAAAACAGCAAAGGTATGTTGGTTTCCTATGTTGATAAGGGTTAATCCTTCTTCCCTATACCTGGCAATATTTTCGTCTTCCAGTGCACCCCATATGGCTGCAGAACAGGTGTCCATAACCAGAGCTCCTGGTATTACTTTTTGAACTGATTTCATTCTGGTGAGATAAGGTGGAATATTATAGTAGGCCAGCTTGGAAATATCTCCCCCCTCTTTCATAAATTTTTCCCAGTGCTTAAACCTGAAAAGCCTGTTACTTATTTCTATAGATTCGCCGTGATCCTGAACGGCTACGGCAAACTTTTCAGGCATTTCAATTTCATAATTTTCCAAGGTTTTTTGTAAAACAGGTAAATCAATGTCTGATAAGGTTAATAACTCAGCTCCTGCAGGGGGGTTATCTGTTATCTGCACACCCAGGCTCTTGACTTTATCAGGGTCATCTTTTATGGTTTTCGCTGCCTGGGGAGAACTGTAAACAGGAAGGCCTTTTTGTAAGTGAAGCTTTACAGCCCTTGTACAGGGACCTCCCCCCATCAGATTACCTGTTAGAAAAATTGGTTTATTTCCCATGGTCATTTTTTTAATTTTCCTGGCCAGGATTACGGTTGGTGAAGGAAGTATCATCTTGTAGCAGTTTTCCATGGGCTGGTTTTCATCGTATATAAGGATGTCTTGAGTCCCTCCACCTACATCTAATGCTAGTATTCTTCTGCTCAATTTTTGGGCTGGTTTTTAACCAGCTTCACCTCCTGACTTATTTTTATATTTTATTATTTGTTTATATACAAATAAGTATCATATAGCTTTTTGGCTAGTTTTTTAATATACCCACGACCTTTAGGCCCTTCCTCTAGGGACTCCAACCAGTAAACAGGAACCCCCCTTATCCCGTGGTAAGCTCCGCTTATGGCTCCTGACATGGCACCGATTGTATCTGTATCCCCTCCCAGATTGACTGCATAAATAAGGGCCTCTTCAAAACTATCTGGATGGGCTAGAAAGCTATAAATAGCAGTGGGCACTGAATTATAAGCCCGAACATCATTACCCAGGCTTTTTATTACCTCTTCTTTATCAGGCTCTTTAATTAATAGTTTCCTCATTAAATATAATTTGTCTTTATATTCTTTAGATTGGGGGTTAAATTCCTCTATTAATTCTTGAAGAAAAGTAAAAGGATCCATTTTCTTAGAATCATCTATCCTCAAGGCTTTGGCTACGGCCAGTGACTGCAGCACTGCTCCTTCTATCCCTAGTAAATGGCGATGAGTTATGATGCTGGATAGTTTGGCTACTTCCTTTAATTGTTGGGGTTTATCATAAAAGAGGCAGCCCACAGGAGCTATACGCATGGCTGAACCATTGCCATAAGAACCACCGTTAAATACTTCCTTGCCGGCTTCATCCCAAGGCTTACCGGATTTGATAAGAGAAAGCACCTTTGTTGTGCCTCCTCCATAACCCCTGTCAGGGCTAAAATTCTCCAGGAATGCCTGGGCCATATCTGGCCCATTAAAGCCCTTACAGCGGCAGAGAGACTCAGCAATAGCGATCATCATTTCTGTGTCATCAGTATAAGTCCCTCGACCCAACCTAGCATCCATCATTTCTGTTACCTGTCCCCACCTCATTTTAATAAGCCCGGGCTGATATCCTTCTACAGGCATCCCCAGTGCATCCCCGGCATGAGTGCCCATAAGAGAACCAATAAATTTTTCCTTTAAAAACATATATTAAACCTCCTGGCAACTTAAAAAAAATGTATTAGCATACAACATTTAACATGAATTAATGTCTATCAATAAGAGATAATAATCATTAAAGGAGGGATTATTATGTTTATGGCATTAGAGAAGCAACGTAATAAAAACTGGGCAGCATTAATTGCATTGCCCCTGGCAGCCTTTATGGCTGGTAAAATGCTTGGAGAGATGATGTCCAACAGGGGCTAATGCCCCTCCTTTTTAATAAGGGTAATCCCCACCCATAATATAGGCTCCCCTGAAAAAGCGTGTTCTTGAACACGCTTTTTCTATTAATATTTTAATTATACTAAAAACTTTGACCCTGTATAACAATAAAAAACTTTATGGGGCAACTTATTTTTTAAATAAGTATAAGAATCTATCCCTGTGCAGTGGCAAACTCCTATATTACTGATTTTTAATTTTTCTAATTTTTCTACTGTCTTTTTTAATTCTTGGTCATCAGCTTCAATCAAATGGGTCCCCCCTAAAACAGCATAAATAGTCTCGTTGGTTATTGATTTTATATATTCCAATGTATTTATTATACCTGTATGGGCACAGCCCAGAATTACTACCAGACCTTTGTGGGTCTTTATAAATAAAGCCTGCTCATCTCTAAAGCTGTCCGGGACATACTCATTTTGGTTATTAAATGTGAAAAATCCATCATTCTTTTCAAAGGCAGGTATCTCCCCGGTTAAAAAGATATTTTTTTCTATTTCTACAGGCTCTTTATTTAAGATTAATTTTATATTGTTGTGTAGAGAATCCTTTATTGCGGTGGGCATCCCTATTTCTTTGTAATTATTCCTTGTTAATATAAATTTTTTATTAAAAACCTCCTGATGAGTTCTAATTGTTAACGGAATTTTCTTGTCAATTAATCTCATCAGCCCGCCGGTATGGTCATAGTGTCCATGAGATATTATAACAGAAGAAATAGTTTTTAGGCTAATATTTAGTAAAGAAACATTATGATCTATGCACATGCCCTGCCCGGTATCAAAAATAAAATTATTATTATTCACCTGTATAAGAAAAGATAAACCATGTTCCGCCAAAAGGTTCCTATCTTTAACCATGTTCTCCACCAGCGTAGTAATCGTAAGCTCCATTTTACATCCCTCGATTCACTCAGGTTCTTACTCCGGTTCATACATTTTTATCATCAACCATTGATTGTCTTTTGTTTTAACTAATACGTAACCGCCTTTAAGCTTATCCCCCAGAAGAACCAGGACTAGTTTTTTAGGTTTTTTTTCCACCAGTTTATAGTAACCCTGATCCCAGAGACTTACTGTTCCAGCACCGTAATTTCCCTTAGGAATGACACCTTCAAAATTAATATAATCCAGGGGATGATCCTCAACTTCTACAGCAAGCCTTCTGATTCCCTGGACCAGGGGAGGTCCCTTGGGAACAGCCCAGCTTTTCAATGTTCCTTCCATTTCCAATCTAAAATCCCAATGCAGCCTACTGGCATGATGTTCCTGTACTACAAATCTCCCGTCAAAAGATTCTGACTGGTTTGAATTATTTTTTTTCCCTTCATACCCTTCAGGTTCACTGGTTTTATTAAAATTTCTTTTGTTTTTATATTCATCTAAAGAAGACATAAATAAATATAACTCCTTGTTTCTATTATAGGGATATTATACCATATTAACTTTAATAATAATAAATTTAGCTTTAATATTTGATACATTTCCCCAGAAGAAGAATTTATACAGCGGTAACTACTGACAATACTATTAATCAAGGGTATAAAGTTTAAATTTGAAGGAATAATAAAAAAAACTGGAAAGGAGGGTTTCTGGTGCATCATTTGAGTAATAAAGAACTTCTTCATCTAGAGGATTCTCTGGCAATGGAAGAGTTAATGGTAAAGAAACTAACCCAATGCTCTGAAATGGCAACAGACCAGGAGATTAAAAATTTATGCGGAAGTTTTATTCAAAATCACAAAAACAATTTTCAAACCATGGTTAAACATTTAAAAGATAAGAAGTTACAATAAAAAGGAGGTATGGAAAATGGCAGCCAAAATGACGGATCAAGATATTGCTAACACTATTTTAAATGATTACAAACTCTTGGCAAGCAGTTTGAATACTTATATAACAGAATCTCAAAACGATACATTAAGAAAAGACTATATTAAATTATTGCAAGAAACCTATAACGCACAAAAACAAATTTTTGATGCAATGAACAAAAAAGGCTGGTACGAAATACAACAAGCTGATGTATCTGAAATAGCCAAAGCACAAAATGAGTATGCCAATATACAGCTCTAGCCTTAAAAATTAATTAAAAGGCCGTAAATCTTATTTAAGATTTACGGCCTTTTTGCTAGCAGTTATTTTCTTACAGTTATTTT
>PWHX01000115.1 GCA_003555415.1 Syntrophomonadaceae bacterium | reverse complement strand
GAGGTTCCGAGTAAGGGTATTTGTTTGTAGTGGTATAGGCATCCTGTATCCAAAAGAGCCTTCCATCATTAATAACTATATAGGGGTCTCCGTCATATTCCAGGAAGGGAGCAGTTTTTCTTACCCGTTCCCCTATGCTACGGTCAAACATCACCTGGCTTTCGTTTGTTATATCGTTGGCCAGAATAATTCTGTGATCGTTAAAGCGCAGTGCAAAGAGAATTTTACGGAAAAAGGAGTTAACGGGAACGCCACCATCTCCATCATAACTGGTATAAGCGTTAGTATCCCCCATGGGATAATTAAATTCTTCCGTATTAGTATTAACAACTACATAAGGGTTCTTTACTTCACCATAGTATATTTCCGGTTTGTCCAGGACTATATCAGTTTCAGTACGGGGCGGAATATTTCTTACTATAAAGTTAGGAAGTCCCTGGTTGGTTACTTCATTAACCGGGTTCATGGTAACACCGTAACCGTGGGTGTATCTTAATTTTTGATTGACCCAGGTTTTGGCCCTATCGGGGAGAAACTGTTGGTCCAGCTCCCGGGCAGAAAGCATAACCTGGCGATAAGTTCCATCAATGGTATAGCGGTCTATATCTATATCGTCAAACCTGTAGTAAGGCCGAAGCCCCTGCAGCTGGTTGTAAGTTTTTATAATGGGTCGGGGATCCCACAGTCTTACGTTTTGAAGAGTTCCCTGGTTATCCTCCAGGTCTTCAAAGGCCAGTTGTTTCTCTGCAGGATAAATCTCTTTTTTTATATCCTCCAGGCCATAAGCCTGCTGGGTAAAAGCTATATTGTGTTCAAGATAAGGCATTTCATATACCATTTCATTAGGCTCAACCCTGAAATTTTGGATCAAGGCAGGATAGGCGGAGCCCAGGGCTAGAGAGGCTATAAGTAAAGCCATCACTGCTAAAGGCACTGAACGGGTATCGGGTCTGAAAGTTTTATAAAGCAGAAACACGGCCAGGACAAGTGAAATTACCATGAGAATTCGCAGGACAGGCATTTGAATGTTTACATCGGTATAGCTGGCTCCAAAGGCTGCTCCCCGGGGAGAAAATAGTAGCTCATATAGTTGTAAGCGGTAATCGTAAGCTTTAATCATAAAAAGCAGGGATACCAGGAAGGTTAAATGTTTTTTCCCTTCAAAGCCTTGCCACCAGTTCATAATAGTAACTCCCGGTGAAAAGCTGATAACAAAATATAAAGCTCCTATAAGAATAATGGTGAGAATTACAGATGTTAAGAAAAAATCCCTTAAGATTAAATAAAAAGGTAACTGGAAAACGTAATATCCTATATCCTGGTTTAATATGGGGTCTTTTATTTCAAAGGGAACCCGGTTTAGGAATTTAAGAACAGGTAACCAGTAGTTGCTGGTAACTGCGGTGAATAAAAAAGCTGTCAGGGCGCTTATGCCCAGGTTTGCCAGGTTATAGTTTCTTTTGGTCATGAGGTTTCCCAACTGCCGGGTCATAAGCTGTTGCCTTAAGCTCAGGCTGGAAGGGTTCAGGAAGTGATTTCGGGCCATGCGGAAATTGAAATAGAGAAAGGCAAAGAAAATGAAAAAGAATAATATCCTGATACCTAGCTGGCTGAAAAGCATGGTAGTAAAGACCTTTCCATATTCCATGCTCTCAAACCACAGCCAGTCTAAATAATAGCTGTTGATAGCATTAATCAAAATAAATAGAGCTATAATAATAAAAATTACTACTGTTTTACGGTTCAAGGCTATTTCCTCCTAAATTATATTTGTGAATATTTTTGCATTCCATTTCTAAGGATAATTATTCTATAAAATTGTTTTTTCCCCTTTATTTTTAACCTTTAAAAATATTGCTATACTGGCAATCCAGTGCACAAGCGGTTTGACAAGGTTATATGTTCGTGAGATAATGAATAAAACTTTGTCTGCTTTTATATGTAAAAAGATAAATAAGATAAAAGATATGTTTTTTCTGGTGTTCAGGAGGGAATTATATATGGCTAAAGCTTTGTTAGATAGATTATCTGAGCTAAAAAAGGAAAAAAAAGCTGTCATTTTAGCTCACAACTATCAGATAGGTGAAGTACAGGATGCAGCAGATTATGTGGGGGATTCATTTGAGCTGAGTAAAATTGCCGCCGATACAAAAGCAGAAGTTATTGTCTTTTGTGGAGTTCATTTTATGGCCGAAAGTGCTAAGATCTTGGCTCCAGAGAAAACTGTAATTTTACCGGAGAATATGGCCGGCTGCCCCCTGGCAGATATGGCTTTACCGGAAAAGGTCAGGGAGAAAAAGGAAGAATTTCCTGATGCTGCTGTAGCCTGCTATATAAATACTTCGGCTGCCGTTAAGGCTGAATGCGATGTCTGTGTTACGTCAGCCAATGCTGTAAAAATTATTGACAGTTATCCTGCAAAGGAATTTTTATTTGTTCCCGACCAGAACCTGGCTCATTTTATATCTACAAATGTGGATAAGAAGATAATCCCCTGGGAGGGGTACTGTATAACCCACCACCGGGTTACCAGAGAAGAGGTGAAAAGAGCCCGGAAGGCCATACCTGATACTGTTTTAATGGTTCATCCTGAGTGTAAGCCGGAAGTAGTTGAGCAGGCGGATGAGGTATTGGGTACCGGTGGAATGCTTAAGTATGCAAAAGAATCTCAAGATAGTAAGTTTATTATTGGAACTGAACTGGGGCTGATTTATAGGCTCAAAAAGGAAAGCCCGGAGAAAGATTTTTACCTGTTGTCTGCCGATATGATTTGTCCCAACATGAAGCTTACTAACCTGCAAAAGGTTATTAATTCATTAGAGAGCATGACTCCGGAAATCGAAATTCCCGAGGATATAAGGGTTAAGGCTAAAGTATGCCTGGACAGGATGCTGGAATATTCGTAGGATTTATGTCCTATCTACAATAGATTCCTTATTTATACAATAGTTTCCTTTAGGATGTGGGTTAATGGTTCCAAGGTATCAAATAAACTTTGAGTTGTCACAGATTGAAAAAAAATTCTGTGATTTTCTTATAGTCGGTGGGGGAGTGGCAGGGTTGTTCACAGCGTTAAAGGCTGCTGCTTCAGGAAAAGAGGTTATGGTTCTTACCAAGGATTCCCTGGAAGAGTGTAATACTACCTATGCTCAGGGAGGCATTGCCTCCGTTATAAGGGAGGATGATAGTCAAGACTTACATTTTGAGGATACCTTAGAATCCGGTGTTAACATGTGTAATTCCAGGGCGGTAGAAGTCCTGGTGGAAGAAGGACCATTAAAAGTAAAGGAATTAATTGATCTGGGAGTTTCTTTTGATCGGGTCAATTACCATTATTCTCTGGGAAGGGAAGGCGCTCATTCCCGGGATCGAGTTCTTCATGTAGGGGATTCTACAGGTAAGACTATTCAAAATGTTTTAATGGATTCCACCCGTTCTAGAGATAATATAACTATTGAAGAAGATGTGTTTGTTATAGATTTACTTACGTACAAAAACCGGTGTATTGGAGTGCTTGCCTACGATGAAAATACAGGCAGAGTAAGTGCTTGCCTGTCTAAAGTAGTAGTTCTTGCCACAGGAGGCATGGGGCAGCTTTTTAACCTCACCACCAATTCCAATATTGCTACCGGTGATGGATTGGCCATGGCTTATCGGGCTGGAGCCGAGGTAATGGACCTGGAATTTATTCAGTTTCACCCTACGGTATTTTATACTCCAGAAGGAAAAGCCTTTTTAATATCAGAAGCTGTGCGGGGTGAAGGTGGTATTCTGCGGAATGAAGAGGAAGAACAGTTCATGGTTCATTATCATCCTTTAGCTGACCTGGGGCCCAGGGATGTAGTTGCAAGATCCATAATAAGTGTTCTTAAAAAAACAAAAACTAAAAATATTTATCTTGATCTGCGACATTTAGGAGAAGATTTTATAAGGAATAGGTTTCCAAATATTTATTGTACCCTTAAACAATATAATATTGACATAACTACAGATTTAATTCCCATCGTACCGGCAGCCCATTATACTATGGGAGGAGTTAAAACTAACCTTTATGGAGAAACAAACATACCAGGATTATATGCTGTAGGTGAAGCAGCCTGTGCAGGAGTTCATGGGGCTAATCGTCTGGCCAGCAATTCTCTTTTGGAAGGATTGGTATTTGGAGACAGGGTAGTAAAAGGAGTTAAAAACTATATAAAGGAAGTTTCTTTAAACTTGAGGGATATAGAAATATCTTGCCAGGAGCAAAGTGAGCTAAAAGATAGGTATAAGGATAATCAAGAAGTTAAAAGGCTTTTAAGGCGAATAATGTTTGAGAAGGTTGGAATTATTCGCTCGCAAGATTCCCTTAAACAGGCATTAAACTTCATTGAAGAAAATAAAGATTTATTAATATATAATATCTTAGATAAGGAAAGTTTTGAGCTAAAAAATATTATTACCTTAGCTAATTTAACTGCTCGTGCTGCACTTTTAAGGGAAGAAAGTAGGGGCGCACACTACCGGCAGGACTTTCCATCTAAAAAGGAAAGCTGGCAGAAGCACCTTGTGTTTTCGCTTTCCAGGGAAAGAAAGGAGGAATTGGATTGATTAAAAATCAACTGGTGAGAGAAATAGTTATAAACGCCTTGAATGAGGACATAGGTAAAGGGGATATGACAACGGAAAATATTTTTACTGAGCATCATAATTCCAGGGGACAGATAGTGGGTAAAGAAAAAGGCATTATAGCAGGCCTGGATGTTGCTAAACTGGTATTTAGTATGGTTAATCCCGGGGTAAAGTTAATTGGGAAATTCACAGAAGGGGAAGAAGTTCAAGATCCTCCCAAGCTTTTAGCAGAAGTGGAAGGGCCCACGGTGGGATTGCTTCAGGCTGAAAGGGTAGCTTTGAATTTTTTACAAAGGCTTTCCGGTATAGCTACCCAGACCAGGAAATATGTAGATAGGGTAAAAGATTATCCGGTAAAGATAACGGATACCCGGAAAACAACTCCCGGCCTAAGAATTTTAGAAAAACACGCTGTTGCTGTAGGAGGAGGGGTTAACCACCGCTTTGGTCTGTATGATACGCCTATGATTAAAGACAACCACATCAAGGCATCAGGAAGCATAAAGAATGCTGTAGAGAAAATAAGAAAAACAGTCCCTTTTACAGTGAAAATAGAAGTTGAAGTCAATAATCTTAGTCAGGTAGAAGAAGCCTTGATAGAGAAGGTAGATATTATAATGTTGGACAACATGACTCTGGAGGAAATGAAAGAAGCAGTGAAAATCATTAATAAGCGAGCCCTTGTAGAGGCTTCCGGAGGTATAACCCTGGGAAATATTAAAGAAGTAGCTGCAACCGGAGTTGACTATATTTCTGTTGGTGCCTTAACCCACCATTTAAGGGCGTTGGACATAAGCTTAAACGTTTAATCTTTTAATATATATATGAAACATTGTTTGATCACATAGGATTTGGGAAAATTAAGGCGGGGTGCCTTCGAAAATTTTTTTAAAAAGTTTGTATAATTGAATTACATCTGGGCATTATAATAGTAGAGCTTGCGACGACGGGTTCATTTGTCAGGCCTTTTGCCTAAAGGTTTTCTGATTTGGACCTTAAGGCCTTGATAATTCCACACTTATAGTCACTGGAATTAAACTCAAGCCGGTTCGTCGCAAGCTTTTTTTTGAGTAAACTTTTGGACAAGCCTTTTTTCCTACTTGAAAAAAAGTAATATGTAGGTTAACATTAAAAAAAGATAGTGTTAAAATGTATAGGATTTTAGCTTTAGGTAAAAGGCTTTAGCCTTACTCTTAACGAGGTGAAAAATGTGAAATATGATATTGCGGTAGTGGGAGCCGGTCCTGCCGGAGCAGCAGTGGCCAGACAGGCGGCTTTGAAGGGTTTATCAGTTATAATACTGGAAAAGCAGCAAATTCCAAGGGTTAAGCCTTGTGCGGGGTTAATTAGTAATAAGGCTCTACAGGAGCTGGATTATGAATTGCCGGAAAACCTGGTCGCCAGTAATATTAAAGGAATAAAACTAATTGATTCTGATTTCAGAGAGTCTACCGAGAAAACTCCTAGAGTTATAGGAAAAACGGTAAAACGAAGTAATTTTGATGCATTTCTCACTAAAAAAGCTGAAGAAGCTGGAGCTGTTATTGTAGATGATACCAAAGTTAAAGATTATGATAAAAATCGGGAATCGTTTATAGTAAACACCTCTAAAGGTAAGGTAAATGCTCGTTTTTTAGTAGGGGCTGATGGCGTTTATAGTCGGGTAGCTAAAGGATCGGGGATAAGGAAGAAATGGAAAAAGTGGGACCTGGGTTTTACTCTCTTTGTTGATATTCCCTGTCATGGGTCTGAGAAAAATATTGATCCGGAGATCGCCGAGCTTTACGGTGTTTCTTATCCTTTTAGTATGGGATGGTTGTTTCATCATAACGATTATTTAAATATAGGTATCGGGACTTCGAAATTTGGTCAAAAGAAAGCTTTTTCTGTTTTTCACAATTGGCTGGACAAGTTAAGCAGGTATAAAAATTTGGACCTGGCAAACTATAAGGTAAAGGGATACTATCTCCCTGCCGGTGGTTTTAAGAGAACCATTTCCAAAGAGGGAGTATTTTTGGTAGGAGATGCTGCAGGCTTTGTAGATTCCTTTTCAGGGGAAGGCATATATTTTGCTTTGAAAAGTGGGCGCATACT
>PWHX01000122.1 GCA_003555415.1 Syntrophomonadaceae bacterium | reverse complement strand
GTTATGCTGAACTTATAATAAGATTAATAATATCTGCGCTTGTAGGAGGGCTGGTGGGCTATGAAAGGGAAAGGCATAACCGGCCAGCGGGCCTCCGTACTCATATTCTGGTTTGCGTGGGTTGCACCCTGGTCATGCTTATTTCTACCCATGCTTTTGACGGTGAACTGGGCCAAATAGGTAGGGGAGCCGATCCAAGCAGGATTGCTTCCCATGCTATAAGTGGAATAGGTTTTCTGGGGGCAGGCACTATTCTGCGCCACGGAAATACCATCAGGGGTTTAACTACAGCGGCCAGCTTATGGGTGGTTGCGATTATAGGTCTGGCTGTAGGCAGTGGATTTTATGTTGGTGCTTTAGTAACCGCTGTCATACTTCTAGTCAGCCTTTATATCTTGAAACATGTGGAAGGTCACTTGACCAAAAAACGGCGCTTAAAGGAGCTTTACATTTTAGCTGTAGATAAACCCGGACTTTTAGGGAGAATAGGTGCAGTTTTTGGTGATCTTCATATAAATATAACCCGCCTGGATATGGATGAAGCAGAGTATATGGAGGCTTACAAGTCAGAGGTTATCACTCTGTCTTTTTTACTTCAAGTGCCTTCTGAATTTGAAGCAGGAGAGCTTTTTCAAAAAATTATATCCATTAACGAGGTCCTGGAATTGACCTGGGATGGAGAAGAGGTAGATAAGAAGCTTTTCCCCTTTTACCGACATGATAACTCTACTGTGGGAAGTGGCTCCTAAAAAATTATTATAAAGCAAAAAAAGGCACAATAAAAAGTGCCTTTTTTTAATGAAAACACATTAGGGTCAAATTCTAATAAATTTAGCATAAGAAAGAAATAATAAGATCTAATGAGCTCAAATAAAGATATAAGAGGAAAATTTGCCCTTGAAAAAATAATAAAATAATATATTATAGAATACGAAAGGTCAAAGAAGGTCAAACTACTGGGTGAGGGGGTGAGAGCATCTCTAATTTAGCTGACTGCATAGAATATTATTTAAAACAGCTACTGGAGCTCTCTTCCAGGGAATATATTCTTATTCAGCGGGGAGAATTGGCTGTAAAATTTAGCTGTGTTCCTTCTCAGATAAACTATGTTCTATCAACCAGGTTTACACCGGACAAGGGCTTTTTAGTAGAAAGCCGCCGGGGTGGCGGAGGTTATATCCGGATAACCAGGATAAATCCACTGAAGTTTAACAATCTTTCAGATATCATAAATGAACTGCAAGGGAAAAGCTTAAGCACAGACCAGGTGTTAAACATTGTACTCCATCTTTATAAGGAGAAAACGGTAACTAGACGGGAAGCAAAAATAATGGAAGCAGCTCTTAGAGAATTAGATGTGCTCCCTAATAGCCCCTTTTCCGCAGATTTAAAAAAGCAGCTATTAATAAAAATGCTGAAAGCTGTTATAACAGATTAAAAAAATAAAAATCTTTAAATTTAATAGAATTAAGGAGGGTTATGGGTATGCTTTGCCAAGAGTGTAATAAGATGCCCGCTACGGTACATCTTACCAAAATAGTTAACGACAAAAAGACGGAAACTCATCTTTGTCAGCAGTGCGCCAGTGAAAAGGGAGAGCTGGAATTTGCTTTTGAGCCAAAATTTCCAATACATCATTTTTTTGCCGGTCTTCTTGATTTTGACGGGTTTGAAACACCTGTAGGTATTCCAGGCAAAACCAAGATTCAGTGCAATAACTGTGGTTTGACCTATGCCCAGTTCAGTCAGATAGGTCGGCTGGGGTGCAGTGATTGCTATGAATCCTTTGGAGAAAAGCTAAACTCGCTTCTTAGAAGAATACACGGCAGCACCCGTCACACAGGGAAGGTTCCCCAGCGTTCCGGGTCGGCTATAAAGGTAAAAAAAGAGCTGGAGCAGCTTCGTAAGGATATGCAGAAGAAAATTGCTGATGAAGAATTTGAAGAGGCTGCCAGGATACGGGATAAAATTCGAGAGCTGGAAAAAGATACAGAAGGCGGGGGGGAGTAAATATGGCTCAAGATAAATTCTGGGTGAAGAACTTAAGTAAATGGATGGAAGGAACCGGGCCGGATTCTGAAGTTGTTTTGACCAGCAGGGTTCGCCTGGCCAGAAACATTAAAAATATTCCTTTTCCTTACCTGGCCTCTGATACTCAAACGCAAAAAATTTTTAACGATGTAAACAGGGTAGTCGGCAACCATAAAGGGGAGTTCAAGGATTTTACATTTATAAAGTTAGAAGAAATGGAATCCCTGGAAAGACAGCTATGCGTTGAAAAACATATTATCAGCCCGCAGATGGCCAAGGATGTAAGAAATAGTTTTGTTCTCCTTCGTAATGATGAAGCTGTAAGCATAATGATAAATGAGGAAGACCATATAAGGATACAGTGTCTTTTTCCAGGGCTGCAGCTGGAGGGTGCCTGGAATCTGGCGGACAAAATAGATGATATAATGGAGTCAGACCTGGATTATGCATTCAATGAAGATCGGGGATATTTAACTGCCTGTCCCACTAACGTGGGCACCGGTATAAGGGTATCTTTAATGATGCATTTGCCGGGATTAGTTATAACTAAACAGATTAACCGTATTTTATCTGCGCTATCTCAGGTTGGGTTGGTAGTAAGAGGTCTTTACGGGGAAGGCACAGAAGTTATAGGCAATATAGTTCAGATTTCTAACCAGATTACTTTGGGTCAAAGCGAAAAAGAAATTATTCGCAACCTTTATGCTGTTGCCAAGCAGCTCATAGAGCAGGAAGAGGAAGCAAGGCAGAATCTTTTAAATGAAAGCAGGGAAAATTTGGCCGACCGGGCCGGTAGGGCTTTGGGGATACTGTCTAATGCCAGGATTGTTAGCTCCCAGGAAGCAATGCAGCTTCTTTCAGACCTGCGGCTGGGGGTAGATTTGGGCTTGATAGATTTTGACAGCAAAATAATAAACCATCTGCTGGTAACCATAAGGCCTGCTCATTTGCAGAGCATGGAGAGAAAAGAACTGGATGCATACGAAAGAGATGTTTGCAGGGCAACTCTTATCAGGGAGAAATTTATAGGAAGTAGTAAGTAATTATAAGTGTTTACACAATTTTGAATGTGAGGTGAAATGTATGTTTATGTTTGGTCGATTTACGGAAAGAGCGCAGAAGGTCTTGTTTTTAGCTCAGGAAGAAGCAAAAAGGCTTAATCATAACTTTGTAGGCACAGAACACCTGCTTTTGGGTCTGGTCCGGGAAGGTGACGGCATCGCTGCCAGAGCTCTACAGAAACTGGGGGTAGACCTGGTAAAGGTGCGTCAGGAAGTGGAGAAGATGATTGGCAAGGGTGACAAGCCAGTTCTGCAGAGTATTAGCTATACACCCAGGGCCAAAAAAGTTATTGAACTGGCTATTGAGGAAGGAAGGAATTTAGGCCATAATTATGTTGGCACTGAGCATCTACTCCTGGGTTTAATTCGGGAGGGAGAAGGAATCGCTGCCAAGGTACTTTCTAATCTTGGGGTAGATCTTAAAAGAGCCCGGGTTCAGGTTATTCATCTCCTGGGTGGAGATGCTGGTGGGATGTCTGCAGGTAGTGAGAAAGGAAGCAAAACTCCTACCGTGGATACTTTCGGAAAAGATTTGACCAGCCTGGGCCGGGAAGGCAAGCTGGACCCTGTTGTAGGCCGAGACCTGGAAATCGAGAGAGTTATTCAAGTTCTAAGCAGGCGCACCAAAAATAACCCCTGCCTTATAGGAGAGCCTGGCGTTGGTAAAACAGCTATTGTTGAAGGTCTGGCTCAAAGAATAACCAGCGGTGATGCTCCCGAGATTTTGAAGGATAAACGAGTTGTTACTTTAGAACTGTCTGCAGTTGTGGCCGGAACTAAATACAGGGGAGAATTCGAAGAAAGGTTGAGAAAGCTCATTGATGAGCTGAGGCAGGCTGGGAATATGATTGTATTTATTGATGAGCTTCATACTATTATTGGCGCTGGCGCAGCGGAGGGAGCTATTGATGCTTCCAACATACTTAAGCCGGCGCTGGCCAGAGGTGAGCTTCAGTGTATTGGGGCTACTACCCTGGATGAATACCGTAAGTATGTAGAAAAGGATCCTGCCCTGGAGAGAAGGTTCCAGCCTATTACGGTGGAAGAGCCTACTAAAGAAGAGGCCGTGGCTATCTTGAAAGGGTTGCGGGATCGTTACGAGGCCCATCATAGGGTGGAAATTAAAGACGAGGCATTGAATGAAGCGGTAAAGCTTTCTGATCGTTATATTACAGACCGTTTCCTGCCGGACAAAGCTATAGATTTAATTGATGAAGCAGGTTCCAGGGTGCGTCTTAAAACTTATATGCCGCCCCCCGATCTTAAAAAACTAGAAGAGAAGCTGGATAGTGTGAGAAATGAAAAAGAAGGGGCAATAAAAGGGCAGGAGTTTGAATTGGCTGCCAAATTAAGGGATAAAGAGCAAAAAGTAAAAGAAGAAATGGAAGACATGAAAAAAGAGTGGGAACAGAAAAAAGTTACCGATAAAGCAGTAGTTGTGGAGGAGGATATAGCGCAGATTGTTTCCAGCTGGACGGGGATACCTGTAAGGAAGCTGGCCGAAGAAGAAACCGAAAGGCTTCTTAAGTTGGAAGGTGTGCTGCACCAAAGGATAGTTGGTCAGGATGAAGCGGTTACGGCTGTTTCCAAGGCTGTAAGAAGAGCAAGGGCGGGCCTTAAGGACCCCAAGAGACCTATCGGCTCCTTTATCTTCCTTGGCCCTACAGGTGTGGGTAAAACTGAGTTGGCCAGGGCGTTGGCAGAGTCTCTCTTCGGTGATGAAGATGCTGTCATACGGCTGGATATGTCAGAATACATGGAGAGACATACCACAGCCAGGTTAATTGGTGCTCCTCCTGGATATGTAGGATATGAAGAGGGTGGACAGTTAACGGAAAGGGTAAGAAGAAAGCCGTATTCAGTTATACTGTTAGACGAAATTGAGAAGGCCCATCCCGAGGTATTTAATGTTCTGCTCCAGGTACTGGAAGACGGACGCCTTACTGACGGTAAAGGAAGAGCGGTAGATTTTAGAAATACTGTAATTATTATGACCTCTAATGTAGGGGCAAACCACATTAAGAAACAGGGAACTGTAGGATTTAAGCCTGTAGATGAAAAGAACTCTTACGAGTTGATGAAGGAACAAATAATGGGCGATCTTAAGAATACTTTCAAGCCTGAATTCTTAAACCGTATTGATGAGGTTATTGTCTTCCATGCTTTAAACAAGGAACACCTTAAAGAGATAGTAGATCTTATGCTGCAGGAGTTAGTTGATAGGTTAAAGGATTATGAAATCAAACTGGAAGTAACAGGTGAAGCAAAAGAATTCCTGGCTAAAGAAGGTTACGATCCTGTATATGGAGCAAGGCCTCTTAGAAGGGCTATCCAAAAGCATGTTGAGGATAATATGTCCGAAGAAATGCTAAAAGGAACCTTTTCTCAAGGGCACACCGTTGTATGCGAAGCTAAAGAAGGAGGGCTTACTTTTAAAGTAAAGGCTCCTGCTAAAGAAGAAAAACTTTACCAATAGTTTAGGTAATAAAATAATTAAGAAAAAAGGTGAAAAGCGCTTTCTTTAACTTTTTGAAGGAAGCGCTTTTTTATTTTTGAAAATTTTAATTGGTTTTGCAGGAATCCTCAGATATTTAACGAAATAAATTTTTATAGATGATTAATACTGCTTTTTTTGTGAAGGCGTAAAATTATAAAGAAAAGAACATATTTAAAAAAGAGGATTTTTCATAAAAACGTAGAATGTATTAAAAGACTGGAACAATAGGTAAAAAGCAGTCAGGTATTATACATCCTGTAGGTAGGAGGTTTACTAGGATTGAAAATAGCAGTGTCTGGAAAAGGTGGAGTAGGTAAAACTACAGTGGCAGCAAGTATGGTTAAGGCTTTTGCAAGCAATAATTATAAGGTTTATGCTATAGATGCAGATCCTGATGTAAGTCTGGGGTTGACTTTAGGGTTACCCATTGAAGAGTTGAAAAAATTAAAGCCCTTAATCGACATGAAGGAAGTTATTGATGGAAAGAGCAGTGGAGGAGGCCTCCTGTTTGATTTGAACCCCGAAGTAGAAGATGTTATTGAAGAGTACAGCTTCAAACAGGGGCAAGTTCATTTCTTAAGAATGGGAGGAATAAAACAAGGGGGTTCAGCTTGCTACTGCAAGGAGAATTCCTTTCTTAATGCTGTGCTAAATTCTTTGCTTTTTGACCAGGATGAAGTAGTTATTTTGGACATGAGTGCCGGCATTGAGCACTTAACCCGGGGCACCTCTGAAGGGGTAAACCTCATGATTATAATTACAGAGCCCACAAAGGTGAGTGTACAGACAGCCAGGGTTGTTCAGCAGCTGGCCCAGGATTTGGGAATTAAAAATATTAAAATTTTAGGCAATAAAGTAAGGCATGAAAAGGAAGAACAGTTTCTCCAGTCACAGTTTTCTGAAAATGAACTAATGGGTGTGATTAGATTTGATGAAAACATCTGGGAAAAAGCCATGAATACAGAGACAGGAGTTCTGGCTGAAGAAAACTTATTACCTAACATGGAGGAAGTTTATAAAAGCATTTTAGAGGAGGTGAGCAAGTAGCTAAAGACAGAAACTCTTTTTTTGTAGACACATTGCTCGTGGTTATTAACAAATTTATGATTTTGCACGAGATGTGATTAAAAAGATTTAAGGAGGTTAGGAAAAAATGTCTGCTAAAGAAAAGAAAGATATGAAAAGAACAAGTGATCCAGCCGCGCTAGAGATACTAAAGCAAATAGAAGGTAAGGGTTATGACACAGC
>PWHX01000095.1 GCA_003555415.1 Syntrophomonadaceae bacterium | reverse complement strand
GCCCATACTTCAGTTATTGCTTCGGCCATTCATGTGGGGATGCTTCCCACAAATAGAGTTCCTAGCTCCAAAGAAATATTAACCTTACCCTATTACGACAAGGCAAGCAATAAACAGATCGGAATCCCTTATTATATAGGTGTTGATGAATTTAATTCTGACATATATATATTGGGTCTGGCCAATAAAAAAGATGTAGTGATAAGGTTCATACTCAGCCTGTTAAAGATTTACGAAATTCCTTCCAAACAGTTACTTATGGTGGATTCCCTAGCAGAAATAAACCATTTAACCAGGTTTGGCGGATTTCTTTCCCGGCGCATGGGGCTGGTTAAACTGGGGCGTCCTATGACTGTTAAAGGAATACAAACAGGTTATTTCCGGTTTGTTCGTCTGGTTAATGAAGTTAAGAAAAAGGTAAAAAACAATACCCAGGGTGAGAACTTAAAATAATACCAAACTTCTTGACAGAAGTTAGCTTAATGTAGGATAATTAAAGAAAAATTAGAAAATTTAAGATTTAAATAAATAAGAAGGTGACTTAATTGATAGAAGGTGGAACTGTAGATAAGGTAGAAAGGGGCTCTATAGCAGAAGAGGTGGGTCTGGTGCCCGGTGACCGCCTTTTAAGCATCAACGGAGAAAGTTTTAAAGATATAATAGATTATCAGTATTTGTGTGCAGAAGAAGAACTGGAAGTCAGGGTATCAAAAGAGAACGATGAAGAATTGATAATAGAAATTGAAAAGGATTATGACGAAGACTTAGGTTTAATTTTTACTTATCCTACCATTGATCCCCTTAAAAAATGCTGTAATAATTGTATATTTTGTTTTGTCCGCCAGATGCCTGGAGGAATGCGTTCCAGCTTATATGTAAAAGATGATGATTATCGTCTTTCTTTTCTTTATGGAAATTTTATAACTCTTACTAACCTTAGTCAGGAAGATATTCTAAAAATAGAAAGTCAACATCTGTCACCCCTTTATATATCAGTTCATACTACGGAACCATATTTAAGGGAAAAAATGATGAACTGTAAAAATATTATAGATGTCTTTCCGGTTTTAGAGAGATTTGCCAAAGCTCGAATAGAGATGCATGGGCAGATAGTTTTATGTACGGACATTAATGACAAACAGCACCTGGATAAAACTATTGGAGACCTGGCTAGCTTATGGCCATCTTTTAAGTCTGTAGCTGTTGTGCCCGTTGGTCTGACCAGGTACAGGGAGGGACTTTATCCCCTCAGAACTGTGACATCCCATGAGTCCAGGTCTATTCTTTTCCAGCTAGAGAAATGGCAGGAAAAATTTAAAGAGATTATGGGAACTAACTTTGTTTTTCCGGCTGATGAGTTTTTTCTAAAGGCAGGAATTGAAATTCCTTTAGACTCATATTATGAAGAGTACCCACAAACAGAGAATGGTGTTGGATTGATTAGATTATTTTTAAATAACCTGGATAAATGGGACAAAAGGGATCTCCCTTCTAGTATTAACCCACCCCGCACCGTTTCTTTAGTTACCGGAAAGTTGGCCAAGCCTTACTTGATGGAGATGTGTAATTATTTCAAGTCAGTTAAGGGGTTAAAGTTTAAAATATGGGAGATTGAAAATATATTTATGGGGAGAGAGGTTACAGTATCGGGACTTGTTTGCGGGAAAGATATTATAGATACCTTGAGTGAGGAGCAAATTGGGGATGTACTCTTAATACCCGATGTAATGGTAAAGGACAGGAGACATATTTTCCTGGATGATTTTAATAAAGAAGAATTAGAAGATATATTACAGGTAAAAATAAAAGTTTTAAACAGTCTTTTGGAAGGGGTTAAACCTGAAGATTTGTTTAACCTTTAGGGGGTAAATTATATAATGGAACCTTTAGTAGCAATTGTAGGTAGGCCTAATGTGGGTAAATCTACATTATTTAATAGGCTGGGTCAGAATCGTTTAGCTATAGAAGAAAAACAGTCGGGAGTAACCAGGGATAGGCTCTATTTAAAAACCCAGTGGTTAGACCGCAGTTTTATTCTTATCGATACCGGAGGGATAATTCTGGGGTCCGGGAATAAGATAGAAGATAACATTAGAAAACAGGCGGAGATTGCCATTGAAGAAGCAGACCTAATTTTACTGATTGTAGATCTTCGCAGTGGGTTAACCGGCATGGATATGGAAGTAGCAGGTATGCTTCGCAAAACAAATAAACCGGTAACTATTGTGGCCAATAAGGCGGATACTCCGGATTTATACCATCAAGGGGGAGAATTGTACGCTCTAGGTTTTGGAGAACCGGTTCTTGTTTCTGCTGCCCACGGGTTAAATACCGGGGAACTGCTAGATAATATAGTTGAAAAGTTACCGGAACCGTCTTCAGAATTAAAAGAATTAGAAGAGTCTGAAGATGTTATTAAAACAGCTATAGCAGGAAGGCCAAATGTAGGCAAATCATCCCTTATTAATGTTTTTCTGGAAGAGGATAGGATGATTGTTACAGATATACCAGGGACCACAAGGGATGCTGTGGATTCTTATCTTCATATGGGAGAAGACAAATATCTGTTTATTGATACAGCCGGTATAAGAAGAAAAAGTCGTGTTTCTGATTCCGTTGAATATTATAGTGTATTAAGATCTTTCCGGGCCATGGAAAAAGCTGATGTGGTTATTTTGGTTATAGATGCTGTGGAAATGGTAACAGATCAGGATAAAAGAATAGCCGGGTATGCTCAAGAAAATGGAAAAGGAATAATAATAGCTGTTAACAAATGGGATTTAATAAAAAAAGAAAATAAAACTGTTAAAGAGTTTACACAGAAAGTACGGAAAGAATTAACGTTTTTACAGTATGCTCCTGTTATCTTTGTATCGGCCAAAACAAAACAAAGGGTCTTTAAAATTTTAGACTTGATTAAAAAAGTAGCGGAAAATAGGAAAAGAAGAATCGCTACCGGATTGTTAAACAATTTAATTAGAGAAGTTGTAGCCATAAACCCGCCTCCTAGTTTTAAAGGTAAGGCACTAAAAATCTACTATGTTACTCAAGTAAAAGAGAACCCGCCTACTTTTTTATTGTTTGTTAATGATCCGGAACTTTTACATTTTTCTTATAAGCGCTACCTGGAGAACAGAATAAGAGAAGCTTTTGATTTTGAAGGAGCTCCTATAAGAATTATTACCAGAAAGCGTTAAGAAGAGTTATTTATTTTACAGGAAGGGGAGATAGTTTTGCATTACCTGGTGATATTTATTTCTTACCTGATAGGTTCCATTTCTTTTGGATATATATTCTGCAAAGTAATTAAAGGAGTAGATATAAGAAATTATGGCAGCGGTAATACCGGAGCTACCAACATATCCCGGATACTTGGGTTGGGCCCGTCGGTTATTGTTTTTATTCTTGATGCTTTAAAGGGTATAAGTGCTATTTACCTGACCCGGTTTTTTGCAGAGAGCCCTATAATAATTATCTTGGCCGGTATTGCTGTTATTGTAGGACACAACTGGCCGGTTTTCTTTGGTTTTCGGGGAGGTCGTGGGATAGCTACAAGTTTAGGAGTTTTATTTGCCATCTCCCCTGTTGTGTTTATCTGGCTACTTATAATAGGGATATCTGTAGTTGCCCTTTCAAGGTATATATCTCTGGGCTCAGTTATTGGAGCAGTGGCTTTACCTTTTTTAATGTGGCATTTCAAACTGGAATTACCTTTTATAATATTTGGCATTTTAATGTCTTCACTTGCTATTATCAGACACATTCCTAATTTAAAAAGGCTAAAAGAAGGGAAAGAAAGTAAGATTGGAGAAAAGGTTAAACTAGGATCTGCTAGAAAAAGGTAAGAAGGCAAGTGTTATGGAGGGATATTTATGGAGAAATTTTATTCAGTAGTTGGAGCTGGAGGATGGGGGACTGCCCTTTCTTTAATTATGGCCGGTAAAGGTTATAGAGTTAAATTATGGGTAAGGACTGCTAAATACTGTGACCAGGTGAAGGAAGAAAGAGAAAATAAAAAATATTTGCCGGGAATTTACTTACCTGATAATATAGTTGTTTCAAATGATTTAGAAGAGATAATAGAAAATAGTAAACTGATTGTTCTGGCTGTTCCCTCACACTCTTTCAGAAAAGTAGTAAAAGAGATAAAAAACAATATCTATAAGGAAGCAGTACTGGTTAGTGCAACCAAGGGCATAGAAATTGATACACTTATGAGGATGTCCCAGGTTTTAGGGGAAGAACTGGGACCTAACTATTTTACTAGAATAGCTGCATTGTCCGGGCCAAACCATGCCGAAGAAGTTAGTAGGGAGATACCTTCAGCTACTGTAGTTGCTGCTGAAAAAAGGGAAACTGCGAAATTAGTTCAGGATGTATTCATGTCTCCCAGTTTTCGGGTTTATACCAACCCCGATTTAGCAGGAGTAGAACTGGGAGGATCCTTAAAAAATATTATTGCCTTAGGTTCAGGTATATCCGATGGTCTGAACTTTGGTGATAACACCAAAGCAGCTTTAATGACCAGAGGTCTGGTAGAAATTAGCCGTTTGGGTATTAGTATGGGGGCAAGCCCCTTAACCTTTGCCGGATTGGCCGGGGTTGGAGACCTTATAGCTACCTGCACCAGTAATCATAGTAGAAACAGAAAAGCGGGGATCATGCTGGGGGAAGGCAAAAAAGCTGAAGATATTACTAAAGCCATGGAAATGGTAGTTGAGGGCATTAAAACGACTAAAGCTGCCTGGAAACTGTCTAAAAAGTACAGTGTTGAAATGCCTATAACCCAGGAGATTTATGAAGTAATATTTAATAATAAAAACCCCCGCAGCGCTGTAGAAGACTTGATGCTTCGGGATAAAAAATTTGAGATGGAAGAAATAGTGAGGGATAATTTAGATAACTGGTAAATATATTATTTTTAAAAGTTTAAGCTTCGATAATACATTCTTTTCGGGTGCTGAAATACATTAATCACGAAAAGATGTATTTTTTTTATTGCATATGTAATATTCACCAGTTTTTATCATATATATATAATGTTAGAATAATTAACTCCTTATCTCCTCGAATAAAACTAAAAAGGAGGGAAGAAGATTGGAGAGAGAAAAAGTTGACATTTTCAGGGATATAATCGAAAGAACAGGCGGAGATATATACCTTGGAGTTGTAGGACCGGTTCGAACTGGTAAATCTACCTTTATTAAAAAATTCATGGAAACAATAGTTCTTCCCAATGTAAGCGAATCAAGCAGGGAAAGAGCAAAAGACGAACTTCCCCAAAGCAGTGGTGGAAAAACCATTATGACCACCGAGCCTAAGTTCATTCCAGAAGAAGCTGTAGAAGTTACTATAAGAGAGAATATAAGTATGCGTGTTCGCCTGGTTGATTGTGTGGGGTATATGGTTCCAGGTGCTGTAGGCTATGATGATGAGAATGGGCCCAGAATGGTTACGACTCCTTGGTTTGATTACGATATACCATTTGAGGAAGCTGCAGAAGTAGGTACAAGAAAAGTTATAAGTGACCATTCTACTATTGGACTGGTAGTAACCACCGACGGAACTATAGCAGATATCCCCAGAGAAAACTATATTGATGCTGAAGAGAGGGTAATACAGGAATTAAAGGAAATAGATAAACCTTTTGTGATTGTATTAAACTCAACCAGGCCGATGTCTGAGGAAGCATTTATGCTTAAGGAGGAACTTCAGGAAAAACATGGTGTTCCTGTAATATCCCTGAGCTGCTTAGAACTTAAAGAGGAAGACGTTAATAGTATTCTACAAGAAGTGCTCTTAGAATTCCCGGTAAGACAGGTAAATATAAATTTACCTAAATGGGTAGAAGTTCTTTATGAAGATCACTGGTTGAAGGAAGGTTTTAACGAGGCAATCAGAGAAAACATTTCCAACATCAAAAAGCTGAGAGATATTGATGTATTGGTAGAGAATTTAGATGGATATGAATTTATTGAGGATGTACATTTAGTTGAAATGAATTTAGGTAGTGGAGAGGCTTCGGTAGATATAATATCTCCGGAAAGCCTGTATGACCAAATATTAACAGAAATATGTGGAGAAGAGATTAAAGACAAAGCTGATCTTTTAAGGATTATGAAAGAGTATTCTATAGCTAAAAAAGAATATGATAAACTGGCTGATGCTTTAGAAGATGTTAAAGAAACAGGGTATGGTATTGTACCTCCTGTTTTAGAAGAAATGGTTTTAGAAGAGCCGGAAATATATAAGCAGGGTAATAGGTTTGGGGTCAGGCTTAAAGCCAGCGCTCCTTCACTGCATATGATTAGAGTAAATGTAATTTCCGAGTTTTCACCTATAGTGGGAAGTGAAAAGCAGAGTGAAGATCTGGTAAACTTCCTCATGGATGAGTATGAGGAGAATCCAGAAAAAATTTGGGAGTCCAACATTTTCGGTAAATCACTTCATGCTCTGGTTCAAGATGGTATAGGGTCTAAGCTTTCCAATATGCCGCCTAATGCTCAGGATAAGCTGCAGGAAACCTTATCCAAAATTATTAACGAGGGAAGCGGTGGCCTGATTGCAATAATTTTATAAAATATTTTTTAAAATGCGTGCAAAACCACGCATTTTTTATTTTGGCTAATTACGAAGAAGTACCCTCCTGCCTATCTCCTTCGCAGCATTACCAAGCACTCCACATGGCTTGTGTAAGGGAACATATCCACAGGTTGAATTTCTACTACATCATAAAGCTTATCACAAAGAATTTTAAGGTCCCGGGCCAGTGTTGAAGGGTTACAGGAAACATAGATAATTTTTTCAGGAACAGCATGCAAAATAGTATCTAAAAGCTCTGGGGCACATCCTTTCCGGGGAGGATCTACTACT
>PWHX01000140.1 GCA_003555415.1 Syntrophomonadaceae bacterium | reverse complement strand
ATCAGTTATTATAACTATAAAAGACAATGGTTGCGGAATTAATGCAGAATAGAAAGCAATAATATTCCTGCAATTGCCCCAAAAACTGCACCGAAAGTTCCTGAATGTCCTTTGGCAATATTGTGAGCATCAGGGATAAGTTCGTCAAAGATTATATATAACATTGCTCCTCCAGCAAAGCCCAAGGATATTGATAAAATGTAAGGTGATATATTGCTGATGGTTGAGCCGATAAATGCTCCTATGCCCATGGGGATCCCCGCCATACCTGTATACAGCAAAGTTTTAAATACATTCAAGCCACCTGCGTTCATAGGCGTTGCCATAGCCAAGCCCTCAGGAATATTGTGTAGGGAAATAGTAACCGCCAGAGCCAGGCCTACGCTAGGTGATGCTACATATCCTGCTCCTATAGCAATACCTTCAGGCAAATTATGCATGGCAATCCCCAACCCTAACATAATCCCTGTTCTAACATATGAAGGACCGCCATCTTTACTTTCAGAGAAGTGTGCATGAGGTAGATATAAATCTATTAATAGTATGAGAATGGTTCCCATAACCAGGCCAAATAAAGCTGTGGTAAAGCCACCAATTTCAATAGCTTCCGGTAAAAGATCCGTAAATACAATAGCTAGCATTATGCCTCCGGCAAAGCCTAAAATAAAACTGAGAAGTTCATTTTTAGGCTTCCTAAGTAAAAGGGCTAAAAGACCTCCTGAGCCTGTTCCTATTATACCTGCCAGAAACCCTATAAGGGTAATATCTAAAATATCTGCATTAAACATTTAGTGTTCCTTTCTGTTTATATATGTTTTTACTTACAAAAATAGTTTAATGTAAAACCATGATATTATCAAGGATAATTTATTATTTATAAAAACTATAGAAAAAAGCTTTTACGGCTGAATTTCTTTTAAAACAATACTTATTAACTTTGGAACGATTGATTTTAATTCCGGACTTAGCCCTATTTTATAGTCATCATAATTTTTTGGTGTTATGCCGATAATAACTATATCTGCATTATTTCCCAGGAGCATTGACATTTTAATAGTTTCAGCCAGTCCGATTTGGTGCATGGAACTAGCCGTAAAATTATTTAGTTCTTCCAGTTCCTCGGGAGATAGTCTGTAAACGGTTCCCGGGGGATCTTTAGTGTCGATACAATCAATAATGATTATTTTATCCTTTCCCCTTAAATAGGGAATTAAATCTAAAGCTGCGGTACCTCCATCAAGGAGCTCAACATTCTCTGGGAGGTCAAGGGATACCATTTTATTTATTATATAAACACCTATTCCTTCATCGGACATTAATATGTTTCCTACTCCAAGAATCAGAATGTTTTTTTTATTACTTAAAGAAGATTTGTTTTTCATAATTAATTATTTATTCCCAGGAATAGATAATTTATAACAGAAGGAGAAAGTATTATGCATGAATTTGCTCTGGTTAAGGAACTTTTAGATACTGTTTTGGGACAGGCGGAAATACATGGTATTAAAAAAATTAAAAATATTAAAGTTGTCACAGGTGAGTTGACTGCTACTATGCCCGAGGCTTTAGAATTCTCTTTTGAAACTCTTAGCCACAACACTTCAGCTGATGGAGCCAATCTTGTAATTGAAAACCGATCTCTCCAGCTGCAGTGCCGGGAATGTAATCACACCTTTAACCCGAAAAAGCTGAAGTACAGTTGTCCTGAATGTACCAGCAAATTAACGGAAATAATTAGCGGCAGAGAATTTTTTGTAGAATATTTTGAAGGAGATTAAGGGGAGGTTTTACAGCCGGTGCATGTCACCTCGATGCTGGTATGATTGCCGGTGTATTGAAAGAAATGTCTTTAGAAGATATAGATATCTTGCTTATAGAAAATGTAGGAAACCTGGTCTGTCCCGCAGAATTTGACCTGGAAGAGGACTACAAAATAGCTCTTCTCAGTGTAGACGAAGGCAGCGATAAATCGGCCAAATATCCATTAATCTTCAGATAGGCAAATGCCTGTATAATAAATAAAATAGATTAATACCTTACAGATTTTAATTTAGAAAGGGTAACAGAAGAAATAAATGACATAAATGTCAACATGAAAATTTACCATCTTTCAGCAGTTAACGGTGAAGGCAAAGGAGAGTGGTGCTGGTGGCTCAAGGACATGCAAAAAAAGAAATTTCAACTTGTTACCGGGTAACAATAAAAGGCATAGTTCAAGGGGTTGGTTTTCGCCCCTTTGTTTTTAATTTAGCCGGTAAGTACGGACTTAAGGGAACTGTTTTAAATTCCAGCCGTGGAGTGATAATCGAAATTCAAGGTGAAAAACAAAAACTTGAGCTTTTCTATCAGAATCTAGTAAATTGTGCTCCCAGGTTGTCTGTTATAAGTGATATTAAAAAAGAAGAAGTGTCCTGTAAGGGGTTTAAGGATTTCACTATTACAGCCAGCATGGGTGATACTTTGAAGGAGGTTCTAGTTCCTCCTGATGTTTCCTGCTGTGAAGATTGCCAGGAGGATATGTTGAATCCGGATAAAAGATATTATTTATATCCTTTTACCAACTGCACTAACTGTGGTCCACGGTTTACGTTGATAAAAGATCTACCTTACGATAGGGATAAAACAACTATGGCAGCTTTTAACATGTGCAAGGATTGTAGCTGGGAATACTACGACCCGGCAGAAAGGAGATTTCATGCCCAGCCTTCAGCATGTCCTACCTGCGGTCCCCAAATTACCGTGGTAGATAAGATGGGTAGGGTAGTAGAAGGAAACTGGTTAAATACATCTTGGGATATTTTAAAACAAGGCAAAGTGGTAGCTATTAAAAGCTTAGGGGGTTTCCATCTAGCTTGTGATGCCAGAAACAGCCAGGTATTAAATGCCTTAAGAAAAAGAAAAGACAGGCCTTTCAAGCCTTTTGCTGTTATGATGAGGGATGTTGAGACGGTCAGGCAGTACTGTTATTTAAATAAAGCTGAAGAAAAGCTTCTATCTTCTCCTCAGGCTCCTATGGTTATTCTAAAAAAGAAAGACAATGTTTTGCCTTTAGAAATTGCACCCCACTTGAATACTTTAGGAGTGATGCTTCCCTATACTCCTTTACACTTTTTATTGTTTAACGGTTCCTTCGATGTACTAGTAATGACTAGTGCCAACCTAAAAGACCTGCCCCTGACTAAAGATAACGAGAGCGCCCAGGTAGAATTGCAAGGGATTGTAGACTATTTTCTTTTTCACAACCGGGATATAGTAAACAGGTGCGATGATTCTTTGTTAACGGTAATTGAAGGAAAGAAGCAGATGTACCGCCGCTCCAGAGGTTATGTTCCTCAGCCCATTATTATTCCTGGCCCAGTTGAAGATTTAGATATAAAAGAAACTGTATTAGCCCTGGGTGGGGAAATAAAAAATACTTTTTGCCTTTTAACAGGAAAACAGGCAATTTTAAGCCAATATATAGGAGAGATGAACAATATTCAAACAGAAGATCACTTTAGAACAAGTCTTGAACATTTTAAGAGAATTTATGAAATAGAACCGCAAATACTGGCTTACGATATGCACCCTAACTACAGGTCTTCAGGTTTGGCTTTAGAAATGGAAGGGAAGGTTAAGTATCCCATTCATCATCATCACGCCCATATGGCTAGTTGTATGGCAGAAAATGGGATAAGGGAACCTGTAATCGGATTAATTCTGGATGGGACAGGTTACGGATCCGATGGCCGCATTTTGGGGTTTGAAGTTTTAACAGGAGATTATTTAGATTTTCAAAGGGAATTTCACCTGACCTATACCCCCTTGCCTGGTGGGGAGAAAGGGGTAGAACAACCCTGGAGAATGGCTGTTTCTTATCTTTACACTTGCTTAGGTGAAGAAGGTAAAAACCTGGCTGAAAAGAGGTTTGGTGCTTATGGAAATGAATTACAGCTCATTTTAAATCTTTTGGACAATAATTTCAACAGCCCTCCTGCGTCCAGCTGTGGCCGTTTTTTTGATGCTGTTTCAGCCTTTCTGGGTGTCTGCGAGAATAACACTTATGAAGGGCAGGCGGCTGTTGAACTAGCAGAACTTTTGTGCACCGATGAAGGGGGCAATCTGCCGGAGCTTAATCCTTACCCTTATGAATTTAAGGGGAGGGAGATAAACCCCTCTTTAATCTGGCAAAGTATAACAGAAGATTTTTTAAAGGGGAAGAACAGGGTTTATATTGCCAGGCGTTTTCATGATACCCTGGTGGCTATTTTGAGGGAAACCGTCGGGATTGTTAATTCTAAGAGCAGTATAAAAAAAGTGGTTTTTAGCGGGGGAGTATGGCATAATTGGTACCTCCAGGTAAAATTAAAGGGATTGCTGGAGGAAGAAGGCTATGAAGTATTTTTGCACCATAAAGTACCGCCTGATGATGGGGGAATTTCTCTGGGTCAGGCAGCAATAGCGAATTGGAGGTGGAAAAATCATGTGTCTGGGAGTACCTGGAAAAGTTGTAATGATAAGTAATGAAAATCGAACAGCCCTGGTAGATTCTTTTGGAGTGCCCCGCTGGGTTGGCATTACTCTTGTGCCCGATGTTGAGGTAGATGATTATGTATTGGTACATGCTGGATATGCTCTGGAAAAAATAGATGAAGGTGATGCTGAGGAAAGGATAAAGCTTTGGGATGAAGTATTAGAAGTAGAAGAAGAAAAATAAGCAGAAAGCTGAGGTGGCTTAATCATGGGGAAAAGAATCTTAAAAAAGGAAGAAGAGGAAAGGGCAAGGCTATTGATGTACCGTGACCGTCAGCTTTCCCGCCGTATTTTACAGAGGGTTAAAAGAAAGGGGCAGGAGCTAAGGGAAAAATTAGGAAAGTCCCCTGTTTTTATGGAGGTTTGCGGGACGCATACGGTAGCTTTTTCAAAAACGGGATTACGGAAAGCCCTGGAAGACTTGATAGATTTAAGAAGTGGCCCGGGTTGTCCGGTATGTGTTATTGATTACGGCGATATGGACAAGATAATTGCTTTAAGCAGGTTGGAAAATGTCACGATTGGCACATTTGGTGATATGTTTCGCGTGCCGGGGAGTCATTCATCCCTGGAACAGGAAAAGGCTTTAGGCTCCCGGGTGAAAGTGTTTTACTCTCCTTCTGATGCTGTTCAGTGGGCTGAGAAGAATCCATGCCACCAGTTGATTTTTATTGGGGTGGGGTTTGAAACCACTGCGCCCATGGTAGCTTTAAGTCTACAGGAAGCAGAAGATAAGGGCTTAAAGAATTTTTCTGTGTTATCCCTTCATAAACTAGTGCCTCCTGCTTTAAGAACTCTCCTTACTGATTGTGATCTAAAAGTAGATGGTTTTATTCTGCCTGGTCACGTAAGTGCGGTTATCGGCAGAGAAGCCTTTGATTTTTTAAGCCAGGAGTTCAGCACTCCTGGAGTTGTAGCAGGATTTGAACCGGTGGACCTTTTAGGGGCTATAGATAATTTGATGGGACAGATGCTGGAAGGAGCTTGCCAGGTGGACAACAACTATACTCGTGTGGTGAGGGATCAGGGAAACAGGACAGCTCAGAGGGTTATAAAGGAGTTTTATGATGTGGTGGAAAAATCCTGGAGAGGACTCGGTAATATTCCCTACAGCGGGCTAGATCTAAAGGAAGATTTAAAGAAATTTGATGCTTCTAAACGTTTCCCAGTAGAAATCTCTACCCCTAATATACCCCAGGAATGTCGTTGCGAAGATGTTCTTACGGGAAAGATTGTCCCCCATCAATGTCATTTGTTTGGGAAGGAATGTAAGCCCCAAAAGCCGGTTGGAACGTGTATGGTTTCTCCTGAAGGAGCTTGTGGGGTGCATTACCAGTACGATAACAATTAACCAGAATAAAGGAGAAAATATTTTGTCGGAAATTATTATTTTAGCCCACGGTGACGGTGGTGCTTTAACCCATAAACTAGTAAAGGAAGTATTTTTAAAATACTTTGACAGTGAACCTCTTAATGCTTTAACAGATGGAGTAAGTTTAAGTTCACCCGGTGCTGAAAAAGTTGTTATATCTACCGATAGCTTTATAGTTTCACCGCTATTTTTTCCCGGAGGTGATATTGGTAAGCTGGCAGTCTGTGGCACGGTTAATGATATAGCGGTGAGTGGTGCTGTTCCCCGTTACTTAACTGCTGCTTTTATACTGGAGGAGGGACTGCTGTTTTCTGATCTGCAAAGAGTTGTGAAATCTATGGCTGAAACAGCCAGTAAATCAGGAGTTCAAATAGTTGCTGGAGATACCAAGGTAGTGGAAAAGGGGCATGGTGATAAAATATTTATAAATACTACCGGGGTTGGTTATCTCCTTAAGGACGAGTTACCCGGTTACCAGGCTATTACCCCTGGAGATAAAATTGTTATTAACGGTACCATAGGTGATCACGGTTTAACCATTATGATTCATCGCCATGAACTGGGAACAGGAGATAATCTTGTGAGCGACTGTGTATCTTTAAACCGGTTAATTGAGAGAGCTCTGCATAATTTTGACGGAATTAGAATTATGCGGGATCCTACCCGGGGCGGACTGGCTACTACTTTAAAGGAGATAGCCGGGTTTTCAGGATGTGATTTTATTATCCATGAAGATAAAGTGCCGGTCAAAGAAGAAGTAAGAAGCACAGCTGAAATGCTGGGCTTAGATCCTTTATACCTGGCCAATGAGGGTAAATTTATCAGTATTATAAAAAGCAGCCAGGCTGAAAAGTTTGTAGAATTTTTAAAGGAGGGCTCCCTGGGTAAGGATGCTGAAATTATTGGTGAAGTACAGGAAGGAAGGGGGAAAGTCTTTCTGAAAACCTTTTTTGGAGGAACTAAAAATCTTGACTATTTAGCAGGAGCCCCCCT
>PWHX01000073.1 GCA_003555415.1 Syntrophomonadaceae bacterium | reverse complement strand
GTTTTTGGTTGAATGTTACTTAATTGCCTTTGTGTTACATTAAGCCCGGTGGGCCAAAATTAATCGAAATTATATATGCAGAGATATTTAAATCAAAATTAAAGAAAAAACAGACTGGGATAAATAACAAAATAAGTAAATATGAATTAGGGAATTTTATTGAACATTTTTAAAGTAAAATTATGTGACATTTACAACACAGCATCCTTAGTATTAATATTACTTAGCGGAAGAGAGGTTCTTTTCCTTCTTTAGTGAAGGTTAAAATAAATATAATACAGGGGGCCTTTTGTTACATTGGAGATAACTTCCCTTACATAACAGTAATCCTGATTTTACATTTTTACAATACTGCATTTTATAATACAAATAAACACTAAAACCAAACATATGTACTAATATATAGCTGTAAATGATACAAAAGAATACTGAAATAATGATATTTTTTTCAGGTAAACGGAACAACCTAAAATATTTTTTTGATAATAAAAAAGACTGGAGTTTTACCTCCAGCCTAACCTAATAACTAATCAAATATTATTTTTATTATTGTATTGCTTTCGTTAATTCAGAAATTATAAATTAAACCACCACTAATTTCTAACCCGCTAAAATCCCCGTCTTCTAAATCATCCATATCTGCTATGGTAGTTTCTAACATTCTATAAAATCCACTAGCATTAAAACTTAAATTTTCTTGCATTGGATAATCAATTCCAGCTCCAAATTTAAATCCAAAAGAAGGTTTTAAATTCCATGATAAAGTAGTACCTTCTTCTTCCGCAGATATTTTACCAAAATAGTATCCAGGTCCTCCCATTAAAGCAAAACTTATTTCTTCTTCGTCCATTAAATCTAATGAGAGAAGTCCAACAATAGCATTAAGATTTATTTTTACAGCAGTTATTCCATTATAAGTAAAAGTTTGACTAAAATAATATCTTTCGTGTTGGACTATACCCTTTAGAAAATCAGTTAAAGGATATTCTCCGCCAACATAGAAGCCAAAACCCCTATCCAACCCCTCCTGAACATCATCATCACTTAAAGTTGTGTAAGTAACTCCCCCTCTTAAATTAAAGTCCTCTTGAGCATATGTAGTCCCCATTATCATAAAGCTTGAAATAAATAAAATTAAAGTGGCTACAAGTAAAATTTTAAATTTCATTTTTTTACCTCCTTTATTTATAATAATTCTCATAAAATATCTAATAACCTCTTTTTTTACCATATTCTGATATTTTTATTTTTTCAAAGTATATGATTATAAATAGTTTAAACCAGAAATATACTGCAATTCTCTATCTTTGTGTTACATTAAGCCCGGTGGGCCTAAATTAATTAAAACTATATATGCAGATATATTTAAACTAAAATTAAAGAAAAAGCCAGGAAAAAATAATGAAAAAGGGAAATATTCACCAGGTAATATTAAGGCACATTTACAATGTGAAATTATTTGACATTCACATGTCCCTGGGTTATGTGAAGTTGGTATGTCATCAAAGCATTATATTAACAACCAACATATAATGTAGAATTCTCCGTAACGGAATTGTTCTTTTTTTAAAAAAGCGTAGTTTTATCTGAAATGATTTTTTCAGCTTAAACGGAACGTTGAATGAAATTCTTGAACGGTAGAGTCTTCTATTTTTTGTAATCGAGAAACTGGTTTTGTAATTGGTTGGGAAAACAAAAAAACAGCCCGTAAATGGACTGCCGCATTAAAATATAAAACTCTTTATTAAAAAAATCAATCTGAAGTGTTGTTAAATTCTTTTTTTAATATCTCCTGTATTTGCTTTTCAAATTCAGGTAAATCCTTTTTTATTATTTCCCATATTATATTTAAATCAACACCGAAATAATCATGAACTACTATATTTCTCAACCCAATAATCTCTGACCAGAGAATATTTTGATACTTCTTTTTCAATGAATCAGAAATATTATTTGAAGCTTCACCGATTATTTCTAAATTTCTTAGAACTGCATCTTTCATCATTTCATGATTTCTAAAAGTATTAAAATTTTTATCATCAATATAGTTATATATTTTTTTTATTGAATCCAGAATATCTTTTAAATATAGCTCATTGCTTCTCAATATTTAACCTCCTTCAATATATCTTCTTTCATTTCCTTGCGTAAAGCATTTTTGGTTACAAGATCAACTTTTTTATTCAATGCTTTTTCTAAAAATAATTTTAAAGAGACAAATTTCAAGCCCACTGGTTTATTAAATTCTACTAATAAATCTATATCACTTTCTTCTCTCTGTTCATCCCTGGCATAAGAACCAAACACACCAATCCTTTTGACATTATATTTGTTTTGTAAAACAGGTTTTAATTCATCTAATTTTTTAGTAATATCATCTTTTCCCACTTTTTTCACCTCTTTTTTTCGCTGACTGTAATAAATATTGCTTCTGTTTATAATAATTATATCATTACAACAAGTATTTGTTAATTGCAATTATTCTAATCATAATTACTTATCGGTTAATTTATAATGATTTCGCTCTTAAACAACCCTTATTTAATTCCCATCAAGTTTTATCTTTTAAAAAAAGCTTGTAAATAACAACTGATTTAAGCCAATTTAAAGTAAGACGCTATGAATTTATTGCCCCCAGTGATTGCTGGGCTCTAGATTTCAAAGAGTTTAACTGGGGTTTTTTCTTTTAGAGCTTCATATTGTAATTTTTATTGAATGTCAAGCTCATAATAGAATATTTTGAAAAATAGTGCAAATATGAGTTAATCACATATACGGTACAATAAATTATTTTAATTGGCTATAATTCAACTAAATTGGCCTTGCATATTTAAGGTGTATAAATTATACTTTTCTATACAAGGTTCCGAGATGTCCTAAAAGGAACTGGCCGAGATGAAAGCTCTATGAAAGTAAAATTGATCAACCGCAGAATGCAGAACTAACTGTTATTGAATTTATGGATTTCCGGCAACCAGGAGGAATTGAAGGAAACAGGTTAAACTGTTTCCCGATAGGAATCTAAAGGAAGTCGGAAAGAAATAAAGGAGACAGTCAGGAAAGCACTGCAGGTAATCAATTTGAAAAAAATAGATAAGTAAGCGGTCAGGGAATTGATAAAGATTTCTTGGAACCTTGTTTTATTTTTATACAAATTAATTATCTATTCCTTTATCCTTATTGTTTGGCATATGACAGCTAAATAATAGGGTTTTTTATTTTAGATTTTTTAGCACTCACAAAAAATATTTTCTAATCTTAATCTATGCCCTCTGTTATTAACTCAATAAACTCCCCTACCAACCGGGGGTCAAACTGAGCTCCAACACATCTTTTTATCTCTTTTAGGACCTCTGTTTTATCAGCCCGATTAATATTAATTTTTTCTTTCAGCCTTTATTTAAAGTCTTCTTATAAACTTCCAGATGTTTATCCGCGGCATCCTGCCAGTCATAAGAATAACTGCAGGCGTTTTCTATAAGTTTCGACCAGCATTTTTTATCTTGATAGCATCTTAGAGCTTCTTTTATCTTCTGATAAAACTTTCGGGCCTCAAATGTTTCAAACACAAAACCAAAACCATCAGGATTATCTTCATTAAATTCTTCAATTTCTTCACAGAGACCTCCAACATCCCGGATAATAGGTACTGTCAAATACCTCAGGGCAATTAAGGGGGACATCCCACAGGGTACAGACCGGGAAGGCTGAAGATAAAAGTCGCCCCCGGCATATATTTTACGGGCTAAATTCTCATTGAAGGTGATATTGGCCGAAAATTTATCTGGATTTTGCCAGCCGATATATTTTAAGCTTTGTTCATATTCGTTTTGGCCTCTACCTAAAATAATTATCTGGAGTGACTCTTCTTCTAACAAAGGGGGGATGGCCTCCAGCAGTAAATCAATACCTTTATGGGCCTCCAGATTGGAGACCATCACCAGAAGAGGTATATCCCGGTCGGGGGGCAGACCTAAACTCTGCTGCAGCTTAATTTTGTTTGAATGTTTCTTATCCAAATCAGCATACCTGCGCTGATAATTCTGGAATATATAGGAATCAGAAGCAGGATTATATTCTTTTTTATCTACACCCTGAACTATACCGTATAAATCCTCTTCTCTCCTGCTAAAAAGGGAGCTTAATTCTTTTCCAAATTCAGGCTGTTTGACTTTCCGGGCATATTCCCGGCTGGGGGCAACTAAAGTATCCGCATACTTAACTGCTCCTTTCAAAAAATTAATCTGCCCAAAGTATTCCAGTTTTTCTGGAGTAAAATACTTCTTATTTAGCCCCAGAATATCAGAAAGTACTTCCTTAGGAAAAATACCCTGGTAGTTTATATTATGGAAGGTAAAAACTGTGGCCAGCTTTGCATAAAAAGGGTCATTTTTATAAACCGTGTTTAATAAGATGCTGATTGGGGCTGTCTGCCAGTCATGACAGTGTATTATGTCCGGTGATAGGTCAAAATGATAAATCATCTCCAACACTGCCCGGCTAAAAAAAGTGAAACGTTCCGCATCATCTAGATGACCATAAAGCCCCTGACGCTCAAAATAGTGTTTATTGGAAATGAAATAAAAATCTATGCCCTCATAGGAGATTTTTTCTACCTGACACTTTTTTTCACGCCAGCCTACAGGAACAATAAAACTGTCCACCTCTGTCATTTTGTTTTGAAAGTGGAGGAAAATTTCTTCATATTTGGGTATAACAACAGAACTATTTATGTCTCTATTTTTTATAGCCTGACCAAGAGAGAATACAGCATCTCCCAGCCCTCCGGACTTGACAAAAGGGAAGCATTCAGAAGCTGCATACATTATTTCCATGGGGACTTCCCTCCCCCTTTTTTTAGCTTCTTTTTCAGCCTGAGATACTGACAGTTTCAGTTTCTTTTTAAATTTATATTGAGCACCACAGTGGGGACACTTAACCTTTCGGCCTACTTTTATGTCAATGGAAAAATAAACGCGCTCACATCGGGGACATCTGCCGGCTTTCATGTGCTGCTCACCTCCCCAGTACAGGGCCTAACAGCTTGCTTTGGGGTCTAAAATAAAATAGATAAAAAAAACCTGCTTTAAGGCAGGCAAGAGAATGCTATATAAGAACTTTTCCTTTGGCTTCTGCCAGCTCGTCCAGCAGTTCCTCAATGGATTCAACTGATTTTTGCACTTCAGGTCTGCTGTTCTCCTCTTTATTAACCAGATGCCGTTTGCGGGCTCTTAATCCCAGCTCTATTTCACGTATATGCTCGGGGTCCAGCTCTTCAAAACAATATGTCCTCTCTTTTTTACGGTTGATTTTCATAAAACCCCCCCCTTTATAAGATAAAAAGTTATCCGGGGTTTTGTTCTGAAAAAAGGTCTTTTATGGTTATTATATCGTCAAAATCCTGGATGAACTGGCGCATAACAATACTGGCCGGTAAATTATACTTCTGACATTCTTTCTTAAACTCCACCCACTCCTCATGGTTGATTCTAAAAGTAACCCTGTCATTCAGCTCCTTTTTATGTTCCATCCCTGCTTTTCACCTCTGTTTTTTAAAAAATGGAGTCTCCCTTTAATGCATTAAAATAATAACATTTTGTTCATACAACGTCAACCCCATGGGAGGCCGATGATTATTAATTAAACGAATATTCTGCCTTTATGCTCTGTTTATCTGCAGTATACTTGTTTTTTTTGCCGCTGTAGTTAATGTTTATTGCAAACAAAGGGTTTTCTTGATTTTTAAAGAACATAAAACAATAGAGGGAGAAATCATTATGGGAGCACACTGGATTGACCGGCAGAAAGATACACTTAAAAAACTTTTTAACCAGGGGCATACCGACAAGGAGATTGCCCAAAAGCTAAACGAAAAGTTCGGGACAGAACGGACCTGGAAAGCCGTAGAATCAAAACGCAGGTATATAGGGCTGCAGAACAAACCAAAAAAGAAGTGGACCAAAAAGGAAGAACAAATGCTAAAAAAGGCGGTTAAAAAAGGCCTGTCTGTAAAAGAAATATCGGAGGATATTTTAACCGATAGAACTGCAGATACCATTCGGATTAAAAAGCAGAACCTACAGTTAACTGAAACAAGGGACTATCCCCTAAAAAAGTGGAGCAAAAAAGAAGAAAAACTTTTACGCAAAATGATAAAAAATGGGAAATACACAGAAGAGATAGCAAAAGAGCTTAACCGAACCACCCCTTCCGTTTATAAAAAAATAGACTTATTGGGCCTGACCAGAAAAGAATACAACACGTGGAGTCCAGAGGAGACACGCCGCTTAAAATCTCTGGTTGACAGGGGATACACTGATAAAGAGATAGCCAGGATAATGGGCAGAAGCTCCGGCTCTATCAGGGGCAAACGGAGAGCCGAGAACATACCCAAACAGGTTGATGATTTACAATAATAATCTTATCAGCAGCCTGATGGTGAAGGGAAAGGATTGCCCCCGATTCCAGCCGGCACCACCTCCCACCCCATCATTAAAGACTGCACCACCACCCGCCGAAATAAGAACGGATACCGGCTTCAGGTTCATATAAATAAAACAGTATCCTTCCGTGTGTGATGCATGACATGGTGGAAGCTCTATCAGCCACAGCCAAAACCCCGGGCAGCCCTCCGCCCATACTTCCCTTTATAAAACCAACCATATATATGTTGGCAGATTATAGTCAACCACCCGCCCCCCTATCCCTATCCTATATAATATACCCTCAGCTGTATGCAAAAGACCCGCCCTTTCAACAATGGTAAATCTTTCCAAATAACGGAGCGCAAGCCCCCTCCGGTCTGGATGTATTAAAAAAACTATAACCCCATTACCTATTCTTATACTTACCCCTACACTAATACCTCCTTTCCTACCTAACACCCTAACCTCCCAAACCAAATAACATAACAACACCAGCTGCCTGCCAAAAACCACCACCCTGCTGCATCCCTAACACCCACCTTGCTCACCTACC
>PWHX01000021.1 GCA_003555415.1 Syntrophomonadaceae bacterium | reverse complement strand
TATGCATTTTACTATATTTCTATATATCAATATAAAAACCCTGCAGTATAAGTTTAATATTGAAGGAAGGTTTTACAATTTTTAAAGAGGCTGAACTGCATCATAAGGGTAGAGCTATTATAAAGAGATAACAGGATTGTAAAGGTTAGACGTCGAATCTATTAAAAGTAAAAAAATTTTTTTTGTGAAAGTAAACTAAAAAAATAAGGGGAGAGCTTTATGGTGGAAAATGATAAGCGGGAACAATCGGATAAAGAACCGTTAAGGCCGTCAACACGTTCGGCATCCCGTACCCTTCTGTTTGTATTTCTTTTACTTATATTTCTTGGTTCAATAGTTCAAGTTATGCATTTCGAAATAGGGATGCTCATAACCATGTGGGTAATAATTCTGATGCCTGCACTATGGTACTTGAGGCGTTACAATGTTGATTTGGAGACTTTTGCCAGGATTAAGCCGCTGGAAAAGAGGTTTATTCCTATAATCACAGTTCTGGTTGTGTCTGCCTGGATTCTGAGTATGCTGGGGGCATCTTTACTTGTAGGACTGCTTATGTACTTTGGGTTTGAGCCTCTAGAGATAATTCCTCCCCCGGAAAGTATTGGACAATTGTTGCGTTATTTTTTTGTTTTGGGTATATCTGCAGGAATTTGCGAGGAGGTTCTTTTTAGGGGAGCTATAATGCCTTCTTTTGAACTCCAGGGTACTCCCCTTTCAGCACTGATTTTCAGCACATTTCTTTTTGCCTTATTTCATGTATCCTTTACAAATATAATCAGTGTTTTATTCCTGGGCCTTATGATAGGGCTGGTAGTAATAAAAACCGGTTCCTTGTGGGCTGGCATCTATTATCATATTTTGAATAATGTTATTGCTTCAATTTATTTATACCTTGCTGCAAATTATGGGCTGCCTCAAATGTTGGATAGTTACCTTGTTTTATTAATGATAGTTTTATTGGCCCTGATGGGGTTGCTATATGGTTTAAGAAAATTACAGCAGCAGTCGGCTGTTGAGCCCCTTTTAGAAAACCGAAAGGAGTGGCTCCCGCCAAAATGGTTAAATGGGGCGACCGCATTGATAATGCTGCTATTTCTGATGGTGGCTTCCATAGAGCTGCTTATAGGATTCGGTATATTGTAACAGGTTCAGATTTGAAAATTATAAAGTTTAAATGTGAAGGGATAATATAGGAAATGTTGAAGGTACATATATTGTCTTATTATAGAACTTAAGGGGATAAATATAATGCTTCACTACTTAATTACCTACTTATTTACATGTATAGATGCTTTTCTGATAATTGCTTTTACTAAAACGCTTTATAAGATAGATATTAAAACCAGATCCATTATTATATTTATTATCTCAGGCTCTATTGTAACGGGTTCTATCGTTAATTTTTTTGATACTATTTACCGGCCTTTAATATTTATTATCTTTTATTTTTTATTAATTACCTATGTATTAAAATTAACTTTATTTCGCTCCATTTTAATTATAGGTTTATTTTACCTGCTAGTTACCTTCGGAGAAGGACTTATAGTTTTAGTTTTTATGATGGGGCTGGGATATTCTTTAGAAGAACTTCAAGATATTACCTACTTAAGAGCTTTAGGAAACATCATTGTATATATTCCTATAGTACTTTTTATGCTTTTTTATAAATACGTAAGACCTCCGGTGAAGAGGGTTGCTTCTCTTTATAAAGATTTGGATACAGACATTTACAAAGATAAGTACAAGCTAATACTTTGCTGCCTGGCTCTTTTTTTTCTGGTAGTGACTTTTATATATATTTTATATAAGTGGGATTTATTTTCTTTTCATTTTATTAACATGATGCTTTTTTTAGGATTTATCATTTTAATTATTGCTCTGTTTTTTAATAATTATAAATTTGTTTCTAAAAATTATGAAAATGAATCATTGATTGATTTAAACAATAAGCTGGAAGAGGAGCTTAGTAGGCGGAAACAAGCAGAAGAAGAACTCCAAAAAGCTCGCGACGAACTTGAAGTGAAAGTGAGAGATAGAACGGCGGAGTTGAAAAAAGCCGTAGCAGAGCTTTTAGAAAGCGAAAAACATTTCCGACAAATGGTAGAGTTTTTTCCTTTTGCTATTTTTGTGCAGGTAAAGAACAAAGTAGTATTTGCAAATTCCTCAGCAGCAAAAATTATTAACCTGAGTGACCCAGAAAAACTTATAGGTAAACCTATGGATATCTATTTTCATCCAAGATATTCATTAGAATTCATTCAAAAAATAGAAAAAGTAATTGAGAAGAAAATTTATATAAAGTCTTTTCCCTCAAAAATATTACAGATTACGGGTAAGGATATTGATGTGGAGCTAACTTTCGCACCCTTTAAATATCAGGGTAAGCAAGCGGTACAAATTATTATGGATAATGTAACAGAACGTAAAATGATTGAGGAGGAATTATTAAGGGCCAATAAGCTTGAGAATATGGCGCTGATGGCTGGAGGAATTGCCCATGATTTTAACAATATTTTTAGTATCATACAGGGAAATAATTCACTGGCCATGATATATAAAAATAATGAGGAAAAGCTGCTGGAAAAACTTGCTGAAACCTCAAAAGCAGTCCAACAAGCTAGTGAATTAACCAGTCAGTTACAGCTATTTGCAAGGGGCGGTAATCCGATTAAAAAGGTTGAATCCATAGAAACACTGGTTAAAGAGATAACCAACCTTTCTTTAAGCGGATCTAACGTACAGTGTGAATTTTTCATTTCAGATGACCTTTACCTGGTCGAAATAGATAAAGTACAGATCAGTCAGGTAATTAACAATTTGATAATTAATGCCATTCAATCTATGCCTGATGGGGGAAAAATAAAAGTGTATGTTGAAAACATAGAAAGTATCGAGGGAATAAAACACAGGGCAAATTTAGAGGATGGGAGTTATGTAAGAATAATTATTCAGGATGAGGGTGTAGGGATTGCCAGTGATGATCTGCAGAAAATATTTGACCCCTTTTATACCTCAAAAGATGAGGGGACCGGGCTGGGCCTCGCTATTTCTTATACAATAATTAAAAAGCATGAAGGTTACATAACTGTTGAATCTGAACCAGGAAAAGGGACAACCTTTTATATTTACCTTCCTGCTGCAAAATAATTGTAAAAATAGATGGTATAGAGCTTAAAGGCAGGTTTTTTAAAGCCTGTGGAGAAAACAAAGAATAATATGAAGTATAGTAAAATTATTTAAGGTATCGGCAGGGAGGAACTTATATATGGCAAAGGCAAAATATTCTCCATTAGTAATGATTGTCTTACTGGTGATTGGATTATTAATTGGCAGCATAATTGGAGAAATCCTGGCAGGCTTAGGGGTTCCTTATATATTTGAATCTAAAGAAGTGCGTTGGAATCCAGCAGGAGATTTTGTAATCCTTGCCTGGAATTTTGATTTATTGGTTAGAATTAACCTGGCAAGCGTTATTGGACTGATTCTGGTGTTTTATATTTATCGGAAACTGTAATCTTTGTTCATATGAAGGCGGATGTTTTTATTTTAATAATGTTTTGTCCCTCTGTTGTTAATTTGTTATAATATACTTAGATATATAAACAGGTCTACAGATAATTATAATATTTATATCAGGAGGCTAATATAATTTGGTAAGATGTTGGTACTGTGGCATAGAAATATCAGGGGAAGAGGTTTTTCAATATTCAGTTAAAACAGGATATTCGGCAAAGCAATTTCCTCTGATTGGCTATGAGGATGTTGATCTTTGTCATTCCTGTTTGTTAAGGCACCAGAGAAAAGATAAACACTTTAGATTTGCCGCTATCATTGTCCTTGTCCTGGTTTTATCATTCATTATCAGAGGGTTATTTTTGCTATATACATCTTTTTAATTAGATTAGTAAATAGTCTGAAATATTCAGAGGCAAGTAACTAGAAAGGAGTTTTATATGAACGGAAATAAAAAAAGCAATAAGCATAAGCGGACAAAACGCTTTTACACAGTTGTTGCTATGGTGATTGTTGTGGGGATGGTTTTGAGTTTTACTGTGGTCTTTGTTGACGTTTTAGGTCCCACGGGAGGTACGGGCAGTGCTTCTCTTCCAGAGGTAGTAGCTGAAGTAAATGAGGAGGAAATAAAAAAAGACGAGTTTAATTTTCATATGGCCCAGGTAAAAGCGATGTATGAGATGCAGGGTGTAAATTTAGAAAGTAGAGAAAATGAAAACATGCTTAGACAGGTGCAGTGGGATGTACTTCAGGAATTGATAGACGAAGTTCTTTTGGTGCAGCAGGCAGAAGATGAAGGATTAACTGTCAGCAACGATATGGTCCAGGCGGAATATCAACAAATACTGGTCCAGTTTGAGGGTGATGAGGATGCTCTAGAAAATGAGCTATCTTTAATGAACTTTACACCGGAGGATCTAAAGAAAGTTATTGCCCAACAGCTTACTGCCCAGCAGTATATCCAACAATATAAAGAAGAAAATATAGAGGAAGAAGAACTTGAAGTGACGGAAGAGGAAGTAGAGAATTTATATGAACAGTACAGTGCGCAGATGGAAGAAATGCCTGACTATGAAGAGATAAAACTGCAGTTAGAGGAAGAGTTAAGACAACGAAAGGTTGACCAGGTTAAAGCCATTTTAACTCAGGAACTAAAAGAAGAAAGCGATATAGAAGTCTATATGTAGAGATAATGGAGATAATTAAGAGAAGAAAGAGTATCCGCAATTTTAAGGATGTTCCCGTAGAAGAGGAAAAAATAAAAGAGATAGTTGACTGCGCCAGGCTGGTGTAAAAGCATTGAATTTTCTTTAGTTTTTGAAAGGTTGTGGGAGTTTGGTTCGGGTCGCTTTGTTAAAGGTTAACAGTTACCAGGAAGAACTGGTTAAAGAATCTATTGTGACAGGACTCTCCCTTCTTGGTTTAAAGGGAGATTTTTTTGATGAAAAAAGAGTTTTGCTAAAACCCAATTTCTTAGCGGCCTCCCCTGTAGAAAAAGCTGTTTGCAGTCATCCTGCAGTAGTAGGAGGTATAGCATCTGTAGCCCAGGAAATGAAGGGTAGGGTAGAAGTGGGGGACAGCCCAGGGTTTGGTTCTGTCTTCAAGGTAGCAGAGTCCTGTGGCGTGGCGGCCACTTTAAAGGAGCTTAATGTGCCCCTGGTTTCCTTTGAAGATAATATTGAGGCTAGCTTTCCTGAAGGAGAAGTTTGCAAGACTTTCCCCCTGGCTCGTCGGGTAAATGAGGTCGATAAAATTATTAGTGTGGCCCGCCTGAAAACCCACAACCTGACAAAATACACCGGAGCTGTTAAGAATCTATACGGCTGCATTTCCGGTCGGCACAAAGCCAGCTTACATCTCCGATATAACGAAATAGAGCTTTTTAGCAGGATGCTGGTAGACCTTTTAGGTGCTGTAAGGCCGGCCCTGAGCCTGGTAGACGGTATTGTTTCCATGGAAGGCCCCGGACCCCGCAAGGGGGATCCCCGCTTTACCGGGTTTATGGTGATGAGCCAGGATGCTGTGGCGGCGGATGCTGTTGCCTGTAGAATGGTGGGGATAAACCCGGAAGAAGTTTTACATTTGAAATATGCTGGGGAAAAGGGTTTTGGAGTAACCGATATTAGTAAGATAGAGATAGTAGGGGACAAAGAGGAAAGCATTGCTGTAAAAGTTTTCAAACAGGCTGACTCAGATAGTCCGGTGACGGGTGCTGTGCCTTCTTTTCTGGTGCGGTTTTTAAGAAACTATTTTGTGCCGCTGCCTAAAATTATACCCGGCAAGTGCCAGGGCTGCCAGATATGTGCCCACAGTTGTCCACCGGGCATTATAAAAGTAAACAAGGTAGCTGAAATTGACAAGAATGAGTGTATCCGCTGTTACTGTTGTCAGGAACTTTGCCCCCATGAAGCCATAACTTTAAAAAAAAGGTTTGTTTTAAAGTAGCCCGGCTCGCGATATAGACAGGATTTAGAAGGAGAGAAGGGAAGAATATGGGATAATATAAGAGAATAGAGGTGGGGAACAGAGCAGGGCAGAGGAGGGAGAATAAGGGGGCAGAATAGTATGAAAGCCAATTCTAAAAAGCACCTCAGGGTAAAGTTTATCTTTCGCACCGTTGTTTTGTTGATGACTTTCGGATTGGCAGTATACGATTTTGAGCTTTTAAAGACAATTATTTTTTATGATATTTCTTTTTTTAAAACCTTTCATTTGATTTGGCTCTTCCTTATGGTGGAGATGCTTCGAGTTTTTGTTCCTGCATTTAACAAAAGCATCTCCTGTGGCAAGGGGTTTGCCAAACATTACAGGGAAACGTCCAGAGCCTATGATAAAAAGGCTTTACAGAGCTATACAAAAAAATATAACCGTCGTGCAGGGTGGGCTGGTCTTTTATGGCTGACGCTTCTTTTGGTTATTGGTGGTTTTTACCATGCCGGGGCTGTAAATGCGATAGGGATACATATGATTGTAGTCTTATTTTATTTTGGGGATGAGGTTTGTATTAATATCTGGTGTCCTTTTGGGGCCTGGATTGTGCGCAATAAGTGCTGCAATACCTGTCGCATTTATAATTGGAATTATTTTATGATTTTTTCCCCTTATGTTTACGTCTTTTCTTTCTGGACTTATAGCCTGCTGGGCATGGCCCTGTTGATATTTTTGCAGTGGGAATATTTACACTTTAAATATCCTGAAAGGTTTTGGGAATTTTCCAATGTTAACCTGCAGTGCGGCAGCTGTTGGGATATGGGGTTAGCTGTTTGCTGTGCGGATTTGGAAGAAATAAAAAAGATCAATTAATTTGATCAAAAATATAAGTATTAAAAAGAGAAGGATAATCTTCATAAGAATACTATGAAGATTATCCTTCTTGGTGGTCAAGATAACAAAAAGTTCACAGAGTTCAGAGTTGTCAGAGCACCCCGCTTCCTTGCCAATTTTAATTTAAGGGTGTTAGAGGTTCTCCAATGGGTTCATGGCCGGAGAGAGTGTCCATTATTTCGCCTTCTATTAGCAGTTGGACGGCATCAACTTCATCTAACTGGGCAAGAGTATTTACTATAGAATAAACGGCTACCTGTTCCGTTTCGTGTCCGTAAGAGCCGACAGGATGGCTGGAAAGGTCTACATATGCAATTTTATCTTCAACTTTAATAGCCAAAAGTTCTGTGTCTT
>PWHX01000053.1 GCA_003555415.1 Syntrophomonadaceae bacterium | reverse complement strand
TTAAGCATCTTTAAACTTGGTCGTTAAGCTTTCAAATACTGAAAATGATTTTCTTATATTAAGAATTCCCCCTAATTTGTCCTCTGACAGCCCCATATAGCTTTTGCTTTATACCCGGGAATCTGATAATATATATTAAATGTAAAAAACCTTTAAGCTGGTCCCGAGAGGCTGGTAAGGAATAAAAGTAGCCAGAAGTTTCTGTGGTTTAGTTAATTGGCTTAAATTATATCCTTAACCGGTTCCGGGTTAAGGTTTTTTAGTAAGGGGGGATATTATGAAAGCAAGGCTGGTTTTAGAGGACGGAAAAATATATCATGGAGAATCCTTTGGGCATGAAGGGGAACAAGGAGGAGAAGTTGTATTCAATACCGGTATGACCGGATATCAGGAAATAATATCTGATCCGTCTTACTGTGGGCAAATAGTTACCTTGACGTTTCCATTAATAGGTAACTACGGAATTAACCCGTATGATTTTCAGGCAGAAAAAACCCTGGTTAAAGGTCTGATAGTCAGAGAGCACTGCCAGAATCCCAACCACTGGCAGGCAGAGCTTAAGATTTCCGATTATTTAAAAAAGGAAGAAATAGTAGGCATTTCGGGAGTAGATACCAGGTCCCTGACCAGGCACTTGAGAAAACAGGGAACCATGAAAGGCTTTATCTCGACTAACCCGGAATTATCTGACGGGGACTTGATAGAAAAAGTTAAATCCGCACCATCTCTTTCAGACGTGGACTACGTTAAAGAGGCCACCTCCCATAAGCCTTATACCATCTACGGAGACGGTCCTCATATAGCAGTGCTGGACCTGGGCTGTAAGCTAAGTATACTGGAATCTTTAAAGGCAAATAATTGCCAAATAACAGTTCTGCCGGCAGACACACAAGAAGAAAAAATGCTGTCCCTTAAGGCTGATGGAGTATTAATCTCTAACGGGCCTGGTAACCCCAAAAGAATACCTTATGTTACAGATACAGTAAAAAAACTTTTGGGGAAAATACCTATATTTGGCATATGCCTGGGACACCAGGTGCTGGGGCTGGCTTTAGGGGGAGATACTTACAAGTTAAAGTTTGGCCACAGGGGAACCAACCACCCGGTAAAAGACTTAAATTCCGGCAGTGTATTTATTACTTCTCAAAACCACGGTTATGCCCTGAAAAAAGAAAGCCTGGATAACCAGCCTGTAGAAGTGTCCCATATAAATTTAAATGACTTTACTGTAGAAGGCTTGAGGCACCTGGAACTGCCCATTTTTTCCTTACAGTTTCACCCCGAGGGGAATCCAGGACCATATGACTCTATGAGCTTATTTGAAGATTTTATTGGCTTGGTTAATAATTATAGAAAGGTCAGTTAAAAGGATGTTTTAAAGACAAAATAAAAAGCTAATTATTCTTATTAGAAAGTGTTCTTATTAGAAAGCTAGAAATATTCCAGAAGATGGGTTAAAGTTTTGCCCGCCTTCTCCCTTATAACGGCAACAGCCTTATCATCATACCCGGTGGGTTGAATGTTAATAACTGCCAGATTTTTTGCATAGGAGGGTATTTGGCTCACCGGGAAAACAGTCAGGCTGCTTCCCACAACAAGGAGAAAGTCACAACCTCTTTTTACCGCCCGACAGGCTTCTTCGTAATCAAGAGACATAGGGTCCCCGAATAAAACTATATTGGGCCTTAAGGGATGACCGCACTCCTGGCAAAGAGGGGGAATGATCTCCTTTTCCACCTGAGAAGATAATAATTTCAGAGGATATTCCCGGTCACAAGTGGAGCATAGGCAGGTCCTGGTATGGCCGTGAACCTCCCATACTTTCCGGGATCCGGCCTTATAATGAAGCCCATCTATATTTTGAGTTATTATGCCCTTTAAGTAACCCTTTTCTTCCAGTTCTGCCAAAATAAGGTGTGCCTTATTGGGCTGTGCGTATAAAAGACTGGCAAAACGGGAATAAACAACCTTATAAAAGGTTTTAGGGTCCTTTTTTAAAACGTTACTAGTGGCATACTCCATGGGATTAATTTTTTTCCACAGGCCGGTGCCCGGAGTCCTGAAATCAGGGATTCCGCTTTCCGTGCTTATCCCGGCCCCCGTCAATACATAAAACTTTTGAGCTTTCTTAATACTATCAGCAATAACCTGCAGACTATCCTTATAGTCCATAATCTCCTCCCCCTGTTCTACTTTTATCTGGTCCTGATTTATTTTTGCCGGGTTCTTTTTTTGAATACTTTATCCTGGGCCAGTTTGGCCGCCAAGCTTAAAGCCTCTTTACGGTCCCTTACCTTACCTTCCACCTGAGCTTCCGATATTTTTTCTAGCAGATAACCCACCCCGGGAGAAGGCTTTATTTTTAAAGCCTTTATAATATCATTTCCATTTACCAATGCTGGCGGGGAAACGAAAATGTCTTTTTTAAAATAATACTTATTAAACGTATCCTGTATGAATTCTTCATACACTTTAACTTCCTCCGTACGACCCCTGGCTTCCCGCTTAGCAGTAAAATCAGCCATAGAATGCAATAGAATCTCCACTGATTCTTTGCCGGATTTCTTAAAAAACCTGTAAAAAGCTTTGGGCCCAACATTTTTCCCTACATGAAGCATCAGGGGACGCAGATGCAGTTTCATAAATTTGTTCAAAGCTCTAATCTCTGCAGAACTTAATTTAAGGAAACCTCCATAGTTTGCGATATAACTAACTCCTTCCGATTCATGCCGGTGAAAAACTATTCTTCCTGTATCCAGTGTTTTTTTAGTTTTAGTTTTTCCTACGTCATGGAAGAGGGCAAAAAATTTTAACAGCTGCTTTCTTGTCCTCCTGGGAACTATATCTTCCTCCAGTTGATCTTTTAATTTAGAAGTGATTTCTGAAGTAAAAGGAGGCTTATTTATATAATCCTCTAAGTCCTGGTAAGTTCTCATACAGTGGTTCCAAACATCTTCACCATGATAATAGTTTTGTTGAGTATCCCGCATTTCTTTAACTTCCGGAAACAGTTCTGTCAATAGGCCCAGTTCTTCCTCCATAAGGATTATCCCCTGGTAGGAATTATCTGTTTCTAATATCCTCCATAATTCGTCCCTTATCCTTTCTCCGGAAGAGTTTTTTATTAAGGAACGATGAGAAATAATGCCCTTTCTTGTGCCTTCCTCCAGGGTAAAATTAAGCTGGGCGCAAAGCCTCACAGCTCTAAGCAGGCGTAAGGGATCCTTTGAAAAAACATCTGTGGAAACAGTTCTTATTATTCCCTCCTGCAAATCAGTTAACCCCTTAAAAGGATCTATTATTTTCTCCCTCCACCGGGTAGAATGGAGATAGTCCCTTAGATCAAGGGCAAAGCTGTTCAGAGTAAAATCTCTTTCTGCCAAGTCCTCAACTATACTTTTACCCCTTAGCCCAGTTAAGTCTATGCATAAGGTCTCTTCCGATAAGGCCTCTACCTTTTTCACCTTAACTACTATCCGGAAAACGCCTTCCTCCTTGTCCAGGTTCACAAAAGTGCCCTCTAGTTCACCAGATGCTTTTTCGGCGAAAGAACCGACCCCTCCTCCTTCTACTATCAGGTCTATGTCTAATATTTTTTCTTTATTTTCATTTCCATATCTTTTTCCAGGAATCAAAGAACGGAGGCAGCCCCCTACCATATAAAGCTGAACCTTTTCCCTTTGGGCTATGTCCACTATTTTTTTAAGTATTGTATTATCCATGTTATCTACCTCAGTAATATGCTCCTATAAAACTTTTTATAATTATAACATTATATAGAAGCACTGACATACAAAAATTGCTTCAGTTGTTAAAAAACCCTATTGAAGACTGCTATATGTCCATCAATAGGGTTCCAGTTGTTATTTCCCTTCCCTCTCTTTATTGAGGATTATACATTCCTTTACTGTTCATGTAGTTAAAAATCCCTTCTCCGTGCTGCTGTTCTTCTTTCTGTATGTGATTTAGGGCCTGTCGTATGTTGGAGTCCATGCATTCGAATATAGCAGTATCGTAAGTATTGGATACATATTTTTCCGTCATCAGCATGTCGTTACAAAGCGAAGCATCCTCCTGGCTGTTGGCTCCAACATTTTGCATGCCTGCCTGGTTAAAATTTTGAGCCTGCTGCTGGTCTTGCTGCTGGTTCTGTTGTTGAGACATATCCGGCACCTGCCCCGCAAGCAGCTGGTTTATAGTATCTAAGTGCTGCTGTTCCTGTTGAGCAAAATTATTAAACATCTGCTTTAGTTCCGGATCCTTTGTCTGGTTTGCATAATTATTATATTTTTGTATACAGATTTCCTCATGGCTTTTTTGGTCTTCTAAAAGCATTCTTTCTTTTTGGGTTAACTGTATGGTCATAAGTAATCACCTCCTGCTTTTAGCTTCTCACACAAGTGGTGTTTTATTCACTATAAAATTTTTACTTAATATTATACTGCGCCATATAATATGCTGTGCCAGTAGAAGCTAATTTTTTTAATAAACAGGAACCTCAATTTTCTGGCCAGGGTAAAGAACAGGTCTTTGGAGGTCGTTTATTGTTCTAATTTTAAATACCAGGGACCTGATATCCTCCCCGCTATTATTGTTAGACCTGGCAATATCCCACAGCGTATCTCCTTTTTGTACGGTTACTGTTATGTGCTCATGCTGCTCTTTCGTTTCCCTAAGGGTATCATTAGAGCTATAGCCCAGGGATACAGAAAGAAGAAGCAATACTATTACCGCCATAAAAACGATTATCCTACCTTTTTTCAGTTTAATTTTCATAGAATCTTACCCCCTACCAAGACATTTGAAAGAACAATTGTTTGTTATTGATAATTTAACATGGAACCTGTGTTCCTGTCAATGAAATTTACAAAAATTTTCGAACTTGCGTTTGTCAAATGTATGTTTTTATGATATAATATGCCCTATATAGAAAGTCAATAAATATATATGCGAGGTGAAATATATTATGCTTGAAGATCTTACTCCAAGACAGGAAGAAATACTTAATTTTATAAAAACCGAAGTTTTTAGTAAGGGATATCCTCCTTCTGTCCGGGAAATTGGAAAATCTGTAGGATTAAGCTCCAGCTCTACGGTTCATGCCCATTTATCTCAACTAGAAAAAAAGGGATATATAAGGAAAGATCCCACTAAGCCCAGGGCCATAGAACTATTAGAAGACCAGGATTATTTGACATCCAGGGATATATCATCGGTTCCTGTAGTAGGAAATGTTACCGCAGGTCAACCTATCCTGGCAGAAGAAAATATTGTGGAATATTATCCCTTACCTAAAGAATTTGTCCGGGGAAAAACGGTATTCATATTGACGGTAGAAGGTGAAAGTATGATTAAAGCAGGAATAATGGACGGGGACTATGCAATAGTTCAGCAACAGTCAACAGCCAACAATGGAGAAATTATTGTAGCTTTAATAGAAGACGAAGCAACAATAAAAAGGTTTTATAAAGAAAAAGACCACTTCCGCCTCCAGCCTGAAAATGACTTCTATGAACCTATCATAACTAAAGAAGTTAAAATTCTGGGCAAGATAATTGGTCTTTTCCGCAAACTCTAAACTAGAACACAAAAAAAATAAACAGCCATAATAAAGGGCTGTTTAAAGTCTAACATTTTAATATTTCAAATTATAATATTTATTAAAGCTTAATAGGATGCAAGATATTCACCTAACTCCCACCTGTGAACCTGAATTCTATAACGTTCCCATTCCTTTCTCTTTGCGTGCAAGTATCTGTTATAGACATGATCACCTAAAGCTTCTTTAATTAATTCACTTTTTTCTAATTCCAGCAATGATTCATTCAAGGTTAGGGGCAGTGTTCCTATACCCATAGCCTCCCTTTTCTGTTGGGTCATTTCGTAGATATTTTCATTTATAGGAAGGGGAGGTTCTATTTTATTTTTTATGCCGTCCAGTCCCGCTTTTAGAGTAACCGCCAAAGCCAGGTAAGGGTTACAGGATGGATCAGGATTTCTAATTTCTACACGAGTACCTGATCCTCTCCGGGCAGGCACCCTAATAAGGGGACTCCTGTTTCTCTCGGACCAGGCTATATAAACGGGAGCTTCATAACCGGGCACCAAGCGTTTATATGAATTTACCAGGGGGTTAGTTATAGCTGTAAAGCCTCTAACATGCTTTATAAGCCCTCCTATGTAATACATAGCGGTTTCACTCAACTGGGTGGGTGTTGAGTCATCGTAAAAAGCATTTTCATTACCCTTAAAAAGGGATTGGTGGGTATGCATACCGGAACCATTTATCCCAAACACAGGTTTTGGCATAAAGGTAGCATGGAGGTTATGGTTAAGGGCTATGGTTCTTACTACTAACTTAAAGGTTGCTATGTTATCGGCCGTAGTTAAGGCATTGGCATACTGAAAAGCTATTTCATGCTGGCTGGGCGCCACCTCATGATGAGAAGCCTCTATTTCAAAGCCCATTTCCTGTAAGGTTAAAACCATGTCTCTCCGGGCGGTTTCTCCTAAATCTACCGGCATAAGGTCAAAATATCCGCCGCAGTCATGGGTTTTGGTAGTAGCCCTGCCGTTTTCGTCCCGAAGAAATAGAAAAAATTCCGCCTCAGGACCTGCGTTCATGGAAAAACCCATTTTCTTTGCCTCAGCTATAGCATTTTTTAATATGTTCCGGGGGCAGCCGGCAAAGGGGGTGCCATCGGGGTTATAAACATCACAGATTAACCTGGCAGTAGCTCCCGTTCCCTCTTTAGCCTTCCAGGGAAACAAGGCAAAAGTTCCGGGGTCAGGACATAAATACATATCCGATTCTTCTATCCGGGCAAAACCCTCTATAGAGGAACCATCAAACATCATATCCCCTTCTATTGCTTTTTCCAACTGTTCTACAGGAATAGCTACATTTTTAGTAGCTCCAAAAATATCTGCAAACTGCAGGCGAATAAATTTAATCCCATGCTGCTCCACCAGTCGATATATGTCTTCTTTGTTATACATTTTTTATCTCCCCTCTCCACCTATTAGTTAATAACACTTTCTTAAATTCTTTTCAAAACATTAAAAACCTCTTTTGCTGCTGCAATTATTCCTATTTTGCCGTGCTCAAAAGTCAATCCTCCCTGTAAATATGCTATATATGGAGGCTTATAGGGAGCATCGGCACTTAATTCAAGGGAAGCTCCCTGGTGAAAGGTTCCGGCAGCCATCACTATTTCCTCCCCGTAACCTGCTATATAACCGGGCTCAGGGGTGGCAAAGGAATCTACCGGCCCGTTAGCCTGAATGCCCCGGCAAAAAGCCAGGAGAAGCTCTGG
>PWHX01000080.1 GCA_003555415.1 Syntrophomonadaceae bacterium | reverse complement strand
GACTAAAAATAACAAAAAAAGGATTTTTGGATACCTTTGCAAGACCCAAAAACCCCTTATTTTCAGTGGTGCGAGAGGCGGGAGTTGAACCCGCACGAGCTTGCGCTCACTAGGTCCTGAACCTAGCGCGTCTGCCTTTCCGCCACTCTCGCATAATGGTGAGCCATCCAGGAATCGAACCTGGGACACCCTGATTAAAAGTCAGATGCTCTGCCTAGCTGAGCTAATGGCTCTCTTGAGACATTATAACACAAAATATAAAAATTACAATGGCTGGAGCGGGAGGATTCGAACCTCCGCGTGCAGGATCCAAAGTCCCGTGCCTTACCGCTTGGCCACACCCCAAAATATTGGTGGAGAGGGCTGGATTCGAACCAGCGAAGGCTTCGCCAGCAGATTTACAGTCTGCCCCCTTTGGCCAACTCGGGTACCTCTCCATGTCTAAATGATTAAATCCCTTATTATATTACCTAAAAGCAATACATAGTATAACTTATTTACTTTTTAACGTCAACTTTTTTAAAAAATTTTTTAAAAATAATCTTAAAGTGTTTAAAAATCGTAATTTCCAATTTATATTAAGGGTATACAATCAATAGTTTTTGCAAATAACAGTAAAAAGATAAACTATCTTTTTGGGAGGTATAAATATTTGTTTAAGGAAACATTTATTGAAATATTTACATTATTAGATGAAATTGATGATAAATTATCTGCCGCGGATCAGGAGGAAGTAGATCTACTAACACAAAAAATAATTCAAATAAGAAAACAAATGGATAAGTATATAAATTACTGGCTGAAATTCGAAGAAAAAATTAATTATCTCGAAGATAAATACAAATTAAATCTTCCGGATGAATTGTGTGAAAACTTATCCGATGGCTTATTAGATAACCTGGAACATGAACATCTTGAGGAAAAACACGATGATGATATAAGTCAATTAGACCCAAATAAAATAGATGAGAGTGAAATGCCTGGAAAAATCAAAGAAGATATGTTTTATACGATAGAGGATATAGAATGTATTGGTTCATTTAGAAAAGGGTTAGGTTATTTTGACTTATCTATGATGGAAGAAGCTGCAACGGAGTTCAGAAAAGTAGTGGAAAAGGAGCCTAATTTTCTTATTGGCCATTTTTATTTGGGTATGGTTTATGCTGAAATGTCATTGTATGAAAAAGCCTTAAATGAATTTCGTTTGATTCTTGCTTTAAGTCAAAACGATTATGTTAATGCCATTATTCACAATTTTAAAGGTAATATTTATGCTGAAAAAGAACAATTTGAAAAAGCCTTGGAAGAGTTTAAAAAAGCTTTAGATTTTGATAATAATTTTATCGATGTTTTTTTTAACACAGGAGCTACACTCTATAATATGGGCGAGTACCAGGATAGCATTGAATACTTTAAAAAAGCTTTAAAATATTATCATGAAGATTGGGAGTTGTTTTACTATATTGGCAAAGCTTATGGAAATCTAGGACAATTTCAAGAAGCCATTTATTATATTGAAAGGTCTGCTGAATTGAATTCTAGTTATGCAGCCATTCATCTGGAGTTGGGAGTTCTTTATGAGCTTATTGGTGAAAAAAATAAAGCAAGAGAACATTATAGTAAAATTAAAGGGTATTGATTAAATTTAACTACATGGGAGATATTTTTCATAAAAATAGGATGTTTTAATTAGGTAATTTTAGTATAATAATTTATAATGTATATAATTTATTGGATTGGGAGGTCTACAGTATTGAAAATTGCAGTTATCGGAGGAACCGGAGTTTATAACCCGGAAGTTATGCAGGATGCACAGGAAAAAAAGGTAAGTACTCCTTATGGAAATGTTTCTTTTCTTCACGGTCAATATAAAGACAAGGAAGTTTACTTTTTAGCAAGACATGGGTCTAAGCATTCCTTGCCTCCTCATAAAATTAATTACCGGGCAAATATTTGGGCTTTAAAGGGGGAAGGAATAGAAAAAATTATTTCTACAGCTGCTGTAGGATCTATGAATATAGACATGAAACCCGGGTCAGTAGTTCTTATTGATCAGTTCATTGATTTTACCAGGCAAAGGCCTATAACTTTTTTTGATGGGGAGCATAATGAAGTAGTCCACACTGATTTTACGGAACCGTACTGTCCACAGCTAAAAGAAATAATAGCAGAAGCAGGCAAAAATTATAAATTTGACATTACTAATAAAGGCACTTATGTATGCAGTGAAGGTCCTCGATTTGAAACATCAGCAGAAATAAAAATGTTTCGTTCTTTAGGAGCAGATCTGGCGGGTATGACCAATGTTCCGGAAGTAGTATTAGCCCGAGAGCTAGGTTTTTGCTATGCTACTATATGCTTTGTTACAAATTATGCTGCCGGCATATCTGAAGATATTTTAACCCATGAAGAAGTATTAGAGATGATGGGCAATAATATAGCTGACATAAGAAGTTTAATAATGGATGCAGTTGTTTTAATCCAGGGGAAAACAACCTGTCACTGCCAAAATAAGCCGGGCAGAATAATTGTTGACAAATAAAACAATAAGCTCATGCTTTGCGTTGTCAAATACAACAGGGGAATAAACTATGATAAGACCTTTAATATGGGAAGATAAACAGTTAAAAATTTTAGACCAGCGAAGAATTCCGTGGTCCGTGGAATACCTGCTTTGTTCAACTTCAAAAGAAGTAGAGGAATGTATTAAAAATTTGTCTGTCAGAGGAGCTCCTGCTATTGGAGCTGCTGCTGCTTTTGGTATTGTGCTGGGGGCTATGGAACATGGTAGTGATTCAAAGGATTATTTCTCCATTTCTCTAAAGGATAAGGCCGGAAGTCTTATGGAAGCGAGGCCTACGGCTGTAAATCTGTTCTGGGCTGTCAAAAGAATGTTAAAGAAATTTGAAAATATTAAAGATAATAAAATAAAAGAGATAGTAAAGGGCTTGGAAGAGGAAGCACTGTTAATTTATAAAGAAGATATTCATGCAAATAAGAAAATAGGTGAGTTGGGCGCTTTTTTGATATCTAAGGAGGACAAGGTCTTAACCCACTGCAACGCGGGAGCCCTTGCTACAGCCGGCTATGGAACAGCCCTTGGTGTTATTAGAAGTGCCTATAAGCAGGGAAAAAAAATAGAGGTTTTTGTAGATGAAACCCGCCCGGTGCTACAGGGAGCCCGTTTAACAGCCTGGGAATTAAAGGAGGAAGGTATTCCTTTTACTTTAATAACTGATAATATGGCCGGATATCTAATGCAAAAAGGTGTAATTGATGTTGTGGTCTTGGGTGCTGACCGCATCGCCCTTAATGGAGACACAGCTAATAAAATAGGCACTTATAGCCTTGCTGTTTTAGCTAATTATCATAAAATCCCTTTTTATGTAGCAGCTCCTTTTTCTACCTTTGATTTAAGTTTAACAGATGGAGAGTTGATACCTGTAGAGGAAAGAAGCTGGGAAGAAGTAACTCATATCTTAGAAAAGAGGATTGCACCTGAAGGATCAAAGGTATTCAACCCTTCTTTTGATATTACTCCACATAATTTGATAACAGCAATAATTACCGAAAAGGGGATTATTGAGAATCCTGATCACAATAAAGTACAATCTCTACTAAAGGAGAGTTAAAAAACTATGTTAGAGGTTGAAAAGGCCAAAGAAAAAGTAGCTTTTGTTGCAAAAAAAATGGCAGAGGAAGGTCTGGTGGTAGAAACCTGGGGAAATGTTAGTATGAGAACCAGGGATAGTATAGTTATAACTCCTAGTGGTATGGATTATAAAAGATTAAATTTTGTTGATATGATAGTAATGGATTTTCACGGTAACATGATAGAAGGTAAGTGGAAAGTATCTTCAGAATATCCTATGCACCGCTGTATATACAGAAATAGGGAGGATGTTACCGCCATTATTCATACCCATAGTACTTTTGCCACCAGTTTTGCAGCAGCCAGAAAGGAAATGTACCCCGTAGTTGAAGATTTTGCCCAGATTGTAGGCAGTAAAATAAAGGTTGCAGAATATGCCTTGCCGGGAACAGATGAGCTGGCGGCAAGCTGTATTAATTTCCTTAAAGAAAATGCGGCTGTGCTCTTGGCCAACCATGGTGTCGTTGCTGTGGGCAACTCCCTGGAAGAGGTTCTTTTAACCTGTCGGTTGATAGAAAAAAATGCGGAAACAAGTGTTTATGCAGCCATGCTGGGAGGGCCTTACATTATAGAGGAGAAAAATGTAAAAGAACTGAGACGGTACTACCTGGAACAGTACGGTCAAAAATAATGGATAAATATTAGGAGGTTTTATGAATAAGATAAGAATTAAAAACTGTCATATTTTAACCATGGAGGAAGACAGGAAGCAAATTCAAGAAGGCGAAATTACTATAGAAAAAGACAAAATTACCTACATAGGAAATGTAAGGGATAATATTGATGAAAGAGATTATACCAGGGTCATAGATGCAAAAGGCCATGCTTGCCTTCCGGGATTTATTAATACCCACACCCATGCTGCCATGACTCTTTTTAGAGGTTTTGCAGATGATCTGCCCCTTATGACCTGGCTGGAGAACAAAATCTGGCCCTTAGAGGATAATTTAACAGGAGAAGATGTTTACTGGGGGACCCTTCTTTCCATACTGGAAATGATTAAGTCCGGGACTTCAACTTTTAATGATATGTATTTTTTTATGGACGATATGGCGGAAGCTGTAAGAGAAAGCGGTATCCGGGCGGTTTTATCCAGGGGATTAATAGGTCTGGAGGGAAAGGGAGAAAAAGGCCTTAAGGAAACGGATGAATTTATTTCTAAATGGCATAATTCCTGCGAAGGCAGACTTAAAGCCATGTTGGGGCCCCATGCTCCCTATACCTGTCCCCCTGATTTCTTAAAGGAAGTAATCAAAAAGGTAGATCACTATAAATTGCCTGTACATATACACTTGGCGGAAACATCCTTTGAAATAGAGCATTGTCGGGAAGCCTATAACAGGACGCCAATGGAGATTATGGAGGATTTAGGATTTTTCAAACATCCTGTCATAGCTGCTCATTGTGTACATCTCAGCCAAAATGACATTGAAATCATGGCAAACAGAGGCGTTAAGGTTTCTCATAATCCCGGAAGTAATTTAAAACTGGCCAGCGGTATTGCCCCGGTTCCTGATTTGATTGAAGCAGGAATAGAAGTCTCTTTGGGCACCGACGGTGCTGCCAGCAACAACAATCTAGATTTGTTGGAGGAGGCTAGGTTGGCGGCATTAATTCATAAAGCTCAAAAGGATGACCCTACAGTGATACCTGCTTATAAAGCTTTAGAAATGGCAACCAGGCATGGTGCGGAGGGCTTATTTTTAGGTGGGGAAACTGGTGTGCTCAAGGAAGGATATAAAGGAGATGTTATACTAATTAATCTGGACAAACCGCACTTTTACCCGCAGCACGACCTGGTAGCCCATATAGTATATTCTGCACAGAGTTCAGACGTTGAAACAGTAATTATTAATGGAGAAATAGTAATGGAAAACAGGGAAGTAAAAAGCCTGGATGAAGAAAAAGTAATGTTTAACGCTGAGAAAAAAGCTTTTGATTTAATTAAAAGAAAAGAAGCTTAAATTAAAATATTAAAGCGCTGGAGGGATTATTTTTGAGGGTTTTGATAACTAATGACGACGGTATTTTCGCGGATGGAATTCAGGAGCTAACCAAAGCGATACAAAAGATTGCGTCAGTGTACGTTGTAGCTCCGGACCGGGAGCGAAGTGCTGTTGGCCATGCAATTACCATGCACCATCCCCTTCGAGCAGAAAGGGTAAAATTATTTCATAACCCTAACCTTCCGGCCTGGGCAGTGAACGGTACCCCGTCAGATTGTGTTAAACTGGCTGTTGAAGCTATTCTGCCGGAAAGACCTGATATTGTGATTTCCGGGATTAACAGAGGGCCTAATCTGGGAACTGACGTGTTGTACTCCGGCACAGTTTCAGCAGCAATAGAAGCGGTAATATCCGGTATACCTTCTATCGCGATGTCCCTAACTGAAGTGAAAAAACCAGACTTTAGTGTTGCAGCGCACTTTGCAGGCAGGTTAGTTAATTTAGTTTTGGAGAAAGGCCTTTCTTCAGATACATTATTAAACGTAAACGTACCCGGAATTACCAGGGAAGAGATAACAGGGGTGGCTATAACACGGCTGGGAACAACAAAATATAACAATGAATTTGAGCAAAGGGTAGATCCCAGGGGGCGTTCTTATTACTGGATGGTGGGGGAGGTAGTAGAGCTGGATAACGGTAATAATACTGACCTGTCAGCCATTAGGGAGAATAAAATAGCTATAACACCCTTACAGTTTGACTTTACCAATTATAAATTAATTAAAACTCTTGAAAATTGGCAAATAGATTTTTAAGTTTGGGAGGAATTAAAAGTGGCGCATATCAAAAAGCTAGATAAAAATACATATGTTCTTCCTAAACACAATAAAATGAAGGTAGAAGCAATATTATATTTAAGTGATATGATTTACCAGGAAGTGTTAGAGGATGATTCTTTGAAACAGCTGGCCGATGCTGCATGTCTTCCCGGTGTTTTCAAACATGTTGTAGGAATGCCGGATATACACTCAGGATTCGGGCTGCCTATTGGAGGAATCATGGCTACAGATGTCCAAAACGGGGTAGTATCAGCCGGAGCTGTTGGTATGGATATTAACTGTGGGGTTCGGCTGTTAAGAACTAATATACACCGAAAAGATATTGATAAAACTGTGCTTAGAAGGTTGATTGAGGAAATAGCAAACAGGGTTCCTACGGGCATTGGTAAGAGCAGTAAACATGTAAAAAAGGGAAAAATAGTCGAGGAAGTTATGGTAGAAGGAGCTGTGGCCCTGACCAAGAGAGGTTTGGGAATGCCGGAAGATCTGGAATCTATTGAAGAGTACGGTTGCCTAAAGGGAGCTGACCTGGGTAAGGTTAGCCGGAAAGCTTTAGAAAGGAGCAACCAGTTAGCTACTATAGGAGGGGGTAACCACTTTATAGAAATTGGTTTTACTTCTCAAATTTTTGAAGAAGAACTGGCCAGCTGTTTCGGATTTGAAAAAGATTATCTTACAGTTTTAATACATACCGGCAGCAGAGGATTTGGTCATCAAATCTGTAACGATTATACCAAGAACATGTTAGAAGCAGGAAAAAAATACGATATAGACCTCCCCTCTAAAGGACTGGCCTGTGTACCTGTAGACTCTAAAGAAGGAAGGGATTACTTGGCAGCCATGACCTGTGCTGTTAATTTTGCTTTTGGTAACCGCCAGCTTATCACCCACGAGGTAAGGGAGGCCTTTGGAAAAACTTTTAACTGCCTGCCGGAAAAACTTGGATTAGAACTGGTTTATGATTTAGCCCATAATATTGCCAAATTCGAGGAACATTACGGGGTAAAGCTTTTGGTGCATCGGAAAGGAGCAACCCGGG
>PWHX01000029.1 GCA_003555415.1 Syntrophomonadaceae bacterium | reverse complement strand
ATATGGCTTAATACTTCTTGATATAGAATGGCAGGATATATGTACTAAATTTCACGAATATAAGAAATCCGGATTTTACCAAGGTATATCTTGGCTAATGTAGAGGTATATTATATGCCAGGAAAACGACAAGTATCGTCTGCTAATAGAAAATATGCTGGACGCTTTTGCCTGTCGCCTACTTAACATAATATTTATTACCGGACGTTTTTTCTGTATTAAAATACCCTCTTAAAACCATTAAGTAATAGCATTAATCCCCGCTACATAACCAGTTGAAAAAGCACACTGGAGATTAAACCCTCCGGTATAAGCATCGATATCTAAAACTTCTCCTGCAAAAAAGAGGCCTTTAATTATTTTAGACTCCATTGTTTTGGGGTTTACTTCTTTAACATTTACCCCTCCCCGGGTTACTATAGCTTCTTTAATTGATCTGCTCTTTTTAACGGTTAGACTAAGTCCCATAAGGGTATTGGCCAATTCTATTCTTTCTTGTCTAGTGATCTGGCTAACTTGCTTATTCTCGGATATTTTGCATTGATGAATTACAACAGGTATAAGATTTTTAGGTAAAAGCTCATCCAGGCTGTTTTTAAATTGTCTGCGGCTGTTTTTTTCAAAGTCCCTTTGAATCCTTCTGTTAATTTGATCTAAACTGAGAGCAGGCTTTAAGTTTAGCATTAATTTAACCTCTTTATTCTTTTGTAAATTATCCACAACCTTATTACTCAAGGATAGAACTATTGGTCCGGATACACCAAAGTGTGTAAAAAGCATTTCCCCAAACTGGTTGTCTAATAGTTCTTTATCACTATAGGCCTCCAGTTTAACATTTTTTAAGGTTAATCCCTGCACTTCTTCAACCCATCTTTCTTTTGTTTCAAGGGGAACCAGGCCCGGCTTAAGGGGAACTATGGTATGGCCTAACGCTCTGGCCATTTTATATCCTTCGCCGTTAGAACCAGTTCCAGGGTAAGACGAACCGCCTGTAGTTAATATTACAGAGCCTGCTAAAACTTCACCTTCTTCTGTGCTAATTCCCTTTACTTTACCCTCTTCTGTGATTATTTTTTTACCCCTCATCCCTGTTTGAATCTTTACTCCCTTACTTTTAAGATGTCTTATAAAGGCGTCTAAAACATCTTTAGAGAGATCGGACTCCGGAAACACCCGGCCTCCTCTTTCTTCTTTTGTCTTTACTCCCCTCTTTTCCATAAAAGAAATAAAAGCAAAGTTATCAAAGGTATCGAAAGCACTGTGCAGAAATTTGGGGTTGGTGTTTATATTATTAAAAAAAGTCTCCCTATCCCCTGCATTGGTTAAATTACACCGTCCTTTACCGGTAATTAACAATTTTCTTCCCAGTGCCGGCATTTTTTCAATTATTATTACTTCAGAGGCTTTTTCTGCGGCTTTACCTGCTGCCATCATTCCGGCAGCGCCTCCACCTACTACAATTACTTTTTTCATATCTTTTATTCTCCCTAATAATTATTATATAATGATAATAAAGAAATTAAAATTAATAGTTTTAAAGGATAGGTAAAAATGACCTGGTTTGTTTTCGCTTTTTTAACTGCTTTTTCTGAATCAATGAAAGATGTTTTTAGCAAAAAAAGCTTAAAAAATATTGATGAATATATTGTATCCTGGGCCTTGAGATTATTTGCCCTGCCCTTTCTTTTACCCCTAGTGTTTATAATAGAAGTGCCTGCATTTGGAAGGCAGTTCTTGATTGCACTTTTTGTAAGCGGCAGCTTAAATGTTCTTACTACAATACTTTATATGAAGGCTATTAAGTATTCTGATCTTTCCATCTCTGTTCCCATGGTTACCTTTACTCCTCTTTTCCTGTTATTAACTTCTCCACTGTTGGTAGGAGAATTTCCTACCCCTTATGGCTTAGCAGGAGTTGTTCTAATTGTGACCGGTTCTTATACGCTGAACTTGAAGGAAAGATCAAAGGGTTACCTGGATCCTTTTAAGGCCCTTATAAGTGAAAAAGGGCCCAAACTCATGTTAATCGTAGCTTTTCTTTGGAGCATAACTTCCAATATTGATAAGCTAGGGGTACAGGATTCCTCTCCAATTTTTTGGGCCATTGCTGTCAATGTATATATTAGTGCAGTAATGTTTCCCTTCATGATTTATAAATCTCGAAAAAACCTTAATCAAATACCTCTTTACGCAAAAGCCCTTCTGCCTATTGGCCTGTTCACAGCCCTTACGGTTATTTTTCAGATGACAGCCCTTAATCTTACCCTGGTAGCTTATGTAATCTCTATCAAACGCACCAGCGTAATTATGAGCGTGTTTTTTGGCTTTCTTTTATTTAAGGAAAAGGGGATTAAAGAGCGTCTTTTTGGTTCCGTCTTAATGATAGCAGGAGTAATCTTAATTACCGTTTACTCGTAATTAACTCTTACTTAAGGCTTTTATAAAGAATTATAGCTTTACGAACTGCATCTACAAACTGATAAAAATAATCTGTAACTGTTTTTCTTCCGTATCGCCGATCTACATTTTCAAACATATTTTTCCTTAACCCGTAACTAAGCTCTAACTGAACGCCCTTACCGCTTCGACACCTGTTACAGATATTTGAAGAATAAACTGCCGCCAACCGCAGGGGAGCTTCTTCAACCTGAAAATTATAAGACTCTAGATTATCAGTGACCGTTGATATAAGCTCTTCATTTAACCCGCCTATATAAACAAATTTCTCTTTATCATCACACCCGTGTATGGCCAGACATGTTTCTGATTTTTCAAGTAATTCCAAAGCCCTAGGTTCATCGAAAAAGGTGCTTTTTAGGTGAAGGGCTTCGTTTCCCCAATACTTTTTTGCCACAAAACTATAATAATTATATTCATCTCCGGCAACAGTCCTGGATACTTCTGTTGTCCCGGGTTCTATACCTCCCCCGTGGGGAGACATAACAGCAAAATCAGAACCCTTTACCTCCCGGCAACAGATTTCAAAGTCATGACCCTCTCTATAATTTTTTAATAATTGCCGGTAATCCATAATATTTTCAATTCCTCGTAAAGCTAAAATTTATTTTTATCTAATTTAATTAACAATAATGTCCTTTAGATGTCTTTTAGGCACATGGTGGACCCCTTCACCGTCTCTCCAGTACTTAATATCTTTATCCTCTTTGACCTCTTCTATAACCACTTTTTCGTCAGGTTCTCCCAGGGCTAAAACCAGCAGTATTTCCAGTTTAACCTCCAGATTCAAAAATTCTCTAAGCAATTCCCTGTCAATTGTTCCAATCATACAACCGCCTAGGCCTTTTTCTACAGCTCCTAATAAAATGGTCTGGGATACTATGCCATGGTCACACCAAAACTCCCTGCTTACCTCCGTGTCCCCCAAAACAATAATATAAGCTGAAGGTCTTTCCCCCTGAGCAGGACCTTCCCAGTCTTTAAGGTAGCCTGCCCATCCCAGGCAGGGAAATATCTTAGAGTTTGTGTCGGGGTCACAGGACAGAAAATATTTTAATGGCTGCCTGTTTCTGGCCGAGGGTGTAAGTCTAGCCAGTTCCACCAGGTCCCATAAAGTTTCCCGCTCAATTTGTTTATCCTGTTTAAACCGGCGATAACTTCTGCTATTTATAACAAGTTCTTGAAACATCCAAATTTACCTCCTCCCACAAGATATCCAGTAGTGTTTTCAGGCAATATAGCCTAAGCTGAATAAACTTTGACTGAACTAATATAATCTTGATAACTTAAGAGATATAACTGATATTTATATAAGCAGTCAATGTTTATCCATTTGACTGCTTAATAGATACTCCTCCCATTAAAGCCCTGGTCTGAAAATGAATTACACGGTTATCATCATTAACTATGTTTTCCATTTTTTTAGTAGAAATGATTCCCCCGGTAGATTCCTTCAAAAATTCTATGCCCCCTAAAAGTGCAGTACCCTCACAGACTATATTTATATCTTTAGGCACTATAATATCAATTCCTCCCATAACGGCTGTTAAATCAAGCATCGTTTTACCCTTTGGCATGTTAGCTTTAGTTAGATCAATATCTATACCGCCCATAAGGGCATAGTAATTTCCGCTTTTTAAATCAAAGGGAGTTTTACCTACCTCGATTCCTCCCATAAAAGCCCAATGTCCTTTACCACCCTCAGAAATCGTTTTTCCCCTCATAAAACTGATACCAAAAAAAATAATTATAACCGGCCAGAACATTCTCCAAAACAAAGAGAGATCTGCTTCAAATAATTCTAAATTCCGACCCAGGAAAATAATACCTATTACAAAAATTACCAGGGAGGAGATGAGCTGGCCCCAGGAAGTGCTTACATTTTCATTCCTTCCCTGGTTAAAACCGGCAAATAAGTCCTTAAACAAGCTAGCAGCCCATATCAATAATATTACCGGCCAATAAGTTCTTATGATTGATCCAAGGCTAATATCTGTATAGCCAAAATTATTTAATAATGTCAATACACCCAGTAAAACGATAATTATCCCGGCAATAAATTTAGTATTGAAAATTTTCATAATAAGCCTCCATTCCTATTTAACTTTTAATAAAAATAATACCTGTACCCTTAAACATAGCTTACCCTGGCCATTGTTTTCAATTATTTGCAGATAACAAATTACTTTTACATTATATCATTTAAAATAGCATTTAAAACCCTAAAAATAAACATTTGTAAGTCTTTAATATAACTATTAAATATAAGAAATACGGGCATAATAAACGTAAGGCAGGTGAATTTAATGAGTCAACAAAATAACAGATTAAATTTAATAGGTGAACTTCAAGAAAAACTTAATAGCTCTCTTATCTGCTATATAACCGGAGATAGAGAAAATTTGAATACCAGAATTGCACCAGATGTAATCAGGGTGTTCTACCGTCACCTGGAATCCGTTGGCCCCAAGGAAAGAATAACTCTTTTTTTATACACCCGGGGAGGGGATGTTCTTACCCCCTGGAGACTGGTTAATCTTATAAGAGAATACTGTTCACATTTCAGTGTCCTGGTTCCCTTCAGGACTTACAGTGCCGGTACTTTGATCTGCCTGGGTGCTGATGAAATCATTATGGGTAAAATGGGTGAACTCAGCCCTATTGACCCCAGTGTAGCCAACGCGTTTAACCCGGAGGATCCAAACAACAAATTAGCAAGAATACCGGTTAGTGTGGAGGACGTGTCTTCTTATATAGGGCTGGCACAAGAGATGGCCGGAGTAAAAAAGGAAGAAGAAATAACGGAGGTTTTTCTTCGGCTTTCCAAAAAAGTTCATCCCCTGGCACTGGGTAATGTCCATAGAAATTATTCTCTAATTCGTTCCCTGGGAAGAAAGCTACTGGAGCTTCACTCCAAAGAAGAGTCTTCGGAACAAATTAAACAAATGATAGATAATTTAACAGAACAATTATACGCTCATAATTATATGATTCCCAGGTCCGAAGCAAAAAATAGCATTAAACTGAAAGTTTTTGAACCGCCGCAGGATATTGAAAGGTTAATGTGGAGCCTTTATGAATACTATGAACATGATCTAAAATTAATAGAACCTTTTAACCCTTCCCTGCTGCTAAAAGATCACGAGCAACAGGTAGACTTTGAAGCTACAGGGGGGATAATAGAAAGCTTAGAAAAACTTGATATGTTCATTTTTGAAGGAAGGGTAACCCGTCAGACCCGGCAAAAACAAGAAGCGACTCCGGTTAATACTGAAATACTTCGACAAAAATGGAAAAGTGTAAATTAAATTTTTAGGAGGATTGCTAAATGTCAGTTAAAAGAAAAAAGCTTTACCTTTCCCATTCTCTTCCCCCTTCTCTACCCAAAAAGGTGAACAGGTATAGAAATATAAACAACTCCACCAGTTATATCCCCGCCAGCTATAACCAAAAACAATCTACCTCCCAGAAAAACAATATAGTTATAGTGGATGAACAGGATGGAAGCAGCAGCTGGTTATAAATCAAAATTCTACCTTTAAATATAACCAAGAAATGACAAAGAGAGAACCTGATAAACACAAAGGTTCTCTCTTTAATATATAGTATGCGATTTTAAACAATTTTTAATTAAGAACCTGCAAATAACTTTATATTAATGTTCCTGTTCTTGCTGAGGATGAGGATGAGACAGCTGATGCTGTTGATATTGCTGCTGTTGATGTTGCTGGTTTACGTTTATCCTTCTGCCTGTAGCTTTTTTAGGAAACCTGACTGTCAGTATACCGTTTCTAGCACTGGCTGAAGCCTGTTCACTATCAACATCCTGAGGGATTGTAAGTAAGCGACTGTACTTAATTCCAGGCTGCCTTTCCCGGTATAAATAATTAAAATCATCAGTTCCTATTCCAATGTTTTCCTGACCCTCTACATAAAGTGTATTATCCCGAATCTCAACGTTTACCGCACTGTAATCAACACCTGGAATTTCAATAACATAAATAACCTCAGAAGAACTTTCCATAACATCAACCTGTGGAGTATGTATTCCCGTGCCAGGATACAATCCTTCTGTTGGTGTACCTGCTTGATGATTTATAGCAGGACCCTGCATATGATACATAGAAACTCACCCCTTTAGCTAAAAAAGTTGGGTGAAAGCAAGATAACAACATTATTTAACCGGTAACGTTAACTTTTACCCTTCTACGGGAAACAAAATCAGATTTTGGAATACGACATTCTAGAGTACCGTTTGAGTAGTTTGCTTCAATGTGTTCAGACCTAACTACGGTTGGTAACGCAACCGTCCTGTGCAGACTGCTGCTGGAACCTCCTACATGAGATAACGCGGATATGCTAATAGAATCGTCAGTGGCAGTGAGATAAATATTGTTTGGATCTACATTAGGAAGTTCTGCAGTAATAACAACATCACTGTTTGTTTCAGCAAGCTCTACTCTAGGCTGGGCATATCCGGAAGTTGAGCTGATTCCCGTGGTCATGTTACCCATTCGCTGCATTTGTTGTTGGTAATTTGAGTGCTGCTGCTGTTGCTGCATGAGCTGTGGATTAATTTGAGAAAAATGTCCGCTCATTGCTGGACTAAAGGATTGCTGCCAGTCTTGCTGCCAGCTCAGGTTAGGATTAAAGCCGTAATTAATTGTTCCTGCCTGCGGAATAAAACTTGCTTGAATATTTCCTGCTTGTGAAGGAATTACGCTGCTAAATGGTAGGTTATATCCCAATGGTGACAGCGCAGCTGTTTGCATTGGCAGGCTGTAAGATTGTGCTTGAGGTAGCATTTGCATTGATGATTGGATTGGAGAAATAAATGAGCTCGTTTGCCACGGCTGGATAGATGAAAGTCCTGTCTGTCCTGACATAGCAAAAGACTGCTGCTGAGGAGAAATATTGCTACTTTGCCAAGGATTAATATTAGTGGTATACATTAGTTGTAACCTCCTAGATTTTTTATTTTCTTGCTTTCACCCGTTAATTATTATGTCTTTAATTGTAACTGTTTATACGTAGAAACAAAAAAAGAGGTTTACTTAACCTCTTATCACTTATTT
>PWHX01000044.1 GCA_003555415.1 Syntrophomonadaceae bacterium | reverse complement strand
CAAAGGAAGTTAACCAGCTGAAGACCAAAAACAAGAAGCATGGTGTTAATTCTTCCAATTTTGTCAGATATAATTCCAGCTGCAACCCTTCCACCAGCATTAAAAAGACCTAATATGGCAACCAGTAAAAAGCCTAGTTGTGAACCAGCCTGCTCAATAGCAATACTGGCAAGGTGACCGATAATAAGAAGCCCGGCCAGGGAAGCAAAACAGAACATGAACCATAATCCGAAAAACTGGGGAGTTTTAACCATTTCGCTGGGCCTATAGTCAGCCCTGACCTTCCTGGTTTCCTTCTTATCGTCTGCTTTTGCTTCAGGCGGGGGAGTTCCCGTAGTTGGGGGAACATAGCCTGGAGGCGGGTTTTTAATTAACTGCGCTACTATAACAGTAACTATACAAAAGCCGATTCCCAAATATAAAAATGCCTGTTCTACACCAAAATTTACAATCAGCGCCTCGGCTAAAGGAGCGGTATAAATTGAAGCTCCTCCGAAACCTGCAACTACCAGCCCGGAAATCAATCCTCTCTTCTCCGGACCAAACCACTTAACAGCCGCTGGGGTGGCTGATGTATACACCAGGCCCATAGCCGTTCCGAAAATGACCCCGAAAAAAATCGCTAAACCTGTCATCGTCATAACAAAACTGGAACCAATAAAACCTATACCCGTACAAATACCTCCGGCGGTAATAACAACCGTAGGTCCTAGTTTATCCTGGGCACGACCGCCTGGAATCATCATTAGAGCAAACACACCGCAGGCAATCATGTATGGTATCTGGGCTTCTGTTGCACTAAAGCCGTAATCCATTCTTAGGTAACCGGCAAAAACACTCCAGGAATAAAGTATACCAATGAATGTGTTAACAAGCATTCCAGAAAAAACAACTATCCATCCGCGGTTATCTTTTGCACCTGCACTCATTTAGTAAACACCTCTTTTCAATAAAAATTTTTAAAATAAGTTCAAATTAATCCTAATACAAATTAAATTTATCTCGCTAAAAATTGTTTCTCTGTATGTATCACCTCCCAAATTATTTTTATTTATTAACTCTCCAGCCCCTCAGTTTATACTACTGTGAGAAAAGAGAAATTATGAAAAAAAATGGGGGGATCAGCCGCAAATTATACGGCTTTCCCCAAATACTTATGGAGGGGAGAATAAACTTATTTTCATAATATTCAGATATATCAAGTTACTTATGGTTTTATAAGGGTGGAATATTTTTGCTAAAGTTCTAAATTTTCAGAATATTCTTGTCACCTATTATAAGCTATATACAAAATTAATGCAAGTATGAATTATTTTTTTTTAAGTAAAAATTAAAAAAAAGGAGAAGTTATTGCTTCTCCCTGGAAAACCTTCTTTTTAAAGAGTGTATAAAGCCGTACTGTTTTATTTCAACATATGAAGTAGTCTCAACATCCGGAACAAGTATAACTCCCAACTTTTTGGGTCTAGAATTAATTGTTAACCTGTAGTTAGAAAGATCCCCGCTGCTTTTCTTAACTTTAAAGGTAAAGTTATTTTCTTCAGACTGTATGCACTGGTTAAGATCAACCCGGGTCTCAATATCACAGTTGTTAATCCGCAGAATTACATCTCCGCTGGCCAGTCCCCCTTTATGTGCCGGGTAGCCGGGAAGAACATCCAGGATTTTTATGCCCTTTTCAGGAGGAACAAAGATGGGAGTTTTGGAAAACTCGTCTTTATTACCTTTCATTATTAAATACTCGTGACCCAGGGGAGCAAAAAGAGCTGCTATAATAACCAGTTCCAGCATGAAATGAGCGCTTATAGCTAAAGCTATTAACACTATGCTGTACCAGCCTAAATTTCTTGCCGAACGGAGGCTTTTCCCTCTGGGCAAGGTAGCAACGGAAAAATCACCATAACCTAAGCCCGCCACTACAGGTAGCATCATAAATACGGCCTTTTTGCCCTCATCTACCGGCAGTTGATCTCCTATAAGGGGCCACCAGTCCGGCATTTCCATACCATGCTGCATAAGTTCCACGGCTTCGGGAACTATTAATGTTATTAACCCGATAATAGGAAGAGGCCAGAATTTTTGCAGGCTAAACCCGCCTACTATTCTGCCATCACCTTTTTTAATAAAAAGTGGGCTTGATCCGATGTGTCCGCTTAAAGCAATGAGAAAACTTTCCGTTAAATGAAGAATACCGATAAGTGCCATTAAACCAGGCACATTTATATTCATTAACCCTTCAAAAAAACTATTCTCAGGTATATGAGAGGAAAAAAACTTTAAACCAGTACTGGCAACACCTATTATGCCTCCCGCATAGGCAAAACACATATATCTTGGGTTAACCATCATGAGAAGTACGGCCAGGGGCCACAAGTAAATTATACCTACCTGCTCTAAGGATATGCCTATTACTATCAAAAGTAAACTGGCCAGCACCCCCCCTATAATGCCAAATCCAGCAGAAATGATGGTTTGTTTAATCACATTATTCTTAGGAACCCCAAACATTTTGATTTCCATTTTAACCATTCTTCTGTACTGTAAGCCTACCAGCAAAATTACCAGCCAGAAAAGAAAGTTAACAAAGGAATACAAAAAAGTTTTAGATAACATGCCCAACATATCAGCAATAAATTCCATTTTATTTTTTGCTCCTGACTTTTATATTAATTCTGTTGATTGTGCTTTTCCAGGTATTTGATAGCCTCCTGCAGCTGAGTATCATGTTCCGGCAGCAGTTCTCCGACCCTCTCTCTGAGCTCTCTTGCTGTGTTTTCTTCAAATTTACCATCAGGCTTTAAACCTCTTTTTTCCTGAAAATCTTTCAGGTTGGCTTTTGTTTTTTCATCAAATATTCCTTCTGTTTCTTCGGAGTAACCTAAAAACTGCAAAAATTTCTGCAGGTAAAGAACGTCATCACCATAATCACCTGGATACAAATTGTCGGATAAATAATATCGATGATACTGAAATATTTCAGGTAAATCCTGTTCTATATCCGGCTGCAAACCTTCTTCACTGATATCATTTTTAGAAGGCGTCAGATACTTGGCAACTGTATAACGCAAACCAAACTCTTCATCAAAGAACTCCTCAATATGCTGTACTGTAGCCTTCCCAAAAGTTGGCTCACCTACCAGCACCCCTGCTCCACTGTCCTGAAGAGCACCGGCAATTATCTCTGAGGCGCTGGCCGAATTGGAATTCACCAGGACGGTAATAGGATAAGGCCTGGGATCAGCATAGGAACTATATGTTTTTTCCACCTCTCCTTGACCGTCAACCATAAACGTTATAGGTCCTGCAGGAACAATGGCTTCTCCTACTTCTACAGCCCCCTGCAGTAATCCCCCAGGATTATCCCTTAAATCTATTACCAAACCTTTAATATTCTGATTTTCTAGCTGTTCCAAGGATTCTCTGAAGTCTAAGCCCGTCCGTTCATCAAAGTTAGTTATTTGAATATAACCAAATTCATCCTCCAGCTTTTCATGGTTTACCGTTTCCAACACAATATTCTTTCTGGTCACTTCAAATTCCAGAAGATCCTTCAACCCTTCCCTTTTAACCTCAATATTTACCTGGGTGCCTTCTGGGCCTCTAAGCTTATTGACAGCCTCAATCAGGGATATACCTTCAATGTTTTTACCATCCACACTGATAATCTGGTCCCCCGGGGCCAGCCCTATCTTATCCCCGGGACTCCCCTTAATAGGAGCAATAATAGTAACTAGGTCGTCTACCATACTGACTTCAATTCCTATACCGCTAAAAGAACCTGAGGTTTGTATAAACAGGTTCTCCAGTTCATCCTTATTCAAAAAAACCGTCTGTGGATCACCTAAAGCATCAATCATTCCCTCAATAGCACCCTGCACCAACTGGTCAACAGGCACTCTTTCAATATAACGTTCCTGTAAGCGATAAAATACTTTCATGAACAACGTCAAGTCTTCGGGGACACCACCTACGCTATCTTTGGACTCTTCACCTGGACCTACATATCCTCCTAAATTTTCTGCAGCATTAAAAAAATAATTACTTGTAAAATGATATGTTGCCATGTTGCTAAATATTAACAGTATGCATAACAATAAAATAATATATTTTTTGCCTTCCATAGGTTAGCACCAGCCTTATCTTAAAATATTTATCTTTAAAAAAATTATAACATAAGGGGAAAAATTATGACATATTTGTAATAAAGAATCCCTTCGCCTTTTTATTTGTGGGAAGGGATTATTTATGTATTATCAGTTAAAGTAATTCATGGGATTTATCCTTGATCCATTCTCCCTGACCTCAAAGTGAAGGTGAGGGCCGGTACTGGATCCGGTAGAACCTACTGTAGCAATAGGCTGCCCCCGGGATACCTCCTGCCCTACGCTAACCAAAATTGAATGAGCATGTGCATATACGGTAGCCATGCCCCCTCCATGGTCAATAATTACCATTCTCCCGTAACCATGGCTTAACGAACCGTTGATACCGGCATAAATTACTGTTCCTCTCTCCGCAGCCTTAATGTTTACCGGGTTGCCATTGTAGGAAGAACTACCGGGCCAGCGGGAGTGGTTTATCCCAATATCAACTCCTCCATGAAAAGAACTTGCCTGCCTGGTTATAGGGTGCACCCTGTAACCATAACCCGAAGTTATCCAGTTAGTACCGTACTCAGGTAAAGGCCAGTAAATTTCTCCGTCGATTTGTGCGCTCTTTCTCCTCTGTTCTTCCTGCAGCTTTTCAATTATCTCTTCAATTTCTTTAGATTGCTCCTCTAATTCTTTGATAGCTTTTTCTTGAGCCTCTATCTCTGCCCGAACAGCTGCTAAAAGCTGGGATCTTTCCTGAGACTGTCTTTCTATCTGATCTTTTTTATCTACCTGCGCCCGTCTTAAAGCCACTAAACCATCTCTTTGTTTTTCAAGTTCTATCTTCTGTAATTCTATCTGGTCTCTTTCATATTTAATATCGCTTAAAAGCTCAATATCCTGATCTAAGATGGTCCTTAAGTAATTAAATCGCGTAATAAAATCACTATAATCAGTAGAATTAAACAGAACTTCAACATAGCTGATGGTACCATTTTCATAAATAGCCCTTATCCTGGTTTTTACCATTTCATCTTGCTCTTCCAGGTTTTCTTCAGCTTCCGCCAGCTCTTCTTCCGTAAGAGATATTCTTTCTTCGGTATCGTCTATATCATCTCTAATTTTACTTAGCTCCTTCTGGGCCTCTCTCAGTTTGGCTTCTATCTCCCTTACCTGTCCCAGCAGATATTCTTCTTTGGATTTACTATCCTCCAGTTCACTTTCCCGGATACTTATTTCATCTTCGACGCCATCCAACTCGTCTCTCTTTTGGTCAATAGTCTGAGAATAAGCAGGTACGATAAATAAAAAACATAACATAACCACAAAAATTGTTCTCAAAATTGAATACTTTTCTGCTTTTTTCAAGGTTTTCCCTCCAAAGCTCCTAAACTCTTAAAAATTTTCTTAATGAAAAACTGCTGCCCAGTATGCCTAGACCAATCCCCAGTAAGGATAAAGTCTTTACCAGTTGATTTAAAACCAGAGACGGGGGTACCATGGGTAAAAAAGGTATATTTAAATAAACCCACTCCACTACATACTGATAACTAACATAAAGCCCTACCAAAGGCAGTAGAGAACCAATCAGCCCCAACATTAACCCTTCAATTACAAAAGGCCAACGAATGAACCAATCGGTAGCACCCACTGCTTTCATAATCATTATTTCCTGCCTCCTGGAAAAAACAGCCAATTTAATGGTGTTAGCAATAAGAAACATGGCTGAGATACCCAGGGCCGTCATAAAAGCAAGTCCCACCCAGTTAATAATGCTGGTTACTGTAAAAAGCCTGTCCACTACTTCGCTGCCATACTCTACCCGGTCAATACCCGGTAACATTTTCATCTGCCTGGCAAGATTAGAAACATCTTCCGGAACCTGGCTCTTCACTTCAAAGGAACTCCTCAAGGGATTGTTCTCCCCGTCTTCGTACCCTTCCAGAAGATAACCCTGCTCTCCCAGTTGATCTTTAAGTCGCTTAAACGCTTCTTCCTGGGATACATACTTAACTTCCTGCGCCTCAGACATATTAATAATCTCAACCCTGAGATCATTTAGCTCCGACCTGGTGACACTTTCGTCTACAAAAGCAATAACTTCAATCTGAGACTTTATGTCTTCAGAAAGAAAATTCAAGTTGTGATTAAGGAGCATAAAACTTCCCAGTAGAAACAAAGTGATCACAACTACCCCAATAGAAGCCAAACTCATCCAACCGTTGCGGTAAATACTTTTAAAAGCCTCTCCTATAAAGTAAATACAGGTCCTAGGTCTCATGCCGATATACTCCCTTCAGCTCGTCCCTGGTCATTATTCCTCCTTCAATTTCTATTACTCTTTTACGCAAACGATCCACTATCTCCTTATCATGGGTAGCCATAATTACAGTAGCTCCCCTTAAGTTTATAACCCTCAACAAATTAACAATATCTGTGGAAGTATCTGGGTCAAGATTTCCAGTAGGTTCATCTGCTATGATTAAAGAAGGCTTATTGACTATAGCCCGGGCCAGGGATACTCTCTGCTGTTCCCCCCCCGACAACTCAACAGGTTTTACTTTGGCTTTATTCTTTAAACCTACCAGGTCTAGAGCTTCCATTACTTTTCTTTTAATTTCCCTTTCAGGTGTTTCGATAACCCTCAGGGCAAAAGCTATATTTTCATAAATAGATCGGTCGTTTAAAAGTCTGTAATCCTGGAATACCAGCCCCATATTTCGACGAAAATGGGGGACATCTCGCCTTTTCATGCTTGCAATATCCTTTCCCAGCACTTTAACTTTTCCCTTACTGGGAACCAGTTCTCTAGATATTATTTTTATTATCGTCGTCTTGCCGGCTCCACTTGAGCCTACCAGAAATACAAATTCACCTTTTTCAATTCTAAAATTTATATTTTTAAGAGCTTCTGCTCCATTTGGATAAATTTTAAAAGCGTTTTCAAATTGTATGATTGCTGTCACCTGCATTCCTTTTCATACCTCCAAGTACGCTATGTATTCGACAAATTTACGTAAAACCCTTTATTGAATTGTTACTTTTTTTAACAATAATTTAATAAAGATTGCTTTTTTTAACAAATAAAAAAATCTCCCACTTATTGTGAGAGATTTTAACAGCAATTTAATTTCTATTTCTTCTTATTTAGCAGTTCCAGGACAGCCTTTTCTATGTTAACAGAAGTCAGGCTGTATCTATCCAAAAGTAAATCCGGAGGGCCGGACTCGCCAAAAACGTCTTCAATGCCTATCCTTTTAAGGGGAACTGGACAGTTTTCCCCCAAAACTTCAGCTACAGCACTTCCCAAGCCCCCAATAATGCTGTGCTCTTCTGCTGTAACTATAAGGCCTGTTGACTGGGCTGATTCTATAATAAGCTGTGAATCCAGGGGTTTTATGGTGGAGAAGTTAATTACCCTGGCCTGCACTCCTTTAGCTGATAGATTCTCCGCAGCCTCCAGAGCTTTACTTACCATAATCCCTGCTGCAATTATGGTAATATCAAAGCCTTCCCTCAGCACACTGCCTTTTCCTAAAGTAAATGGATCTTCTTTAGAGGATACCATAGGAACTCCTGACCGT
>PWHX01000040.1 GCA_003555415.1 Syntrophomonadaceae bacterium | reverse complement strand
GCCAACTTCAAGTGACATACTAAAAAAATTCCTCCTCAATATATCTAATGAATATTTTAAACAATACAAAAAGCTTATTCCTCATTTTTTTCCTGGTAAACATACCTGCTTCTATCTACATCAAATATAATTTCGTCTGATTTTATCAACCCCAATTCTTTTCTGGCTAATGATTCAATATATTCAGGATTATAAAGAAGTTCTACTTCTTTTTGTAATTCTTCATTAATACTTTTAACTACTTTTATTTCTTCCCTAAGCTCAAACAACCTGGATTCCATTTCATTTTTTTGCATATGCTGATTTATGAAAAGCACACTGAAATAGCACATAAATATTCCAAATATTACTATAACACCTTTGTAATATATTGATTTCTGCTTCTTCTTTCCTATTTTTTTTACTTTAGCCGAGTCTTTTTTTTGCCACTTGTCTGGCAGCTCACCATTAACCATCTTCTCCCCCTACACCCTGTACTCAGTCATGTTAGCTTCTCTATTTATTTTAAAAAATCCTGCTTTTATCAATAAATTTCTTTAAGTTTTTATTAATTTTCGATTTAAAATCTTTTAGCTTTTTAACAGGGATATAAATTATTTTTTTTATAAACAATAATAATTTTTTTATAGTAGTTAATAAAGGGTTAAATATAGTTGAACATATTTTACGAAAAAACGTTAATAAAGTCAATACTTTTCGGACCAAAAAGACAATTACCTTCCGGCAAGTAGAACTTAAGAACAAGTAATATGATAAAAGGCCCAGACCTATAGCCAGGAAAACGTAAAGTCGAACTTCTCCCCAGTTTATAAAAATAAGGCCAAAAGCCACAAATAAAGTTATGGTCATCCATAAAAAAAAGTCTGTTATGATGTTGAGCCTGCGCCTGGCTCTGCAAAAACTTTTTATAACATGATATATATCAAAAAAAATGCCCATTACTAAGCCTATGGCAATTAGAGAACTTAAAATATAAAAATCACTTTCAGCTGACACCAGTTCACCTCCAAGGATTTTCAATTACTCAAATAAACCAGAGAACCACTTTTAAGCTACTTGAATAATCGTTCCAGGAAACCTTTACCTTTACCCCCTAATCCTTTTGATCCTCTTTCTTCAGAATATGCCAGCTCCAGCACAAACCCTTCTATATTCAATTCACCTTCTTCTAAATTAAGGTGTCTGATATGAAGGTTTTCACCTCTAATTGCCAGCAGGCCCATTTCAGTTTCTAATACAATCTCTTCATCATCAAAACTGTCCACGTTAACAACCCCATTTATCTCCATGTACTCCCTATTGTCGATCACTAGTTTATGCTGTTGATTTTCCTGACGCCTTTTATTGTCTTCCATTTTTTACCCATGCCTCCTTTACCTTATAAAAACAAGTAATATTTTCTTTAGTTTCATAAATATGCGGTTATAAATAATTTATGCTTTCACTATATTAAAAATATAATAGGAGCTCCCCCTTTAGTGTATTATCTGACACCATTAGGACAGCTCCTATTTTTATTTAGATAGCTTCTCTAATCCAGGTTAATCCCAAAGCTCTACTATTTCAATATTTTTATAAAAATAGTCTACGATTTCTTCTGCAGAGCGGCCTTCTTCCGCCTGGGCCCGTGCTCCCCACTGGCACATTCCCACGCCGTGACCAAAGCCGGCTCCACTAAAAGTAATCTCATTTTCCTCAACCTCTATATCTTCTACGAAGGTAGATCTCATTTCTTCACTTCCTAGAGCTATTCTCAGTTCCGGTGCCTCAATCTGTTTGCCGTTTGCTCTAAATACTGTAACCCTTCCAGAAGGACCTTTATTGGCAATTTCAAATTCTGTCACTTCGCCGGGATCATCTCCGGTATGCTCCTGTATAGCTTTTCTTATTTTCTCCTTGTCGAAAGATTCTTCCCAGTCCCCTTCTTCCTCGGGTATAATATCGGTGCCAGGGCTGTCAACTATATGAATATAAGGAGGATTGGGATCTTCAAAACCCAGCCCTTCATTGGCTAAAGCTGTCCTGGGTCCTGCGAAAGCATGGAACCATCCCCGGATAAAGTCGCCCTTGTGAACAGCCACCTCACCTCTGGTATTATCCACAGCCTGAGTTACCTGCTCCGTTATGGAATCTGCATCATAAGCCTGAAACTCTTCTATATCTGTAGAAGCATGAGCATCTCTTTCCGGAACGCCCCCATCTTCCTCAATTTTTTGTAAAGTAAAGCTTCTAGCAATAATGGCCTGGGCTGCCAGAGCCTCTTCATGCCAGTCAGGTTCCATTTCACCCGCTACTACGCCCTTAATATAATCTTCAAAGGGCATCTCTTCTACTTTATCTTCTTCACTAATATACACCTTTAAGGTGGGTTCTTGATTTTCACCTTCACTTATCTCTTCAGGAATTTCAGGAGCTGCTCCCTGGTGTAAAGGGGAGGGTTTCTCTTCAACCCTTGGTCCAATTAATCTGCTTACTCCGGCTATAGCTAGAACTACAGCTAGAAAAACAATAGCAATTATAATATTTTTATCTTTTATCACTTTTAACAACACCTCCTTTTTTTATTATTATCAAATCTAAGATATTTATTATTTAATATAGCAGCAAAAAAAATTAGGCCCCTTAAGGAACCTAATTGAATAAAAACACTTATGTCAGTTTTACTTAACACTTTCTTTTAAAGCTTTCCCCGCTTTAAAAACAGGAACGGTCGCTTCCGGAATGTTTATTACATCGCCGGTTGCAGGGTTTCTGCCTTCTCGCTCTTTGCGTTTTCTTAAATCAAAGGTTCCAAAGCCAATTAGCTGCACCTTTTCACCCTTTGTTAACGCATCAGTAATGCTTTCAAAAACAGCATTCACAACTTTTTCAGTGTCTTTTTTGGTCATACCTGATTTTTCAGCTACTACACTAATAAGTTCCGACTTATTCACATAATCCCTCCTATTACAATGGTTATTTAATATTACACTTAAGCTTATTCGCTATAGTTTTAAAAACTCCTGCAAAACAAGCTATTTTTTTCCCTATAAACCCTTATTTTTAGCCTTTTCCCAAAATATGTCTAGCTGTTTCAGATTATAATCTTTAAAATCCTTTCCTTCTTCCTTTACTTTTTGCTCAATATAGTCCAACCTTCGCAAAAATTTTTCTGCTGTAGCTCCCAAGGCCAGTTCTGCATCTATTTTTAAAAACCGGGATACGTTAACAATGGCAAAAATTAGGTCTCCTATCTCTTCTTCTATTTTATCCCTATGTCCCGTATTATATACGCTTTCTAGCTCTTTTAGTTCTTCTTTTATCTTTAGCCAGGCTCCTTCTACATTATTCCAGTCAAAACCATGACGGGCTGCCTGCTGTTGTATTTTCTGAGCCCGTTTTAAGGCAGGTAGTCCAACAGGCATAGAAAAAAGATTCTTTTTGTTCTTTTCTTTTAACTTTATTTCTGACCACTTTAAAGAGACAGCCTCAGCATCCTTAATTATTTCTTGACCAAAAACATGAGGGTGCCTGCGAGTAATTTTTTCGTTTATTTTTTGAATAACGTCCTGCAAGGAAAACTCCCCCCGCTCATGGGCCAGCTGACTGTGAAAAACAATCTGTAAAAAAATGTCTCCCAGCTCCTCACATAAACCTTCCATATCTGACTGGTCAATGGCATGAACCGCTTCATATGCCTCTTCAATCAGGTAAGGCTTTAAGGATTTATGGCTCTGCTTTCGGTCCCAGGGGCAGCCCTCGGGACCCCTTAGTTTTGCCATAGATTCTACTAGAAGGGTCAGGGCCTTTTCCAGATCATCCCATTCTTTTTTCTTATTAAAACCCGTGCTATTTAAATCCTCCTGAGGGCTAATACCCGGGACAATTTCCACTTCCCAGTCATTTTTTTTCTTTACAGAATCAATAATCAACCTGACGGTATCATTATCCTCCAGGGGATTGCCCGGAACGGCAAAAGCAGCCTTCCCTTTGCTCTCTGCTGCATCCAAAACTCTTTTGCAAATTTCAACACTAATTTTACTGATGTCACCATTCATTATGTAATGATCCAGGAACTCGGGTTTAACCCCTTCCCGCTCCAACTCCTGGACAAGAGAACAGGTAGAATCATGAATAAATAAAGGTTGAACATTTTTAAGTAAATCCCAGGCCCTGAGGGTTAGTTCATTTTTTTCCCCCGGGCCCAGCCCTATTAGATAAATTTTTTTCATAAATTATCCCCTCAGTATGTGAAGTGCATTAGCCAATCTTACCAGGTAAGGACCAAGCTTAGGAATCAAGTGTAAATCCTCTTTTGTTATACTTCCAGTAACAAATAACATTATACCATAACTCAATATTCCTACTGAAATAGCCAGTATAGTAGCTACAGCATTAACCAGGGAAACTGAATACATCCCTGTTAACAGTTGATCAGTGTAATAATATACTATGTAAACCAAAAAACCCATAACCATAACAGCTGCTGCAGGTTTAAAAATGTACTGGCTGTAATTTATTTTTAGCCTTATTTGTTTGCACACCGCATCTAAGTTAAGTAAAGAAGAGAGGGCAAAACCTAAAACGGTAGCAAAGGCAGCACCCTGAATATTGACATCGGGAATGGCCGTTAGGGTCCAACTTAAAATCACCTTAACAAGAGCACCCAGTAACATATTTTTTACCGGCAGAACTGTTTTGCCCAAACCCTGTAAAATACCTGTAGTAGTCTGGTAAAGGGTAAGAAATATTACACTAAATGCAATAAATCTTAACGGTATGGCTGCCTCCACGTTATTAAATAACAGCATGGTTATAGGCTCTGCCAGGATAAATAAACCTAACGCCGCAGGCAGCCCTAAAATTAAAGTTAACCTTATAGCAAGGTCTGAGTTTCTTCTTATTATGTGTTGATTGTTAAGGGCCAAAGCCTCAGATATAGATGGGATCAGACTAACCGCCAAGGATATAGCTATAATAGCAGGAATATGGGCCAGGGGGGTAGCCATCCCGGTTAACTGTCCATAAAGAGACGTAGCCCTTTCCGTAGTAAAGCCTGCTACATGAAGCCTCTGGGGGACGATAGTAAGATCTAAAAGAGATATCAGAGGTAACACCAGGCTGCCGGCAGTTATAGGGATAGCCAGGCGAGCAATTTTGTACAGCACCTGTAAATAGTTGGTATGTTCTTTAACCTTTTGATTCCTGATCTGTTTTGCCGTCTCTGGTTTTTGTTTTAAATAAAGAACAAATAAAAAAGATAGGCCAAATATGGCTCCTGCCACCGCTCCAAAAGTAGCGCCTGCAGCAGAATACTCTAACCCCATGGGTATAAGGTAAATAGCCAGAAACAGGGCAATGCCCACCCTGCTCAACTGTTCAATAATCTGAGAAACAGCCGTGGGGGCCATAGTTTGGTGACCCTGAAAATACCCCCGGAAAGCAGACATTACGGCTACAAAAAAAATGGCCGGTGAAATACTTAAAAGTGGAACTATTGCCCTGGGGTCCCTGGTTATATATACAACCAGGTATTCTGCACCCAAAAACATAAGCAGACTTATGGTCAAACCACTCAATGTCAAAATGGTTAAAGCCACTTTAAAGACCTGGTTGGCTCCGTAGTAATCTTTAACCGCCAGCTTTTCCGAAACTAGTTTAGAAACAGCTATGGGAATTCCAGCGGTAGATATGGTAAGTAATCCAACGTATATAGGATAGGCATATTGATAAAGCCCAATTCCTTCATCTGTAATCATGGCTGCCAGAGCAATTCTAAATACGGCTCCCATTAATCTGGAAGTAAGCCCGGCTAAAGTGAGGACTACGGCTCCCTTAATAAAAGACTGTTTGCCAAGCAATGTAATTTTCCCGCCTTTCACCTTTAGCAGCTAAAATTAACAATCAAAGGTTATTATATCATTAAACAACAATACTTAAAATAAAAAAGTAGTAACTGAGTGTTACTACTTTCTATACCGAACCGGACTGCCATGTTAAAATAAGATTTACTGTTCCATTTGTTTAGCTAAAAAGCTCGACGCAGTTTCTACTAATTTTTGCTCCAGGTCCGTCATTTGCGTGTCCTTGTCTTTTGTCCCAAGAATAACGGCACCAATTGGATCTCCTTCAGCAATAATAGGGGCAATAACTTCTGCTGAAAATTTAATTACCCCTTCTTCTTCACTCTCTTTATAGTAAGAGTGCTCAGCAGTATCATTTATTAAAACGCTTTTTCTAGTTTCCATAACCTTTTCTACCGCCGGACTCAAAGGCCTGTTTAAAAATTCTTTTTTCGGAGCTCCTGAAACTGCAATAATTGTATCTCTATCTGCTATGCAGGCAATATGACCAATTGCTTCGTAAAGGGAATCAACATATTCTTGAGCAAAGTCACCCAGTTCACCAATCGGTGAATATTTTTTTAATATAACTTCACCGTCTCGGTCAACAAATATCTCTAATGGGTCGCCTTCTCTTATACGTAAAGTTCTTCTAATTTCTTTGGGTATAACTACTCTGCCTAGGTCGTCAATGCGTCTTACGATTCCTGTTGCTTTCAAACACCTTCCCTCCTTTTCTGCTTTCAATTACATTTTAGTCCTTCCTTATTTTAGTATATATCTAGAGAGAAAGTTTTATTCATTTTTGTTTTAAAATATTAACCTTCTATATAATTTGTAATATCTGCTTTTTGATACAGTTCTTCAAAATATTGGGAAAAAACCTCTTCCTGCTTTAAAGCTAAAGCTTCTTCCTTAACCTCTTCATAGCTGTAGACAGCTTCATCCTCTTTTTCGTGTAGCTTAATTATATGCCATCCAAATTGTGTTTCCACTGGAGAACCAATTTCCCCCACCGTTAACTTGAATGCAGCGTTAGTAAAATCCTGGTCATAATTAGGGTCGCCTTCAGTAATAAAGAATTCTCCCGGTTGGTCCATAGAAACATCTTCTAAAACTTCATTAAAGTCTTCCCCATCTTCTATACGTTCAAAGGCCTGAACTGCTTCTTCTTCATCTTCTACCAGAATATGAGATACCTTAACACTGGCAGGTGTAATAAAATGATTTTTATTTTCTTCAAAGAAACTTTCTGCATCTTCTTGGGAAATATCTTCTACAACATGGTCATACAAAACTTTTGTCTTGTAGCTTTCCTGGACAAGTTCTCTTAAAACTGATTCAGAAAGATTTAGATCTTCCAACCTCTCATAAAAATTTTCTTCTGTTTGGAACTGCTCTGATATCATTTCTTCTACTTCCGTGTGATAGTTGGCTTCTATCTCTTCTTCATCAACTGTTAACCCTAAATTATCAATTTCCTGCTCAATTAAATGTCCTTGAATCATGGAACTTAAAAGGTTTTGTTCCACAAAGGTTTTAAAAGACTCATCTTCTTCCAGAGATTGTGCATATTCCGGCATCAGAAAGTCAAATAAAAGCATCCTTTCCTCCAGTTGACTGCGGGTGACTTCATGATCATTTACTTCAGCTACAACATCTTCTGTTTGACACCCCACAAAAGATATCAAAAGAAGACCCGTCATAATAATAAATACTACTAATGGCACCAGTCTCTTAAAAAATAAACTCATTACTAGCATCCTTTCTATTTTTTCCTTATTATCAAAAAAATATCCTTCATTGTTATACGTTATTAATTATAAGGTATTGCCTTCTTATCTGCAAGATCCAAAAGTTCCCGGCAAAAACCTAAAATAGATGGAAGAAGCTTTTCTCCTTTTAGGTTTTTAGTAGTTAATCTAAAACCAATTTGTTT
>PWHX01000148.1 GCA_003555415.1 Syntrophomonadaceae bacterium | reverse complement strand
TTCATCTAATTCATAATGTTCCTCTATAACATTCTCTTCTTGACCTGTATCCTCTACTTCTTCCTCGTCCTCTAAGTCTTCATAAAGGTCGAAGTAGCTTCTTATTATTTGTTCTGCTACAGGAACGGCAACTTCCCCGCCGGTACCTCCAAACTCTACAATAACAGCAACCGCTATTTCCGGGTTTTCCGCAGGTGCATAACCCACAAATAAACCATGGGATTCCAGGGCTCCATGTACCTGAGCTGAACCTGTTTTACCTGCTGTCTCAATAGGAAGTTGCTCTAAAAAACCTGCTGTCCCCCCCAAACGGGTGACTCCTTCCATTCCTCCCCTTAGTATTTCAATAGTTTCATCAGAAATATCTACCCTGTGAAATTGCGCTTCTGCTTTAAAGATTACCTCATCTTCATGGGAAACAACTCTATCCACCAGGTATGGTTTATACTGGACACCACCATTGGCAATAATTGCTGCGTAATTGGCTAACTGTAGCGGTGTAAAATCGTGGAAGCCCTGTCCAACAGCTGCATCCATAGTTTCTGCAGGGTACCAGTTTGGATCTTCACTTTTAGCCCTTTTTGTTTCCCGGCTGGCCACATCTCCCGATGATTCCCCCGGAATATCAGTTAATCCAGTGGGATGGCCAAAACCAAATTCCCCGGCATAATAAGCCAGGTTATCTATTCCTGCCCTTAAACCCATTTCATAAAAAAACACGTTGCAGGATTTGATTAGAGCCTGGGTTATATTTATAGAACCATGAGCCCTTCCTCTAAAGCAACTTTTAGTAGCGTTGTAACGGGTTAAACTTCCCGCACAGTTAAATGTTTCTCCAGGGCGCACCTCACCTTCTTCCAGTGCAGCCGCAGCCGTTACCATTTTAAAGGTAGACCCTCCAGGGTAATTACCTTTTATAGCCCGATTATTATAAGAGATACCTTCAGCCTGGGGATCAAAATCCAGGTTAAAAGTGTTGGGGTTATAATCAGGATGGCTAGCCATAGCCAGTATCTTCCCGGAGTTAGGGTCTAAAACTACAGCCGAAGCTACTCTAGTTCTTTCTCCCTCCTCCTGAAGGGCAGCCACCTGAGCCGCAAGAAATTCCTCAGTATCCCTTTGCAACTCAGCATCCAATGTCAAATAAAGATTACTCCCCGGAACCGGGGCATTTTTATCCCGGGCCCTTATAAGTCTTCCTGAAGAATTTACCTCTACCAGTTTTCCTCCATCCTCACCCCGAAGATAGGGTTCCCACACCAGTTCAATACCGTCTGTGCCGGTAAGATCCCCATAACTGTACTCATATCCTTCTTTTTCCCAGCTGTCAATATAGGACTGAGAAGGTTCTTCTCCCATGTACCCCAGTATATGTGAAGCCAGATTATCATAAACATAATTTCTGATAGGCTGCACTTCAATTATTACGCCAGGCAGTTCCAGCCTTCTCTCTTCTATACGGGCAACAGTTTCTAAGTCTACATCCGTGGCCAACCTGACAGGCTGGTACCTTCTATAACGCTGTTCTTGTATTCGCTCTTCAATTTCCTCAACTGTTTTGTCCAGTTCGCGGCTTAAAAATGAAATGACTTTTTCTCTTTGATCAGGGGGAACTTCTCCCAAAGAAATAGTAAAACCTTCCCGGTTGGAAACCAGTTTATAACCGTTGCTGTCAAATATTTCACCCCTGGAAGCCGTAATAGGCAAAACCCTCAGCATGTTTACTTCAGAACGATATCTATAATGATCCCCTTGAACTACTTGCAGGTAAGCAAGACGAGCCATCAAAACGCCTATGATTATTATAGTTAGAAATAAAAACAATCTCAAACGCTTTAAGATACTTTTGCTCATAGGATCCCCCCGCTCACTGTCTTTATTGTAATGGATAAAAAAAGTTCTTTTTATTAGCAAAATATACTAAAAGGTAAACAAAAGGAGTCAGACAAAAATTGTAAAGAGCCTTAGGTAAAATAGCATTTAGTAAAATATACATTAATGATAGTCTGGTTACTTCTTCAGAAAATATAAAAACCAGACCTTCATGTAGAAAGGTTAGAAGAAAGACGATTAACATAGGACCAAGGACAAAATCCTTGTATATGTTTTTTTCAGTAAAACCCGATAAATAACCGGCAAGCATTTTAGTTAAAGCAAAAATTCCTAATGCCTGACCATAAAGTATATCCTGAAAAAGGCCGGCTGCCAGGCCTAAAGCAGCCCCTTTCTTGCTACCCCATAGAATACTTAAACACACAACCAGAATAAGCAGCAAATCAGGCTGCCTTGCACCTATGTTCAAAAAAGGGATAAGGCTGCCCTGAATAATCAAAAACATAAAAATTATTAAGAGAACCTTGGCTTTTGCCATAACTATTCTATCCTTCTATTATCTATAGATTCCTCTAAATATCCGTTTTCCATTTCTTCTCTTTCTATTTCTTCCTCAACAGGAATCTCACTTTCATGTTCTTCCCATTCTTCCTCTTGTGAAAATTCTTCTTCGTAATGTTCTATTTCTTTTTCTGACAAGAATTCATCACCAGCACTTTTTACCACAAAAACTTCTTCCAGGCGGTTAAAGCTAACTGCCGGCTTAATTAAGGCGTACTTTAATAAACCATATTCATCCTGGCCAACTTCTATGACTTCTCCAATTACCAGGCCTGGAGGAAATACACCACCTAAACCGGAAGAAACAACAACATCTCCGTCATTAATTTCAGCATCCTGGGATATATTAACCATGCGGCAGTATCCAGGCTCATCTACAAATCCTTCTACAAAACCTATAGTTCCCATTTCCCGGGATTCCTGGACAGTCCCGCTCACTGCACGGAGAGAATCTGTAAGAAGCAGTACCTTAGACGCATGACGGGAAACAGATAAAACATTGCCCACCAGACCTTCATTAGTAATAATGGCCATATCTTTAGAAACTCCGTCCTTATAGCCTTTATTAATAATAATGGTATTGAACCAGTTGCTGGGATCCCTGGCAATAACTTTTGCGGGCATTAAGGTATGATCGCTGCGGTCTTTAAAATCCAACATTTCCCTTAAGCGCTTATTTTCCTGCTTTATCTCTTCCATTTCGTTTGAAATGCCTTTATAATTGCCAAGAGTCTCAGTTAATCTGTTATTTTCCTTTGCTAAATACTGGTATTCCTGCAAAAGCTCAACAAAATCCCTTACCTGGGCACTGGCCGTAAACACAGCATTTTGAAAAGGACTTACCGCACTTATAATTATATCTTCTACAATGGTAAGCCTGTCCCTTTCACGATTAGTTAAACTCATTAACACTATCAAAAAAAACAGTATTAATAGTATGGTTATTATTTTTTTTTTCTTATACATAGGGGTGAGCAATTATTAACACCCCTTCCTTTAAATAGACTTTTTTGTAGATATCGCAACTCTCTTAAGAAGTTCTATCTCATTAAGAACTTTACCTGTCCCTAAAGCTACACAATCTAACGCATTTTCAGTAATAATTACCTGCATCCCCGTCTCTTCAGTGACCAAACTGTCCAGCCCCATAAGTAGAGCTCCTCCACCATTCATAACAATTCCTTTATCCATTATGTCGGCAGCCAGTTCTGGGGGTGATTTTTCTAAGGTTATCTTTATTGCCTCAACTATACTGCTTACCGGGTCAGCCAGAGCACCCTGTATCTCTTTGGCAGTAATCTCCTGGGTTTTAGGAAGTCCTGTAACTAAATCCCTACCCCTTATATCCATAGTCTCTAATTCATTATCCTCTGTCAAAAAAGCCGTTCCAATAGTTGTTTTAATTTCTTCCGCCGTTCTGTATCCTATTAGTAAGTTATAGTTCTTTTTAATATGCTGGACAATAGCCTCATCCATTTCATCTCCGGCTACTCTTATAGACTTACTGGTAACGATTCCTCCCAGAGAAATGATAGCTACTTCTGTAGTGCCCCCGCCCACATCTACTATCATGCTTCCGGTAGGTTCTTCTACCGGGAGATTTGCTCCTATAGCCGCAGCCATAGGCTCGTCTATGAGAAAGGCTTCCCGGGCTCCTGCCTGGTTAGTCGCATCCAGAACAGCTCTTTTTTCTACCTCCGTTACTCCTGAAGGCACACATACTACTACCTGAGGCTTTAAAACTGATTTTTGTCGATAAGCTTTTTTAATAAAATGCCTGAGCATGGTCTGGGTAACATCGAAGTCAGCTATCACACCATCTTTCATGGGACGTATAGCTACTATGTTTCCTGGAGTTCTTCCAATCATTTTTTTTGCATCATTGCCTACTGCTAAAATCTCTCCAGTATCCCTGCGAATAGCTACTACGGAGGGTTCCCGCAGCACAATCCCTTTTCCTCTTACAAAGACCAAAGTATTGGCCGTTCCCAAGTCAATTCCTATATCTCTGGAGAAATATCTTAATAGAAATCTCACTTATAAGTCCCCTTTCTGCTTTTTAAATTAATGTGGCTAAAATACCGTATATATTATACCAATCTTTTCAGGCAGTCTAAACAGTTATATAATTCCTTTTAAATAATACCACCTTCACGAAAACTATAGTATTTTCCTTCTCCAATAATTATGTGGTCAATAACCTCAATTCCAATTATATTGCCGGCCTCTACTAGTCTGTTGGTTACCTCAGTATCCTCTTTACTTGGAGTAGGGTCCCCGCTGGGGTGATTATGAACCAGTATAATCGACGCACAGCCTCTTTTAATAGCAATATTAAATATTTCCCTGGGGTGAACAATGGAAGAATTAAGGCTTCCTATAGATACTGTTTCTGCTGATATTACCTGGTTTTTGGTGCTCAGTAAAATTATTTTGAAATATTCCTTTTGATAATAACGCATCTGCTCCATCATTATGTCAGCAGCATCTTTAGGCGAAGTTATCGTCTGTGTATCCTGTCGAAAGGAGGAAGCGATCCGTGTGCCCAACTCAAGAGCTGCTTTGATCTGAACTCCCTTGGCATTTCCCACTCCTTTAATATCGGTTAATTCCTCTATCGTAAATAGTGGCAGCTCTCTCAGGTTATCTACTCTTGCCAAAATCTGCTCAGCTAATTTAACAGCAGAAGCAGTTTTAGTCCCGGTTCTTATAATAATTGCCAGTAGTTCGGCATTAGAAATTTTATCAGCACCATATTTTAACATTTTTTCCCTGGGTCTCTCATCTTCAGGGAGATCTTTTATGGTAATATTTCGATGATCTTCTTTCATAGGCCTGTGTACCCCTCTAAAAGTAAATTAAAAATATTTATATCCGAAGAACACTAGTAATTTCCCCAACTCAGCTAAAGGAAGTCCAACAACATTAAAATAACAGCCTTCAATTTTCTCTACAAACAAGGCCCCCCGCTCTTGAATTCCATAAGCACCGGCTTTATCCATAGGCTCACCAGTTTTAATATAAGCTTTAATTTCTTCCCCTGTTAATTCTCTAAACCATACTCTGGTACTTGAATATATAGACTTGTGATTGCCCGTTTCCTTTTCCCACACCGTTAACCCGGTAATAACTTCATGTATGCGTCCGCTCATTTTACTTAAAATATCAAATGCTTCTTCATAGGATTCAGGCTTGCCTAAAGTATACTCATCTAAAACTACTATGGTATCTGCACCAATAACCAGGCCCTTTTCTACCCTGGAAGCCACATTTCTGGCTTTGCTCCGGGCAAAGGTTACAGCCATCATTTCAGGCGACAGGTCACTACAATTTTTTTCCTCAAATCTGCTGGGTATCACCTGGCAGTCCAGTCCTATTCGTTTTAATAGTTCTGCCCTTCGGGGAGAAGCTGAAGCGAGAATTAAATCAGGCATAAATAATAATCACCTTTTTCTAGTCTATTTCGTCGTTTCATTTTTTAAGTCACCCATCGACTGAGTTATCATGTAATTTTTGTTAATAAGTTTATAGAGGTAGGTTGCTGACAAGCCTGTAAATACTCCTGTAGGAATGGAAATAAGCAAAAGGATAGGCAGGTAAAAGGTGATCAGCTCAACATTTTGAATGATTAAGCTGGCTATCACTACCTGGGCCAAGTTATGAGCTCCGGCACCTAAAATACTAACGGTAAGGACATTAATTAACCCTTTTTTATAAAAAATAAAGGCCAGGCCCATTATACCTGTGCTGAAAACAGCACCGCTGAGACTTAGAGAAAATGTAAAGGGGTTTCCTATAATTAAAAAACCAATTGCGCAGCGCATGACAGAAACGATCATACCGCTTTTAAAACCATAAAGCAAAATGGCCAGCAAAGTAATTATATTAGCCAGGCCCAGTTTAGCTCCGGGTATAGCCAGGGTTATCCCTAAGGCTGACTCTATAGTGTGAATTACTACTGCAAAAGTAACTAGTAGAGCCAGGTAGACTAATTTTGTGGTCTTAGTCATAAGATATGCTCCCTTTTAATTAGTATATAAATCAATATCCTGCTCCATATCACTGGTCATTTGAACTATTACCCTGTTAGGTAGACAAACAATCATCTGACCCGGTTTGTTGATCCAGCCTGAGTGAACACATATTTTATCGGGACAATCAGAATAAGTAACCCTTGCCCGACTCCCACTAATCTCTATATAAGTTGTTCCAATAAACCCCTGAACCTCCCGGCTAACATCTTCCATATCCCTTGTAAGGGGAATAATATCATAAACTTCTCCATCCACAGTTATCTCTATTTTGTTTTGTCCTTTAACATCAATTTGCTGATAATATAGCACTCCACCCAATGCCAAAACTATTATGCCAATCCAAATTATATAATCCAGTCGGGTAAACAAAGATTATCACCTTATTTCATTATGTCTTTTAAACCGGAAGTTATATATAGCTCTTCGTTAACATCAAAAAGAAGACCTTCCACCTCAGGTAACTCTTCTAGAAGTTCCAAACCTTTTTCCGGGCCTAATACAAAAGCTGCCGTAGACAAGGTATCTGCCGCCACGCAGTCGGGAGACACAACAGTAACACTAAGCATCTCCCTTGTAGGTTTACCTGTATGGGGGTCAATTATATGATGGTACCTCTTTCCGTCTTCTATAAAAAACCTTTCATAATCCCCTGAGGTATCTATAGACTCGTCTGAAACAGGAATAACAGCTATGAGGTCTTCCCTTTGTCTGGGGTGCCTAACCCCAATTTTCCAAGGGGTTTCGTCAGGCCTTTCACCTAACACTCTAATATCTCCGGCATCGACAAAGGCGCTTTCAGCCCCCTGCCTTTCCAAGTATTCAATAGTATGGTCCACAATATAACCTTTGGCAATACCGCCTAAGTCAATGGCCATTCCCTCCTCCTGAAGGAAAACAGTTAAATTATCCTCTTCTATTTCTATCTTTTTATAATCCACCAGAGGCAGCACCTCTTTTATCTCTTCCTCCGTAGGAACCGAATGCTCCCCTGTACCAAAACCCCACAACTCCAAAAGGGGTGCAACTGTAACATCAAAGCTTCCCTCTGATATTTCACTAAAATGTATCGCTTTTTCCACAACATGAAAAGTAACAGGGTCTACTTCCACAGGTTCTATCCCTGCATTCCTGTTTATCCTATCCACATCGCTACTGCTAATAAACCTGCTCAAGACTTTTTCCAGATTTCTGGCTTCATTAAAAGCTTCGTCGATTAACCTGTTACCCTGGCCCTCGTCTGTGGAATAGAGAACAATCTCAAAGGTAGTATCCATCATAAACACTCTTTTGCTGGAGACCTGGGGCCCATCATCACCTAAATGATTATATAATGTGAAAGATATTATTCCTAC
>PWHX01000077.1 GCA_003555415.1 Syntrophomonadaceae bacterium | reverse complement strand
TTCAGGACCTAGTGAGCGCAAGCTCGTGCGGGTTCAACTCCCGCCTCTCGCACCACTGAAAATAAGGGGTTTTTGGGTCTTGCAAAGGTATCCAAAAATCCTTTTTTTGTTATTTTTAGTCTATCAGTTACACTTTACATCCTTAAATAAAGCAATAATGGATAGATCAATCTATTCAGATAATATTTTTGATGAAATTATAACAATTATGATAAAAATTCTCTTTTAACTTTAGATGTAACAGGGATTGATTTTGTCCATAATACAAATGATGCTGAATTTATAATAAATGAAATTCAGCAAAGCTGGGCAGATTCTAAGAAAGAAAAGCTAAAGAAAGTTTCAAGCCTTTAGTTTAATAACCTTCCCTTTTATTAAATTATTAGTACGGTATTTAAATACTATCTTTTTACCAGCCCTTTGTGCTGGTATTTTTATTTTAATGACTTTGGGAAAGTATATCTATCATAGGTGGATGTATATACTCAGAAATGTCAGGCCTGGCACCACCCATAGTAATAATTATATATCTGCCGTGACAAACATCTTCAGCTAAACTTTTAACCTCCTTAACCAGTTGGATAAAAAAATCTTTTGTTAATCCCCGGTCACCATAATCCCCACTACAAGTATCATGGCCAAGTTCATGAATTATTATCTCCGGCTTAAAATCTCTAACTCTTGAAAAATATTCCGTCCTAACCTGTTTAAGATATCTTGTGTCTGATGTGTCCCATTTTACATCTACATCTACCTTTGTTCCACTTTTATCTACATTATCAGAGCTGCAAAAGCATACGTGTAAAACATCATTATCTTCAGCAAATATATCACGAGTTCCATCTCCATGATGGCTGTCCGTATCCAGAATGGCAGCTTTATTAAGTCTGCAGGTTTCCTTTAGTTTTTTTAACATTGGACCGGTGCAGGAAATATAGGTTCCACCCCAGGCCCTGTTTCTGCCGGCATGGTGCCCTGCAGAAACATTAAAAACGAAAGCGTTTTTTAACTCTCCCCTATATACTTTTTCTGCTGCTTCAACACACCCGCCTACAGAAAGGTATGCTCCTTGTTCATAAGGCTTCCCTTTTATCCCATCTAAAACTTGGGATCTGTGAACCTTCATCAAGATTTCCCTTTCAATTTTTTTAGGTTCAAATAAAATTACGTTTTCGCTTTTTAGTGCTTTATGCATAGCCTCCGGAAATTTAATAAATTTGTTTCCCATTATAGGCCAGTACTTTGAAGCAAATAATGGGTGGAAAAATACTCCTGTTTTCAAACTATCCCTCCAGAATAATAAATATTAGTTTATACAGTAATTCTTTACTTAAAAGCGTTTACCCTTTTGAAGAATATATTTTTTAGCACAAGAAAGAATAAGTAAAGGTGATATTATGAAAAAAATAACTTTTTATTTGCTCGCAACAGCATTATTTATTATTTTTTTAGGAGGAACCTATTACCGGGCTACAGCTCCTCCCCCTCCTGTTGTAGTGGAAGATCATATCATAATTAATAAATCCCGTAATGAATTATATTTCTACCGCGACAATAAGTTATATAAAAAATACTGTGTAGCAACAGGGAAGACCGATGACCTGACCCCTGAAGGATGGCATAATATTGTTACCAAGTTTAAAGATCCTATGGGGGGAGATAAAAATAAAGATAATTTCTTTGGCCCAAGGTGGATGGGGTTAAAAGTGCCTGAGCATAAAAATGGCTTAAAGTACGGAATTCACGGAACAAATGAACCTGAATCCATAGGAAAATACGCCTCAGGAGGCTGTATCCGCATGAATAATGATGAAGTTAAAGAAATATATGAAAAAGTTGAAATAAACACTCCGGTAATAATTTATAAGGAAATTTTTGCAAAAAAATAAAAGGCAGCATCAATGCGGCCTTTTAAGTTATTACTATTTTCCATAAACCCAGTAATTGAGATCTTTTTTATAGTCAAATATTTCTTCGGGTTTAAAGAACAAGTTTATTTCTCGTTGAGCACTTTCAGGAGAATCAGAGCCGTGGACAACATTATTACCTGTAAATATGCCGTAATCTCCCCGTATGGTCCCGGGAGCTGCCTCTAAGGGGTTGGTTTTACCCATCATACCCCTTGCCAATGAGATGGCCTCCTGTCCCTCTAGAACCATGGCAACAACCGGACCTGAGGTGATAAAGGAAACCAGCTCTTCAAAGAAAGGCTTACCCACATGCTCTTTATAATGCTCCTCTGCCAACACTCGGGGTATGGCAAGCAGTTTCATCCCTGCTAATTTTAAACCCTTTTTCTCAAAACGACTGATAATTTCCCCGATCAAATTTCTTTGAACCCCATCAGGTTTAACCATAACAAAAGTTTTTTCCATCTTTATGTACCTCCTTTGCAATTATCCTAGTATGTAAACAGGGGCTTACCATCTTCTATTATTCTGTTTTCTTTCTCTTTAGAATTTCTAATGTCCTTGGGTATAGAAAACATATGCTGGTGAGTTTCCCCGTCATAAAACTTTAAACTGTCTATATTCCTTTCTCTCAAGCAGCTGTCTACCTCTTCTTTGTTTAAATAATCGGGACTATGTTTTTTAGAAGCCACATTAAAACCCCAGGTAGCATCATATGAAGGTATGAAAGCTGCATAAGAACAGACATGATTAAAGGCTAAATTTAAGGTGTTGTTTATGGCAGAATGGCATCCTATTATTATAGGGTTAAAAGAACCTGATTGCAAAGCTATGATACCTTCCTCTGCTAATTTATTATGCGCTATAATAAAAAATTCTTTAGTAAATAATAAGTAAGATGGTCCGTCATCAATAGGTTCAGTTAGATCACTTATAATTATGTCAAAAGTTTCTTCGGTCTGCACCAGATATTTTCTTGCATCCATAAAATAAAGTTTAACCCTGGGATCTTTGATAGCTCCATCACTCCAAGAAGGAAGATATTTCTCACATAAATCTACAACTTCCTGGTCTATATCTACCATAATTACTTTTTTTACAGAAGGGTGCTTTAATATTTCCCTTATGACTGCACCTTCTCCGCCCCCTACTACCATTATTCTTTGTGGGTTAGGATGCAAAACCATAGCAGGATGAATCAAAGACTCATGATAAATGTACTCATCTGCCTCAGCAGATTGTATTTTGCCATCCAGTATTAAGCAGCGCCCAAAAGTGTCCGTATTAATAATTTCAACTTTCTGATACTTGGTTTCTCCGCAGTATATATAATCCTTAACGCCATGCATGTGGGCTTGCGTAGAACTTGTATATTCAATAAACCATTTCCAGGTTGGTACAGTCATCGCTTCCTCCTTTATTGATTTACCACCTGCTTATGCGCCACCTCATAATCAAATATCCCCCGCTTTATTTCATTGGCAGCCATATTTTGAGCGCTAAACTTATCTTTTATATAGTTACACGAAACCCACGGATCAACTGTATCGCCGCAGGTAAAAATATCTAGTGCTGCATAACCAAGTTCCGGCCAGGTATGAATGGCCAAATGAGATTCAGAAATAACCACAACTCCACTTACTCCCTGGGGACTAAACATATGGAAAACTACCTCTCTAATTTCTGCTCCCGCCTCCAGGGCAGCGGCAACCATTATTTGCTCTATATCTTTTAGGTTATTTAAAATTTCTGAAGAGCACCCATACAGTTCAGCTAAAATATGACGGCCTAAAGCTTTCACTTAACGTACCCCCTTTATAGTTATTTTAAAAGTAATAATCTGCTTATAAATATCAAATTAAATTTTAACAGATGCATTACAAAAGTCAATATTTTACCATAATTTTTTTTTAAATAAAATAAGCCCTTGCTATCAAGAGCTATTAGGTTAATATTAACCTTTTTCTCTGTATATCTTCTTATTTATATATTATTCGCAAAATTTATAATAAAATTCATTATCTTTCTGTGCAGTTTTCTTTCAAAAATTTCCTTAGAGATCTGTCAAAAGTCTTTTCTACTTTTTCGGGGAAAAAACAGGCAGGAAGCTGTTTGTTTTTTCTATGGTAGTGTAAGCATTCACAACATATTCCCTTTTTCTCACATCCTGGATAACTACAATTGCAAATTTCTTCAATATTTACCTTACTATGTTCACAACCCTTTTTCATAAGACTCTTCCCTCCTTTAAAATATTTTTCTATGTTATTATCTCAGCCATTTCTATAATTCTAGAAAGCACAATAATATCCTTTTAAAATTTTATAATAATATAAAAGGGTGTGGATAACCGCACCCAATCTTTTAACGAACTATTTGAATCCATGTATTACCCGGTTCTAGTTCAACAGGTGTGCCATCCCGGTAGTAATAATTAGTTTTTCCATCTTCCTTCTTCCAGGTAATTGTGTATTTTTTTGATTCTTCATAAAGCATTCCTTCTCCACTACCTGCTAAGTCTATATCCACAAGGTCTGTACCGGAAACATTTCTGTGGGGCACCTTCTGGATAATAACTCTGCTGGCATGGTACTGTTTTTCAGTTTCACGATCTTTATGTGGCGTGTTGTTAATAAAACGCAAGTAAGCTTCCTTTTTATCATTATATTCATATGTTACTATATTCCTGCTATTATACGTTACTTCTATTTCGTTACCCTTATTGGAATCCAGGGAAACTTCTTCAGGAGTAATTTCACTTTTTGTTACTTTAAGGTCACTACCAACTGCCTGGTGCAGTTTTTCTATGTCAGTATAGAGATTGTGGGGTGCTCTGCGGGAGGAATCCCGCCACAGATAAGTGCTACAAACAATCTGCTTTAAACCTAAGCCACGAATCATCTCTGCAGTTCTATTAGAATATCCACTGTGGGCTATTATACCTCCATGCTCAGCAGCTTTAACCCCAAAGTAAGGTCTTAAGCTTCGAACCGGTCCAATTAAATAGTTTTCTGTATAAAGGGTATCATATACTGCTAAAAAGCGGGTATATTCTCCCTCTACTAAAAATTCATATACTATTGAAGCTTCCTGCATGCCTGATTGAGGACGGGCTGAAGGATGATTATTGATAATAACAGTTATGGGTTTTACTTTTTCAACAATTATTACTTTTTCCTCTTTTTCCTCTTCTTCCTCCTCCTCTTTTACTTCCTCTTCTTCATCATCTACTTCCTCCTGCTCTTCTTCAGATGGAGCGACACTTTCTTCCGAGCAACCTGAAACATAAAGGAACGTTGTTGAGAATAATAATAAAATCATCAAGCATATTGTGATATTTCTGTTCTTTAACAATTAACTCTCCCCCCTTCTATATTTTTAAGCATGCTATTATATTCACTTAACTATGCATTAATAAAATCAGTTATGCCTAAAAACTTAAAATGATTTTAATATATTTATTATATATTTCAACATATTATAAAGTTTTCCTTTATAAGCTTATAATCCAGCTTAACATATTTTACTGTAGTGAATAAAATAAAGTGATTTATTTTCAAGTCCTTAGAGTGAGGGAACTTTATGAAAAAGTGGTTTAATAACTATAAAAAAAACATCCAGCGCCAGGCTCAATATTATACTGACAAGTTAAATAATGTATTTTTTAGGACTGAAGAATATGAATGCTTAGAAAGAAAATTGAAATCGTTTCGGAACAGAAAAGCAGAGATTATTGAATGTAAGCCATATGATACGATTATAAGTGAAAAACAATCTAGAGGTAATTTCGAAATCGAATATTTAATCCACTGTCAGCTTTTAATTAAGCACAAAGGGTTCTTTTATACAGAAGAAAGTATTCAGAGAAGGAAATCGATTTTTGACAATGAGGAGCTGGTGGATGATTTTGTTGTGAATGACGAAAGACACTTCGAACATAATAAAAAAGTTAGAAACCGGGAAATGAAAAACAGGTCTAATCCGGGTATAAATTATCAATCCGCCGCTACCGGGCAAAACAATTACAACCGATCAGCAGCAGTTGAATACGCCGAAAAATGGTGGGATTCCAATAATACAGCATATAAAAACTTCGAACTTAATTGTACTAATTTTATCTCCCAGTGTTTGAAAGCAGGAAAAGCGCCTATGAGGGGATATCCAAACCGTTCTCAGGGATGGTGGTATGCAAACCATAACTGGAGTTACAGCTGGACAGTTGCCCACGCCCTACGCTGGTACTTGGGCACCTCCACAAGGGGCTTACGGGCAAAGGAAGTAACTGAGCCCGATAAACTAATACCTGGTGACGTAATTTGCTATGATTTTGATGGAAACGGAAAATGGCAGCATAATACTATTGTAGTAGAAATAGATAGCGATAACATGCCTCTGGTAAACGCCCACACCATAAGCAGCCGCAAGCGCTACTGGTCTTATGAAGACTCCCCGGCCTGGACAGAAGATGCCAATTATAAGTTTTTTAATATTATAGTTTGATTGTCAATTTGTATCGTACCATATGTTAAAATTTTTCAATATGATTCCTATGATCCTTGAATTAATAAAAAGCTAAATCTAAACAAAAAATAAACTACTGGAAACTCTCCAGTAGCCATTTGACAGCCTTATGTATATTTTTACCCTTGCAACATCCCCTGTCTTACTATTTTTTTGTTTTTACTACTAAGACCGGAAACGGAGAGTGACTAACTACCTTTGATGAAACACTTCCCATTAAAAACTTCCTAACACCAGTTAAACCAAGGGAGCCAATAACAATCATGTCGGGTTTATGGTCTTCCGCACATTCCAATATTTTTTCAGCTGGATCTCCTAATAAGAGACATTTTTCAACTTTAAATGAAGAGCCTTCCATTTGCTCCGCTATTTTGTCCAGTAGCTTTCTCCCTCTATCTCTGAGAGTGTCAGGGTCATCTTCGATAAACTCCTCAACATCAAATTCCATGGACTTAGGCCTGGAAACCACTCTCTTCTGAACATTTGTCAATACTATACTTCCATTAAACTTTTCTGCCAAATTTACAGCAGTCTTCAAAGCCTCTACTGAATATTTTGAGCCATCAACAGGTACTAAAATTTTCATTGAAATTCACTCCTTTTCTTATTGATTTTGACCTTAATTTATATTTTATAATGCTTCCTAAATTATAACGCAAATCATTATTTATTTAAAGAGCCCTTTTATACTTTTTGCTTTAAAATAACGGAAAACCGCTGGTATAAGCTACAAAAGGAAAGGGGCAGCACATTCCTACCCCTTTTTAAGCTGCCAATCTTATTAATTTTGAGTTGATCTAATTCTTTAGCTTTCTTACCCCAACTGCTTGGGATAATTTAAAAATCGGATCACAAAACAACCAGTTCCTGAACTGATTTTTGAGGGAAGAAATCCTTGAAGATGACAAATAGTTCTTTTAGCTTTAGAGAGGCTTCATAAGGATCCTGGAAGTTAAAATCCCTTTTGACGCTAAAAGGTTTATATTTTTTAAACCCTTCGCCAGATACTAATTAACCAACAATTTCATTTTACCACTTGAAGCATAATTATCATTTTGGTAAACAAATCCATCTAACATTATATAAACATCTTCCTGGGCAGAGCTTATACCTGATGGGTCTTCATCTGTGAAAATGCTTGGTTCCCCCAGAATTACTTTACCAAACTTATTTATTTCAATTTTTTTACCCCTGTGCTTAATTTTGTTAAGTATTTTTTCTAATTCTTTTTCTCCAGATTTCCCAAAGGAAATCGCTATACCACCCATAAAAAACCATGCTCCTTCTAAGTAATTTACTTTACTTTATACCTGAGTATAATGTAAAGGTTTTAGCTTGTCAAAATAAATTATTGTATTACAAAAGGCTCTGTTAAAGTATTGTTGGTAATTACTATCAATAAATTTAAAAACGGCAGCTATTATCTTGGATAGCTACCGTTTAATGCATATTCATAAGAAGACATGCAACAACAACTCAAACTATTTTCATATTAATCACTTATTACAAAAATCCCTTTAAAAATAATGGTCGGAGCGACAGGATTTGAACCTGCGACCTCTTGACCCCCAG
>PWHX01000043.1 GCA_003555415.1 Syntrophomonadaceae bacterium | reverse complement strand
TAATCTTGACAAAACCTTAACAACTTCTTGATAAGATATTGAAAACTAAAGGATATACTAAAGGTGACATCAAGGAAAGGAGGTGAATTATTTATGGGTAAAAAATTAATGGTCCTTCTTATAGTAGGGCTGCTGGTCCTGGGAACTACCCAGGCTGTGATGGCCTTCGGTCCAGGACAGGGCCAGGAAGTAGGCCCCGAGGGGAAGGAAAGTAGCTGCTGGGTTATCACCCTTCCCGAAGAAATTCAGGAAAAAATAGCGGAAATTAGAGAAAACTACCAGGAAAAAATAGCTTCTCTCCGGGATAATTTGAGGAGCCAGAAGCAAGATAAGGACTTTGAAGGTTCCCTGGAAGCCCGGGAACAATTAGCAGAGGTAAAAGAAGAAGTCAGGACTGAAATAACAGAGGTAATGCCAGAGGAATACCAGGAAAAAGCAAAGGAAATGGGCCCCGGAAAAAAATGTGGCCCCGGCGGGAGAATGATGATGAAAAACTACGGAGCCCAGGGCTCTGATTAACCTCTTTTAATTGGTAAAGCAGCAGGATTTTCCTGCTGCTTATTTCTTTAATCTTCTTTTCTGGACATAAAATTCGGATTAAAAATTCACAAATAATTACACAACACTTTTTGGTTAAAAACTTTTGATAAATTTATATTAGTAATAAAACCCCTCTCTACGGGGGTTTATAAGTGGCGCGCCCGGCAGGATTCGAACCTGCGACCTCCTGATTCGTAGTCAGTTACTCTATCCGGCTGAGCTACGGGCGCATATTTTTTATTTTTATATAAATATGGCGGAGAGAGAGGGATTCGAACCCTCGATACGGGCTTTAACCCGTATAATCGCTTAGCAGGCGACCGCCTTCAGCCAACTCGGCCATCTCTCCATATAGCTTCTCATGATTTTTGTGTAATTTCTTATGGCGGAGGGGGTGGGATTCGAACCCACGGCTCTTTCGAGTCACCGGTTTTCAAGACCGGCTCCTTAAGCCACTCGGACACCCCTCCAGAACGTAATTAAAAGTATAACATAGGAGATTTTCTTTGTCAATAATCCCTCTAAAACCAAGGCTTTCCCCCTTTTTAGCAAGTTCATCTTTTATTCCTGGGAGATATCCTTCCGTCTTTTAGCTGGGAAAAATAAGGCTTTAAAACTTCAGGTATTCTAATGCTCCCGTCTTCCTCCTGGTAGTTCTCTAAAATTGCTGCCACCGTTCGGCCGACGGCAAGTCCTGAGCCATTTAAAGTATGCACAAACTGCGCCTTCTCCTTGGAAGAAGGCCTGTAACGAATATTGGCACGCCTGGCCTGGAAATCCCTGAAGTTGCTACAGGAAGAAACCTCCCGATACTCTTCGTAAGCAGGCATCCATAATTCCAGGTCATATTTTTTAGCCGCAGCAAAACCCAAATCACCGCTGCACATAAGAACAGTCCTGTAGGGCAGCTGCAACAGCTGCAGAACCTTTTCCGCGTCCCTTACCAGCTTTTCCAGTTCCTCCTCTGATTGTTGGGGGGTAGTAAACTTTACCAGCTCCACCTTATTAAACTGATGCTGGCGAATAAGTCCCCGGGTATCCCTTCCATGGGCGCCGGCTTCTGCCCGAAAACAGGCACTGTAGGCTACATAATATTTGGGCAGTTCCTCAACAGGCAATATTTCCTCCCGGAAAAGATTTGTTACCGGTACCTCTGCCGTAGGTATAAGGTAATAGTCTGTGCCCTCTATTTTAAAAGCATCTTCTTCAAACTTAGGCAGCTGTCCTGTCCCCACCATGCTGTCCCGGTGCACCATAAAGGGCGGCAATACCTCCATATAGCCGTGTTCCCGGGTATGTAAATCCAACATAAAATTAATCAAAGCCCTCTCCATCTGTGCCCCTAAGCCATAATAAAGGGCAAAGCGGGTTCCTGTAATTTTCCCGGCCCTCTCAAAATCAAGAATTCCCGCCTCTATACCCAGATCCCAGTGGGCCTTAGGTCGATAGTTAAAGTTGGGAGGCTCTCCCCATTTCCTGACCGTTACATTATCTTCTTCTGTATCTCCGGCAGGAACATCCTCGTCAGGTATATTGGCAATATTCAACAGTATATTATTCATTTCCTCCATTACATTTTTTACCTGCTGATCAAAGTCCTTGATTTTTTGACTTACCGTCTTCATTTCCGTAATCATTTCCGCGGCATCTTCATCACTTTTTTTCCTGCGGCCAATTTCCTCAGAAACTACATTTCTCCGGTTCTTCAATTTTTCAACTTCAAAAAGCAGCTCTCTTCTTTCGTCATCCTTTTTTATCAAATTATCCAGGTTTACAGTTTCCCCTTTTTTCTCCAGGGCATCCCTGACCTGTTGAATATTCTGCCGGATATATTTTAGATCTAGCACAATTACACACCTCCTCTAATGGCCTGATTTTATTATCATTAATATTACATCTCCTGGGGAGCTTTTATACCCAGCAAGTACAGCCCATTCACCAGAACCTGCCTTACCCCGTCAATAAGCAAAAGCCTGGCTTCCTTAAGCTCTTTTTCTGCAGTTAACACGGGGCAGCGGTGATAAAAATAATTAAATTCTCTAGTCAGATCTATAAGATATCGGGCCAAAATCGAAGGCTTATAATTATCTGCAGCCCGTTTAATGTTTTCACTAAACCTTGCCAGGTAGGAAATAAGGCTTTGTTCTTCCTCTCTGCTTAGCAGGCTGAAATCTGCCTGAGGAGAAATATGAGCATCCTCTTTTCTTAAAATACTGCAGATCCTGGCATGTGCGTACTGAATATAGGGAGAGGTTTCTCCACTAAAGTCTAAAACTTTATCCCAGTCAAAGTCTATATCTTTTACTCTGTCATTGCTTAAATCCCCAAATATTACTGCTCCAATACCTACCATCTCTGCGACTTCTTCCTTGCTTTCCAGGCCAGGGTTTTTTTCTTCTATAATTTCCCGGGCTAAGCTTACCGCTTTATCAATTACATCCTCTAAAAAAATAAGGTTTCCCATCCTGGTAGACATCTTGCCCTCTTTAAATTTTATTAACCCAAAGGGCACGTGAACACACCTGTCAGCCCAGGGAAATCCCATCAGTTCCAAAACCTTAAAAAGCTGTTGGAAGTGCAGAGACTGGCCCGCCCCCACTACATAAATAAGCTTGTGAAAATTATATTCTTCAAAGCGGTAAATAGCTGCACAAAGGTCCCTGGTAGCATATAAGGTTGCTCCATCCTTTTTTCTTAACAGGCAAGGAGGCATATTATAGGACTCTAAGTCTACAACAAGAGCTCCATCACTCTCCTTGACGATATTATTCTCTTCTAACATTTTTATGGTTGGAGAAAGCATCTCGTTATAAAAGCTTTCTCCCTGTTCTGCGTCAAATTTTATATCCAGCCGGTCATAAACCCTCCTAAATTCCTTTAAGCTTAAATCTTTAAATTTTGCCCACATGCAAACAGCTTCCTCTTCTCCCCACTCAAGGTTTTTAAAACAACTCCTGCCTTCCTCTTCGAGGCTTTCGTTTTCAGACGCTTCTTTATGAAACTGAACATAGAGTTCATAAAGATAGGAAATAGGATCATCTTTTAATTTTTCCTCGTCACCCCAGTGTTCATAAGCTGCTATGAGCTTGCCAAACTGTGTGCCCCAGTCCCCCAAATGATTTATCCCAATACAGTTGTAGCCCAGCGCTTTGTACAGCCTGTAAAGGGAGTTGCCAATAACCGTGGAGCGAAGGTGCCCTATACCAAAAGGCTTGGCAATATTAGGAGCAGAAAAATCAATAACTACATTCTCCCCTTCCCCTTCCTCCAGATACCCAAAAAATTCTCTATGCTCACATATATCCTTCAAGGTTTCCCCGGTTAACTTTTCCCTGTTGCAGAAGAAATTTAAATAAGGACCAGCATTATGTGCTTCTTTTATCCATTCCCCGGGTTGAATCTTATCCGCCATATACTCTGATATTTCATGGGGACTACGTTTCCATGACTTTGATAGAATAAAACAGGGGAAAGCGTAATCTCCCATTTTAGGATCCGGTGGAATGCTCAAATGCTGATCAATTTCTTCTTCAGTCATATCAACTAAAGTAACTAAGTTATTTATTATTTCTTGTTTAAATTTAAACATCACGATTCCCTCATTTCTACATATTGAACCTACCGCTTATTATAACCAAACTATTCCAATATATCAACAAATCGATGCATTTTTCATCTACTGTTCAGGATTTATACACAGAGGTTTATACAAGTACCCCTGTATTTCTTCTGTAAATCCAGGTAAAAAAGGTTTCTCTATTCCATCTACCGTTATTTTAATTCTTTCTTTATCCAGGTTTTTAGTCAGCGATGCCGTTAACCCATCCAGTATAACCCATGCCCTGGCTCGAAGCTGTGGATCTTTAGGCCCTTTAAAAAGCTCTAAGAAAGTACTGCTTAAGTCCAGTAAAATCACCTTTTCTTGTATTTCTACCCCCTTTACTGTCACCGCAGAAGGCAAAAAACTTGTTACTTTCCGAAAATATTTGCTGGCTAAATGATAGGCCTTGCTTTCTTCATCTTTTTCCTCATCATTTATATTTAAAGTAGCTTCCCTGGGAATCAGGTAATACCTGAACCCGGAACGGTAGGGTAAATATAAAACGGGGGAAGCTTTTTTTACCTTACTGCTCTCAAAGGGCTCCCCAATATGAATCCCCGGGTCACCAAATTTCTCCCTTTTTTCTCCATCAATTAGAAATTTCACCTTTTCTACACCGGAAAATTGAGTTGCCGTAAGTAGGAGGGAATCTATTATACCCTCCCCCTGGGAAGAGCCCGCTATCTGCTCCAGTTCCTCCGGTAAATCTAAATATAACACATCATCTTCTAAATTTATTCCTATTTTTAAACTTTTAGGTATTGTTCTCACTAAATAGCTATCCTTTTTGGGACCTTTTACCAGCTCCTCTATAGCCGCTCTTATGATATCATTTGTATTCCCCACATTTCGGCTGACAGGAACCAAAACCATGGCATTTTCATCATGAAAATAAAGATTAACACTGTTGTTATCTTCATCATTATAGCCACAATACACAGAAGGAGTATAATAAATTACTTCCTCACTACGGGGAGCAAATTCTCCCAAGGTTTTCCTGTCCAGGTTTAATATAAATACATCACCGTCGTCACAGCCTACTACTAGATATGTGCCTGAACTGTCCAAAGCAATCTTCTCTATCCTGCTGCCTACCTCAATCTCCCGGCGGAGGCGCCCGTCTGAATCAAACACGTTTACCAGAGTAAAGTCTTCACTGTAATGTCTCCAGGAGGCCACCACGATTCTCTGTCCTTCTTCCGAGAGAGCTACCTGAGAATCATCCCTGATTCTTTTTTGCCACAACAGCTCCCCTTCAGCACTAAAATAAAATAAATTATCATCGCCCCCTCCAAAATGGTTATAGGCCAACAAATAGTTTTCATTTTGTGACATTATCAGATGGCTTATGTCAACTCCCGGATCGTAATCCCAAACCTTATTTCCTTTTCTGTCAAAAAAATATATTTTGTCCTCAGAAACAGCTGCTACATGATTGCCATCTTGAGTTATTTCTGCCGTTAAGAATCCTGTTTTCTTCCATAAAACTTCACCCTTCTCTTTTAAGAAAGCTAGCTTTACTGTTTCTTCCTCCGCACTTAAAACTATGCTACTTTTGCCATCAGAACTCATTTTCGCCGTTAAAAGCCGGGGCATTTTTTTCTCCCAGATAATATTTCCTTCCTCATTAAAGAAAAGTACCTTTTTATTATCTGTATCTAAAACATCCGCTGCTGCTGCCATGATTTTGCTGCCATCATCTGAAATCTCCATATTAATCAGGGATAATTCCAGATGATTCTCCCACAATATTTCACTATCCTGAAAAACACTAACTCTTCCGTCTTTAGTTCCTGCTGCCACAGTTTTACCGTCGGGAGTAAAAGCTGTCTTTGCTAAAGGCTTATCAAATGCTTTTTCCCATATAAGCCTGCCATCCAGGTCCAGAAGCGCCAGCCTGTTGTTGGAACTTATCATTACCCTGTGCCCATCATCGGTGATTTTTACTTCATCTATGATAATTTGAGGTAAGAGCATAGAAAATCTTCCCTCTAAAATCCTTTCCTGTTGGGAATCTTTCTCCCCGGCAGTAATAGGTTCTACCGGAGTTCCCTTAACATCCCTCCCCGAGGGCATTATTGTTTCACAGCCACTAAAAACTAATAACATAACCACCAGGCATAGTTTTAAAAACTTAGAATGTAAAACCTCCATATATTGCTCCTCCTGTTATAAACACAGTTTAAATAAAAGTATTATTCTATTCTTTTCTTTTTCCTGTAAAAACAGCTGTAAAATATTATTAAATATTTTTAACATGGCAAACGGTTTGCATACTGCCTGCAGCTGTCCTGTAATTATTCACTGCTTTTTTTAGGAAGAGTAAAATAAAGTGTGGTTCCATAATCCAGCTTGCTGTCAAGCCATATTTTACCGCCATGGGCTGTAATTATTTCATAACATATAGCCAGCCCCAGTCCTGTTCCTCCCATTTCCCTGGAACGGGTCTTGTCTACCCGGTAAAAACGCTCAAATACCCTGGGCAGATCCTCTTCGGGAATTCCTGGGCCAGTATCTTTAACCTTAACCAATATTTCTTCTACTTGATCCTGGGCTTCAACCTTAACCCAACCTCCCTCGGGAGTATATTTAATTGCATTATCTAAAAGATTTATTAAAACCTGCTTTATTTGATCATCGTTAATTTCAACAGGTGGAAACTGAGGTAAATCCCAAGCCAATTCCAGCTGGTTTCTTTCAGCCCAGGGCAGCATTCTCACCAATACATCTTGAAATAATTTATTAATATCTGTTTTTCTTAAATCATGTTTGTCCTTTAACGACTCAAGCCTGGTAATACTCAATATATCTTCAACCAGGGAGGAAAGCCTTTCCATTTCCATGTCCATGTCCCTTAAAAATTCTTTGCCCTCATCTTTGGCCAGATCATATTCCAGCATAGTTTTGACTATCAGGTTAACTGAAGATAAAGGGGTTCTAAGCTCGTGGGAAACATCGGCAATAAATTCCTTTTGCATTTTTTCTAGTTTTTTCTGGCTGGTAATATCCTGTAAAACAGCTACTGACCCCACAAATTTTTTGTTCTTTTCACTTAAAAGGGGAGAAACATTCAACTGGAAAATATAATGGTCAAACTCCAGTTCACCTAATATTTCCTCTCTGCTGTTTTTTACTTTTTCAAAGTATTTATCTAATTTTTCATGAATATTAATTTCTTTTAAACTTTTCCCCATATTTTCTGAAGCTTTAAATTTAAACACCTTTTCAACTACCGGATTGGCCATTATCAGCTTATCTTCATAATCTACAGCAATTACCCCGTCAACCATGTTGGTTAGAATGGCCGTAAGTTTATTCCTTTCCGTAGAAACTTCATTAATAGTATTTTTCAGCTGGTGGGTCATCTCCCGAAGTCTGGCAGCCATAGTATTAAACTGCATGGTAAGCTGCCCCACCTCATCATAATCAATTATCCTAATGTTTTGCTCCAGGTTACCCCGGGCAATTTCCCTGGTTGCTGAAGTAAGCGCCAGAATGGGCTGGGTAATTTTTCGGGCAAAAATTGACCCTATAATACCCACAAGTATAAGTGACAAAATCAAAATATACGTCAGTATATTTCTAATATCAGAAAGGATCTCATAAATAGAACTTAGAGAATAAGAAAGAAAAACAGCTCCCCGGGACGTTTCTCCATTAGTAACTGGAACTGCTACTTGCATAACCCACTCATTAGTTTTCGGACTCTTTTGAACACTGTACCCTTCTCCTTCGTGCCTGGCCTCTTCTATTTCCTCCCTCTCCAGCTGGCTGCCGATTAAACCCTCTACCCTTACGGAATCGCCTACTACCATATTATTGCGATCAACAATAATCACTCGGGCTCCTACCTGGCGGCTGAAATCTTCCGCCAGGCTGCTTAAGGCAACATAATTTCCATCTTCCACCATATATCTCTCGGAAAAATCCGCCACCAATCTACCCGCGCTGTTTAATACTTCCCTCTGATAACCCAGGTAATACTGTTCTAACAGGTTAAGCAAGAAAGAGTTGAAAAAGAGAGTAACAAGAAAAATTATTACTACGTATGTCAAGGTAAGCTTAGTGCGAATACTGCTGTACACTAGCGACCCTCCCTAAACTTATAGCCTGTCCCCCAAACTGTTAGTACGTAACGGGGATTACTAGGGTCTGATTCTATTTTTTCCCTTAAGTGCCTTATATGGACATCCACAGTACGGGCATCACCATAGTAGTTATATCCCCATATCTGCTCCAGCAACTGTTCCCGGGAATAAACCCTGCCCGGATTGGACGCCATTAAATTAAGGAGAGCAAATTCTTTAGAAGTCAGGTCTATTTCTTCTCCTTTCACCCTTACTTTATGCTGGTAAAGGTCAACTTGCAGATCCTGTATTTTCAATATGTTTTTTAAGGAAGACCCTTGAGGTTCACTGCGGCGCAGGATAGCCTTCACCCTGGCCAGGAGTTCCCTGGGATTAAAGGGTTTGGTTAAATAATCGTCAGCTCCTAATTCCAGTCCAAGAATCTTATCTATATCGTCTCCTTTGGCTGTCAGCATTATTATAGGTAAATCCATACTTTTCCTAACCCTGCGGCATACCTCAAAACCGTCTACTCCTGGAAGCATAAGATCAAGAATAATCAAATCGGGATTATCTGATTCTACTTTATTCAAAGCCTCTTCTCCATCATAAGCAGAAATCACCTGGTAGCCATCCTTTTCTAGATTATAAGTTAAAGTTTTTACTAGGGTCTTCTCATCGTCAACAAGGAGTATTTTTTTCTTCATTGCCTCACCTCTTAATACTTTTTATATTCTCTTTCTACCTCCTGAAAATCCTGCCACACTGGCTTCTTTTTTTTAGGATCCCTTAAAAGGGCTGCTGGATGAAAGGTTGGCATAATTTTAAATTCATCTTTTTCTACCCATTTGCCCCGTAAACGGGTAATTTGGGCTTTAGGATCAATTAATATTTTGGCAGGAACAGCCCCTAAACTAATTATAATTTTAGGTTTAATGATTTCTATCTGCTTTTGGAGGTGGGGATAACAGGCTTTTATTTCTTCCGGTGCAGGATTCCTGTTATTGGGGGGACGGCACTTTACCACGTTAGCTATATAAACCTCCTGCCTGTCGGTATTTATAGCTTCTAGAATTTTATCCAGGAGTTTACCGGCAGCGCCTACAAATGGTCTGCCCTGCTTGTCCTCTTCACCTCCCGGGCCTTCCCCTACTAGCATAATAAGAGCATGGGGATTGCCTTCACCAAAAACCACCTGCCGGCAGCCCTTACGGAGTTGGCAATTTGAGCAGCCTTTGACACCTTCTTCCAGATTTTTAAGATTCTCCGCCTTTTCCTGTTCCATAAAACCCTCGGCCCCTTTCCATGTGTTTATTATGTTATTTTAACATATTGAATAAGGGTTGTGGAATAAATAAGATAATAAAATAATTAAAGACCCCCTATAGCGGGAGCCTTTAATTATGTTTAACTTTCTTTAAGGTTTTACCGGCAGCATCTATCAAAAGTCGGTGGAAACGTTCATCCTCCGTAAGTTCAGGATGAAAGGAGGTTGCCAAAAGGTTTCCCTGTCTGACAGCTGCAATTTTATCTTCAAAAAAACTTAATATTTCCACACTGGGACCAGCCCGGACAACTATAGGTGACCTGATGAAAACGCCCCTAAAAGGCTTATCTCCCCATAGAGATACTGTCAGATCTGTTTCAAAGCTTTCATTCTGGCGACCGAAAGCATTTCTCAACACACAAATATCTATAAGCTTAAGGTGAGGATGCTCTCCTTCAATTTCAGCCGCCATTAAAACCATCCCGGCACATGTGCCATAAACAGGTTTACCCTCCTGGGCCATTTTAATTATTTTTTTATCCAGGTTAAATTTTTTAACAAGCCTGCCCATGGTAGTGCTTTCTCCACCGGGAATGATTAGTGCATCCAATGCTGAAAAATCTTCTTTTCTTTTTACAGGAACTCCTTCTACCCCACATTTTTTTAATATAACAATATGCTCAGAAACTGCTCCCTGAACTGCTAGAACTCCTATCTTCACTTTTACCTCCTTGCAGGCTTCCTTAAACTCTTACAGCCCCCTTGCCTGCATCCTTTCCTCTTCTTTTAGGGTGGAAATTTCGATGCCAGTCATGGCCTCCCCAAGGCCCCGAGAAACTTCGGCTAAAATATGGGGGTCATCATAATTTAAGGTTGCCTCCACTATGGATTTAGCCCGGGATTCCGGATCCTTGGATTTGAAAATCCCTGAACCCACAAATACACCATCAGACCCCAACTGCATCATCAAGGCAGCATCCGCAGGTGTGGCAATGCCCCCGGCTGCAAAATTAACTACAGGAACTTTCCCCATCCTTTTAACTTCTTTTAACAATTCAAAGGGGGCGCCTAAGCTTTTGGCTTCTGCCATTAATTCATCTTCCCTCAAACTGCAAACTTTTCTTATCTGCCCCATTATTAATCTCATATGCCTTACAGCTTCTACCACATTACCTGTTCCCGGCTCACCTTTGGTGCGAACCATGGCCGCCCCTTCCCCGATTCTTCTCAATGCTTCTCCCAGGTCCCGGGCCCCACAGACAAAAGGCACTGTAAACTCCTTCTTGTCAATATGATAAAGTCCATCCGCAGGGGTTAAAACTTCACTTTCATCAATATAGTCAACACCGAGAGCTTCTATAATCTGGGCTTCTACAAAGTGTCCTATTCTTACCTTGGCCATAACGGGAATTGAAACCGCGTCCATAATTTTTTTTATTACTTCCGGGTCAGCCATACGGGCTACCCCGCCTGCAGCCCTTATATCTGCAGGTACCCTTTCCAGGGCCATTACCGCCACCGCTCCGGCCTCCTGGGCAATTTTAGCCTGCTCAGGAGTAGTAACATCCATTATAACTCCGCCTTTTTGCATTTCTGCCAGGCCTTTTTTAACCCTAATAGTTCCTCTTTCTACCATTTTATCCCTTCTCTCCTCCTGCTCAAATATATCTGGTAATTTCCTTATCATTTTACTACATGGCAGGGGAAATAACAAGAGCTGAAGGATGAACATTATTCAGTTCACCAAATAACCTCAAGGGTCAATTAGCCCCCAGGCTCCCACTGGTGACCGCTATAGATCGAAAGCAGTTTTCAGCTGTTTTTTCTCATCAAACCGCTCTATGGCCAGTTTTATCAGGCGGTCTAAAAGCTCGCTGTAACTTAAACCGGAGGCTTCCCACAACTTGGGATACATGCTGACCTGAGTAAAGCCGGGGATTGTATTGATTTCGTTTACTATTATTTTCTCTTCCTTTTCGTCTACAAAAAAATCAATCCGGCCCATTCCGGTGCAGTCCAGGGCTGTAAAAGATTTAACCGCCAGATCCCTTACTTTGGCGGTAAGATGGGGTTCTAATTCCGCAGGAATAATGAGCTGGGAACGGTCATCTATATACTTGGCCTTATAATCGTAAAAATCACTAGAGGGAACAATCTCCCCGGGAACAGAAGCAGCCGGCTTATCATTTCCCAGCACGCTTACCTCAATTTCTCTACCTTTAATATATTCTTCAACAACTATTCTTCTGTCCCAGAGCCCTGCTTCTTCAACAGCCTCCGACAGTTCCTTTCGTCCCTTTGCCTTGGATATGCCCACACTGGACCCCATGTTGCTGGGCTTTATAAAACAAGGATAGCCCAGTTTCTCTTCAATTTTATCCAACCAGACTTCGTTATTTTCATCCCATTCCTTTTTTAGAAAATAAACATATTTTCCTATGGGAAGGGCATTTTGCTGATATACCATCTTCATTATTACTTTATCCATACCAGCACTGGCCCCCAAAACTCCAGGGCCTATGTAAGGAATGCCAGCCAGCTCTAAAAGTCCCTGAACCGTACCATCCTCTCCGTAAGTCCCATGAAGAACAGGGAAAACCACATCCAACTTCTCAAAAGACTTGCCTGAGGGTCCTTCTTTTAGCCACATAAAACCGCCAACTGATGGATCCGGAACAATAAACACTGGCTTATTATTACCCGGCAGTTTCCCGGAGGAAAGCGCTTCCAGAGGGTCATCACCGGCCAGCCAGGTTCCCTCCTTAGTAATCCCTATAGGAATAACTTCGTATTTTTCTTTATCTAGAGCCTCTATTATTGACGCTGCTGATTTAAGGGAAACCTCATGCTCTCCCGAACGACCTCCACAGAGCACCCCTACCTTTAACTTCAAAACAATTCACCTCCGTATGGAAAATCTGTTATTATCATATGCCTTTTAAATATATTTAAAACCAAAAACGCGAACTAAAAATAGCCCGCGTTTTTTTAATGAAATTATTCTTCTTCCTCTTGAGTTGATTCTTCTATTATTTTCTTGGCTATATGATCCGGGACCTCTTCATAGCTGTTAAACTCCATAGTAAAGAATCCCCGTCCCTGGGTCATTGACCTTAAGTCTATAGCGTAGCGAAACATCTCAGACAAAGGAACCTGCGCTTTAATTATTTGTTTTTCATTTTTTGATTCCGTCCCCAAAATTTTTCCTCTCTTGGAATTAATGTCTCCCATTATATCCCCCATAAAAGCTTCAGGGACAGTTATTTCCACATTCATAATAGGCTCCAGCAAAACAGGATTGGCCTGCTCCATGCCCTTTTTAAAGGCCATGGAGGCAGCAATTTTAAAAGCCATTTCCGAGGAGTCCACGTTGTGATAAGACCCATCATAGAGAACAGCATTAACACCTGTTACGGGGTTTTGGGCCAAAATTCCCTCCTCCATAGCTTCCCTAATTCCTTTTTCCACGGCAGGAATATACTGCTTGGGAACTGCTCCTCCAAAAATCTTATTTTCAAAGTTGAACTCTTCATCGGTATCATCTAAGGGTGACATTTCCACCCAGACGTGACCGTACTGTCCCCTACCACCCGATTGTTTCTTATGCTTACCTTCTATATTAACTGCAGACCTGATGGTTTCCTTATAGGGTACCTTGGGAGTATTTAGTTCTACTTCTACGCCAAATTTATTAGTAAGGCGGCTGCACACTACATCCAGGTGAAGCTCGCCCATTCCCCACAGCAGAGTTTGCTTGGTGTCCGTCTTCTTCTCAACCTTTAATGTAGCATCCTCGTCCAGAAATCGGGTTAGGCCGGCAAACACTTTTTCTTCATCGCCTTTAGACTTGGCCTTTACTGCATAAGATATAACCGGTTGAGGGAGGGTTATGGGTTCATAAATAACCGGGTTTCCCTTATCGCACAACGTATCCCCGGTAGTTGTTTCCGCCAGCTTGGCTACCGCTGCAATATCACCGGCCGCGGCCTCTTCTATATTTTCCTGGTTTTTACCCCTCATCACAAATACCTGTGCTATGCGTTCCTGTTTTCCTTTGTTGGCATTAAACACTTGAGAGTCGGATTCAATTTTACCGGAATATACTTTAAAAACATTTATCCTGCCTACATAGGGGTCGGCCAGGGTTTTAAAAACCTGGGCAGACATAGGTTCTTCTACACTGACTTTCCTGGTGGTTTTTTCCTCCTCACAGCCCGGAACGTATCCTGTAACTTCGCCCACATCAGCAGGAGAAGGCATGCAGTAGTCAATTAAATCCATCAGAGGCTGACTTCCCAGGTTGAAAGTGTAAGCAGCACATAATACAGGAACTATTTTACCTTCAGCCGCTCCCTTTTTTAGGGCCTGTTTCATTTCATCATTGGTAAGAGCTTCTCCGTCTAGATACTTCATCAACAACTCATCATCTGTTTCCGCTATGGACTCCATCATCATTTCCCGGTGGGTCTCCACCTTTTGGGAAAGATCTTCAGGGATATCTCCCTCTTCCAGTTTACGACCCTCGTCGCTGAAAGTCAGGGCTTTCATCTCAATCATGTCCACCATACCCTTAAATAAGCCTTCCTGGCCCATGGGAATCTGCACCGGAATTACGCTCATGCCAAACTTTTCCCTTAACTGCTCCAGAGTTTCATCATAGTTGGCATTCTCCCGATCCATTTTATTAATAACCACTATGCGGGGCAGCTTGTAATCATCAGCATATTCCCATGCCTGCTCAGTGCCCACCTCTACTCCAGACGCGGCACATACTACAACCACAGCCGCATCTGCTACCCTCATGGCTGCCTGTACTTCCCCTACAAAGTCGAAGTAGCCCGGTGTATCCAGTATGTTTATTTTAGTGTCTTTCCATTCACAGGGAGCCAGGGCCGTGTTTATGCTCATCTGTCGCTTAACTTCATCCGGGTCGAAATCGCTGGCAGCCGTCCCGTTATCTACCTTTCCCAGGCGATTTATTGCTCCAGAAGTGTATAGTAGTGCTTCTGTAAGGGAGGTCTTTCCTGCTCCTCCGTGGGAAATAAGTGCTATATTTCTGATGTTGTTAGTTTGGTAAGTTTTCATAATAGTCCTCCTTTTCTTCGCTGAAAATATTGTCTTATTTACCAACGATTCATAATAGAGTTGGACAGTGAATAGTTTATTATTTCGATTTCATAGAAAGAAAATCCTTCTAAAAACCGCATTCTGCCATATATAATCTAAATATAAATTATATCACAAAAAAAAGTGCCGCGCAAAAACGTACGGCGACAAAGGCTAAACGAAACAGAACAGCCTTACTTTTCTTCAATCAGCTTCTTTTTGACGTAGTCTATAAGTCCTCCTGCATCGATAATCTCCTGCATAAATTCGGGAAAAGGAGAAGCATAAAAAGTCTCTCCTGTAGTTTCATTTTTAATAACTCCCTTTTTCAGGTCTACAAAAACGGTATCCCCTTGGGATATTTTTTCTGCCGCGTCAGCACACTCTAAAATGGGCAGCCCGATATTTATAGAGTTCCGGTAAAATATCCGGGCAAAAGAATCAGCAATTACGCAGGAAACACCGGCTGCTTTTATAGACAGGGGAGCATGCTCCCGGGAACTGCCGCAACCGAAATTCTTACGGGCAACCATTATATCCCCTTTATTTACCTTATTAAAGAAATGGGGATCGGCATCTACCATACAGTATTTAGCCAACTCCTCAGGCTCGGAAGTACTGAGATAACGGGCTGGAATAATTACATCAGTATCAATATCATCTCCAAATTTCCATGCTTTGCCTTTCATTTCCGCCATTTAGGACACCTCCTCCGGAGAACTTATTTGACCTGTTACAGCTGATGCTGCTGCCACTGCCGGATTGCATAAATAAACCTCGCTCTCGGGGTGACCCATTCGTCCTACAAAATTTCGATTGGTAGTAGCAAGAGATCTTTCCCCTTTAGCCAGCACTCCCATGTGGCCTCCCAGACAGGGCCCGCAGGTAGGTGTGCTCACCGCTCCTTCTGCTTCAATGAAAATGTCTATGAGTCCTTCCTTAAGGGCTTGCTGGTAGATCTTTTGGGTTCCCGGTATAACAATCAAACGTACCCGGGGATGAACTTTCTTACCTTCCAAGATTCTTGCCGCTATCCTCAAGTCCTCCAGACGTCCGTTGGTACAGGAACCTATAACCACCTGATCCAAAGGCACTTCCCCAACATCCTTTATCCCCCGAGAATTTTCCGGTAAATGAGGGAAAGCTACCTGGGGCTCTATCTCCCCAACATCATACTCAATTATCTGGGAATAACCGGCATCTCCGTCGCTGAACATCCCCCTGTAATTCCTTTGGGCTCTTCCCTCCAGATACGCATAAGTTATCTCATCCGGTTCAATAATGCCCGCCTTGGCACCAGCTTCAATAGCCATGTTGGACATGGTAAGTCGACTATCCATGCTTAATTTTCTAATAACCGGACCGGTAAATTCCATGGCCTGATACAAGGCACCGTCTACTCCAATTTCACCGATGGTAAAAAGAATTAAGTCCTTACCGCTGACCCACTGGTTCAACTCTCCCCGGTAAACAAACTTTATGGTAGAGGGAACTTTAAACCAGGTTTCTCCCAGGGCCATGGCCGCTGCCATATCCGTGCTGCCAATACCAGTAGCCAGGGCTCCCAGGGCCCCATAAGTACATGTATGGGAATCAGCCCCGATAATAATTTCTCCCGGAAGGGTAAGCCCCCGTTCCGGTAAAAGGGCATGTTCAATGCCCATCCGACCTACTTCAAAATAATTTGTTATCTCCTGCTCCCGGGCAAACTCCTTCATAATCTTGGCCTGCTCCGCTGAAGCAATATCTTTGTTGGGCGTAAAATGGTCCGGCACCAGAACAACCCTCTCCGGGTCAAAAACTTTTTTTATTCCTATTTTTTTAAATTCCCTGATGGCAACAGGTGCGGTAATGTCATTGCCTAAAATCAAGTCTACCCGGGCCTTTACCAGTTCTCCAGGTTCAACTGTTTCCTTCTCCCCGTGATTGGCTAGTATCTTCTCTACTACTGTCATCCCCATAAAGTCCACCTCTTTTCTTTACAATCTTATTTACGGCATTCAAATAGGCTTTGGCGCTGGCTTCTAGAGTATCCGTACTGACACCCCTGCCACTGATGATATGGCCATTATCAGTTAACCGGATATTAACCTCTCCCAGGGCATCCTTACCCTCCGTTACCGCTTTAATGGAATAATCCAAAAGTTTTGTCTTTACTCCTGTAATCCTGTCTACTGTTTTATAAATAGCGTCAACAGGCCCTCCCCCGCAGGCTGCTTCTTCTATCAGCTCTCCCTCTTTGAGAATACCTATAGTAGCGGTAGGACGGAACTTGTTGCCGGTAAATATCTGAAAATAAACCAGCTGGTAATACTCCGGAACCTTGTAGAGCTCTTCTTCAATAATAACCTCCATCTCCTGCTCCGAGATAATTTGCTTTTTATCTACCAGCTCCTTAAACCTCTCAAATAATTTAGTTATTTTACTTTCAGAAACCTCATAACCCATTTCTTTTAATTTATTTTTAAAGGCGTGTTTGCCGGAATGTTTGCCCATAACCATTTTATTGTCCAGCAGGCCGATGGATTCGGGCTTCATAATTTCATAAGTTGACTTTTCCTTTAACACACCGTCCTGATGTATGCCGGACTCATGGGCAAAAGCGTTTCGCCCCACAATAGCCTTGTTGGGCTGCACCACCATTCCCGTCAGCTTGCTTACCAGCCGGCTGGTCCGGTAAATATGGTGCTGTTCAATGTTGGTGGCAAAATCTGTAAAGTAGTCACCCCGGGTAGTCAAGGTCATAATCAGCTCTTCCATGGCTGTGTTACCGGCTCTTTCCCCTATTCCGTTTACAGTACATTCAACCTGGGTGGCTCCATTTTCTATGGCCGCCAGGGAATTAGTCAGGGCCAGGCCCAGATCGTTGTGGCAGTGCACGCTTATAGTTACATTATCCGTGGAGGGAACCTTTTCCCTTATCTGGCGAATCAGTCCGCCAAACTGAGAAGGAATTTGGTACCCTACTGTATCAGGCACATTTATAACAGTAGCTCCCGCTTTAATAGCTGTATCTATCACCTGACAGAGAAATTCCAGATCAGACCTGCTGGCATCCTCTGCAGAAAACTGTACGTCCTCTACAAGCTTTTTTGCATACTTCACTGCAGCAGCTGTCATTTCCAGAACTTCTTCCCGGCTTTTACACAGTTTATATTTCAAGTGTATATCTGAAGTAGCAACAAAAGTATGAATACGGGGACGCCGGCAATCTTTCAGGCCTTCCCAGGCTAGATCTATATCTCCCTGCCTGGTCCGGGCCAGCGCCGCAATTACAGGTTCTTTGATGTTTTGGGAAACCAGCTTTATAGCCTGCAGGTCACCCGCCGAGGTAATGGGGAATCCAGCTTCTATAATATCTACCTTTAATCTTTCCAGGTGTTTTGCTATTTCCACCTTTTCCTCCGGGCTCAAGTTTACTCCAGGAGATTGCTCCCCGTCCCGCAGAGTCGTATCCAGAATTTTAATGGTCCTGGGCATAGATACCTTTCCTCCTAAGACTTATTATTAATCCAGCTCATCATGCCCCGCAATTTCTTGCCCACTTCTTCTATCTGATGACCCTCATCCTTTTTATTTAAGGCGTTAAAGTGCGGCCGATTGGCCTGGTTTTCCATAATCCAGTTCTTGGCAAACTCCCCGTTTTGTACTTCTTCCAGGAGTTTCCCCATTTCCTTGCGGGTTTCTTGGGTAATGACTCTTTTACCGCAGGTCAAGTCACCGTACTGGGCTGTATCGCTGATGGAATAGCGCATGCCAGACAAACCGCCTTCGTAAATTAAATCAACAATCAGTTTCAGCTCATGAAGACATTCAAAATAAGCTACCTCTGGCTGATAACCGGCTTCTACCAGAGTGTCGAAACCGGCCTTAATAAGTTCTGTCGCGCCACCGCATAAAACAGCCTGCTCCCCAAAAAGATCTGTTTCCGTTTCCTCTTTAAAGGTAGTCTCAATAACTCCAGCCCGGGTACAACCTATTCCCTTTGCATAAGCCAGCCCCAATTCCCAGGCATTACCGGTAAAGTCCTGGTAAACAGCCAACAATCCAGGAACTCCCGTTTCTTCCTGATAAGTCCGCCTTACCAGGTGCCCCGGTGCCTTGGGGGCCACCATGAACACATCTACGTAATCTGGAGGCACAACCTGGCCATAGTGAATATTAAACCCGTGGGAAAAAACTAAGGCATTTCCCTTTTCCAGGTAAGGGGCTATAAACTCCAGGTAAACCTTCCTTTGAATTTCATCATTTATAAGTATCTGAACAATATCCGCTTTCTTTGCTGCTTCTTCTGTCTGCAGGACTTTAAATCCGTCCCCAACAGCTTTATTCCAGGCTTCACTGTGGGGAAGCTCTGCTACAACTACCTCCACACCGGATTCCTTTAAATTCTGTGCCTGAGCGTGTCCCTGGCTCCCGTAGCCTACTATTGCTACTTTTTTACCCTTTAGAACGTCCAAATTAGCATCTTCATCATAATACATTTTAACCACTTTTACCACCCTCTCCATTGATTTTAATATATTTTACTCCCCTCATCATGGAAATCTTCCCGGTACGGACCAACTCCTGTATACCAAAATGCCTTAAAAGGAGCTCAAAGGCCTTTATTTTTTCGTCATCACCGGTAACTTCTACAATTATGGAATCCAGGGAGACATCTACAATTTTTGCCCTGAACGTCTCCGCCAGCTGCTGAAGCTCAGCCCTGGCAGCCGGTTCAGCTTTAACTTTAATCAACACCAGTTCACGGTTTACCGTGGATTCGTTGGTTAGGTTGCTGATTTTAACCACGTCAATAAGCTTATTCAGCTGCTTTATGACCTGCTCTATAACATTCTCGTCTCCTTCAACCAGAATAGTCATCCGGGACAGCTCGGAGTCCTCTGTTTCTCCTACAGCAATGCTGTCAATATTAAAACCCCTTCTGCTGAAAAGCCCGGCAACCCTGGTAAGAACTCCCGGCCTGTTCTCCACAATAACTGCTAAAACATGCTTCACTCTTTACCCCCTCCTATTATCTGGTTAATGGGGCTGGCAGGTGCAACCATGGGAAACACGTTTTCCTCAGAAGCAACCTGAAAATCTATGAATACAGGTCTATCTTTAATCTCCATTGCCTGCTGCAAAGCTGGAACTACTTCCCCCGGTTTGGTAACTCTAATGCCGGCCGCTCCGTAGGCCTCTGCCAGCTTAACAAAATCCGGCCCTTGTTCCAGAAATGTAGAGGAATAACGGCGTTTAAAGAATAGTTCCTGCCACTGCCGTACCATTCCCAAGTACTGGTTGTTAATGATAGCAACTTTTATGGGAAGCTGGTTACCTACCGCCGTAGCTAATTCCTGGGAATTCATCTGTATACTGCCGTCCCCGGCTATACAAAAAACTGTTTCCCCCGGACGCCCTATCTGTGCCCCTATAGCAGCAGGAAAGCCATACCCCATGGTACCTAGCCCTCCAGAGGAGATGAGGCTTCTGGCCTTGTTAAAAGTAAAATACTGGGCTGTCCACATCTGATGCTGTCCCACATCGGTAGCAATTACGGCATCACCCCCGGTAATCTTACATATCTGCTCAATAACATACTGGGGTTTCAGCTCTTCTTCGGAATATTCATATCCCAGGGGATACAGCCTCTTCCATTCATCAACCTGGGAAACCCACTCCCGGGTATCTCCTTTTTTCAGTTTCTTCAACATCTGTCCTAATATTCGTTTAATGTCCCCTACGATAGGAACATTTACCGCGATATTTTTTCCTATTTCCGCCGGATCTATATCAATGTGTATAACTTTTGCCTCTGGGGCAAAACTATCCAGCTTACCTGTCACCCGGTCATCAAAACGCATCCCTATCCCAATAAAAAGGTCCGATTCCGTTACGGCATAGTTAGCGCAAACGGTCCCGTGCATTCCCAGCATCCCCAGGGACAGAGGGTGTCCTCCGGGAAAACCTCCTAGGCCCATAAGCGTTGAAGTCACTGGTATCTGGGCCATCTCGGCAATTTTTAGCAATTCCTCCTGGGCTCCGGAACCGACTACTCCGCCTCCGGTACAAATAACCGGTTTTTTTGCCTCCCTTATCACCCGTAAAGCCCGGTTTATCTGTCCTCCATGGCCGGTGTAAGTAGGTCTATAACTCCTCATATCAATCCTTTCCGGGTATTCAAAATTGGCTTCCTGGACAAAAACATCCCGGGGAATATCTACCAGGACCGGCCCCGGTCTGCCGGTAACAGAGACATAAAAAGCTTCTTTTATCATCCCGGGTAAATCTTTAACATCTTTAACCAGGTAGTTGTGTTTGGTTATTGGCAGGGTAATCCCCGTAATATCCGCCTCCTGAAAGGCATCTGTGCCTATCAAGGGAACGGGAACCTGTCCCGTTATGGCTACAACAGGAACAGAGTCCATATACGCGTTAGCTATTCCCGTAACCAGGTTTGTTGCTCCGGGACCGGAAGTAGCAATGCAAACTCCCGGCTTTCCGGTGGCCCGGGCATAACCATCGGCTGCATGTATTCCTCCCTGCTCGTGACGGGGCATTATATGCTTTATATCTGCATCGAAAAGAGCATCATACAGAGGTAAAACAGCCCCGCCGGGATAACCAAAGATGACCTCTACCTTTTCTTTTATCAATGCCTCAACCACCATCTGTGCTCCGGTCATCTTCATAACCCTTACGTCACCTCGCTCTTAAAAATTGCGCCTTCATTGGCTGAGCTTACCAGCCGGCTGTACCTGCTTAGGTAACCTTTGGTATACTTGCTTTGGGGTAGTTCCAGGTTCTTTAAGCGAATCTCCATTTCCTCCGGAGATAAATCTACTTCCAACTTGCGGTTGGGAATATCTATTATGATAGTATCTCCTTCCCTTACCGCGGCAACAGGTCCTTTTTCCATGGCTTCTGGAGAAACATGACCTATGGAAGCACCCCTGGTAGCCCCGGAAAACCTTCCGTCGGTAATCAAGGAAACCTCCTTATCCAATCCCATTCCGGCCACAGCAGAAGTGGGCGTCAGCATCTCCCTCATTCCGGGACCTCCCTTGGGCCCCTCAAAACGTATCACTATTACTTCTCCCGCTTTAATCTTTCCATCTAATATAGCTGCCGTGGCTTCTTCTTCACTGTCAAAAACTCTGGCTTTCCCCCGGTGCTGCATCATTTCCGGCGCCACGGCCCCCTGCTTTACCACCGCACCGTCAGGCGCCAGGTTTCCCATTAAGACAGCAATACCACCATTAGGAGCAAAAGGTTCTTCCACGCTACGAATAACCTGGAGGTCAATAATCTCAGCCCCCTTAATGTTATCCTCTACACTGTTTCCCGTTACAGTAATAACCCCTTTATTAATTAAATCATGCCGGGATAATTCCTTTAAAACTGCCTGGATGCCCCCGGCTTCCCTCAGATCCTGTATATGATAGTCCCCTGCCGGGCTGAGCTTGCACAGCTGGGGCGTTTGAGAACTGATCTGGTCAACCAGCTTCAGATCCAGCTCAATTTCTGCTTCGTGGGATATAGCCGGAAGATGTAAAATAGTATTGGTGGAACCACCCAGGGCCATATCAGCCGCCAGGGCATTCTTAAAGGCATCTTCGTTCATAATATTTCTAGGACAGATTTCTTTTTCTAAAAGATCCATAATCTTCATACCGGATCGCTTGGCCAATCGATAGCGGGCTGCCTCCACTGCGGGAATAGTACCGTTACCCGGCAAAGCCATCCCCAGAGCCTCGGTAAGGCAGTTCATAGAATTGGCCGTGAACATACCGGCGCAGGACCCACATCCAGGACAGGCTGCGTCCTCTAAACCCTCCAGCTCTTCTGCAGACATTCTGCCAGCTTTAACCGCTCCCACACCTTCAAAAACATTGCTCAAATCTATATTTCTTCCTTTAAATTTACCGGCCATCATAGGACCTCCACTGATAAAAAGGGAAGGAATATTTAGCCGGGCAGCTGCCATAAGCATCCCGGGAATTATTTTGTCACAGTTAGGAATAAACACCAGCGCATCAAAACCGTGGGCCATAACCATTATTTCTATAGAATCCGCAATAATTTCTCGACTGGCCAGGGAAAAGTGCATCCCCTGATGATTCATGGCAATACCATCACATACCCCTATGGTAGAAAACTCCGAGGGAGTTCCTCCGGCCATATATACACCAGCTTTGACCGCTTTGGCAATTTCATGGAGGTGAATATGCCCAGGGATTACTTCATTGGCTGAATTCACTATTCCTATCAAAGGGCGATCCAGTTCTTCTTTTGTATACCCCATAGCTTTAAACAAGGAACGGTGAGGCGCCCTTTCGATACCCTTTTTAACACTGTCACTACGCAATCAAATTCACTCTCCTCTTCAATTTTTATATTACCTATCCGTATATAGAAGTACCATTATTCATTACATAATCTTTAAAAGTCTTCATAATATCACAGGTAATTTTGCCCGGTTTACCATCTCCTATTATCCGACCATCCACATCTATAACCGGGATTACTTCCGCCGCCGTGCCAGTTAAAAAACATTCCGAAGCAACATAAAGGTCATGCCGGGTAAAAGGCCGCTCCAAAACGGTATAATCTTTCTCCTTGGCCAGTCCCATAACTACTTCCCGGGTTATACCCTCCAGTGCTCCGACATAGGTGGGAGGTGTAATAATTATTCCTTTCCTGACGATAAAGATATTATCTCCCGACCCTTCCGTAATGTAACCAGAGCGGTTAAACATGATAGCTTCTAAAACCCCCGCCTGATTAGCCTCAATCTTAACCAGAATATTATTTAAATAATTAAGGGACTTAATTTTGGGATCTAAAGCATCAGGAATATTTCTGCGGGTAGCCACGGTAACTACCTTTAACCCCTCATCATACAATTCCTGAGGGAAAATAGAAATTTTGCTGGCTATAATTACTACCGTAGGATGGGGACATTTATTGGGATCCAGTCCCAGATCCCCCGGTCCCCGGGAAACTACAATACGAATATAGGCATCCCGAAGGTCATTTTGGCGAACTGTTTCCAGAACATCCCTCTCCAGTTCTTCCATGGTTAAAGGGATGTTTAGTAATATGGATTTTGCCGATTCATAAAGCCTCTCCAGGTGCTCAGTAAGCTTAAAAACCCGACCGTTATAGGTTCTTATACCTTCAAATACTCCATCACCGTACAGGTAACCATGATCAAAAACTGATACTTTAGCTTCTTCCCGGGGAACCATTGCTCCATTAATATAAATTAGCTCGCTCACGGCTCTACACACCTCCATTATAATAGAAAAAATAATTAAATTAAACTAAATAAAATAATACCTTTCGCCCATCATTAAGGGACGAAAGGTATTATTCGCGGTACCACCCTTATTACCCCGTGAATCATTCCGGGACCTCTCAGGTTTAAACCTGACATAACGGATAAACCGGCGCCGCTTACTTATCGTTTCACAGTTCATTTTCAGCGGGCAGCTCCAGGGTGACTTGGAACCAGGAGAACGGATACCGGTATCTCAGCTTTCTCCGGCTCTCTGCATCCTTCAATTCTGGCCTACTTATCCCCTTCACAGCTTTTAAAAAATTTTTTTAATTATAAACTATAATAAAGCTTTTTGTCAACTGAAAAAAGACTATTCTGAAAAAAGAACATTCAGATTGTTTAAGCTGCCCGGCTAAAATAAGCTATGCCAAAACCTAATACTACACCGGGTATCCAACAATCCTGCCTTCTTTATCTTTCACAGCTGAATCAAAATCTGCACTTCCTATTTTTTCTAAGTTTATGTCTACTTTCTCAGGTTTTTCCTCCTTCACCTCATCTTTTTTAGCGGCTGATGCCAGAGAAGGTTCCAACCCTTTTCTCCTCTTAAAGAAAGCTTCTGCCACCTGCGGAAAGATAGCGTAGGAAATAGCGTCTTCTTCTTTTTCCATTAATTCTTTTATAGTCTCCCGGGCTTTTCCCATTTCCGGTCCCAGGTTATCCGCGGGCCTGTTGAAAATAGGCTCCTCACCTTTTAATACCTGTTTTTGCAATTCCTGATTCATGGGAGCGGGAGGCTGCCCGTACGAGCCTTTCAGGTAGTTTCTCACTTCGTTAGAAACCATTTTATAACGTTCACCAGTAATAACGTTTACCACAGCCTGAGAACCCACTATCTGACTGGAGGGAGTAACCAGGGGTGGAAATCCCAGGTCTGCCCTTACCCGGGGAACTTCTTCTAGAACGCTGGGTAACAGGTGGGTGGCGTTTTGTTCTGCCAGCTGGGAGACTAAATTAGAAATCATACCTCCCGGCACCTGGTAGGTTAAAACGTTGGTATCCACGCCTAAAACAATATCTATGGGAATATTATATTTTTTACGGATTTCCTTAAAATGATTGCTCACTTCTAAAAGAAGCTCCAAATCCAGCCCCGTGTCATAAGGAGTGCCTTTTAAAGCCGTAACTATACTGTCTGTAGGAGGCTGTGAAGTCCCCAGAGAAAGGGAGGATGTAGCTGTATCCACCACGTCTACCCCGGCCTCAATAGCTTTAAGGTAGGCCATAGAAGCCATTCCGCTGGTATAATGGCAGTGAAGCTGAATAGGTATATCTACAGCCTTCTTCAGCTGGCTTACTAACTCATATGCATCGTAGGGGGAAATGAGTCCGGCCATATCTTTAATACAGAAAGAATCGGCCCCCATTTCCGAAATCTTTTTGGCTAGATTTACAAAATGGTCAATATCATGGTAGGGACTGATGGTATAGCTTACGGTAGCCTGAGCATGAATCTTTTCTTTTTTGCATACCTCCAGAGCCTTTTCCATGTTTCGTAAATCGTTTAGGGCATCAAATATACGGATTATATCAAGACCACAGTCGGCCGTATTTTTAATAAATTCCTCTACCACATCATCGGCGTAATGACGGTAACCCACCAGATTCTGTCCCCGGAGAAGCATCTGAAGCTTGGTGTTTTTAAGGTATTTTCTCATAGTTCGGAGGCGGTCCCAGGGGTCTTCGTCTAAAAAGCGCATGCAGCTATCAAAAGTAGCCCCTCCCCAAACCTCCAGGGAATGATATCCTACCTGATCCATAACTTCTAGAATAGGAGCCATCTCTTCTGTTTTCATCCGGGTAGCCATCAATGACTGGTGCGCATCTCTTAGAGTTGTATCGGTAATTAAAACTCTTTTCTTTTCCTGAGTCAAAAGATTTTCTCCTTTCATCTCTAAAAATGTTAAACCTAAAACTTCGCCTGCACTTATACAAAATCCTTCTTTCTCTTTAAAAAATCTCAGAAAGCATTTTAATACTTTATGTTTAAAGTAGCATTGCTCACCTATAGAGTACAGGTGCCAGGTGAATGAGATATGTTTTTACACCCTTCTCGCCCCCTAATTTTTAGCCGGCACCCGGGCATAACTTACTACCCTGTCTCCACCACCTACTTTTATTAACGTAACACCCTGGGTCTGCCTTCCCTGGCGGGAGATCTGCTTTGCTTTCTGTCGGATAATTATTCCCTTGGCAGTTATAATCATGACATCGTCTTCAAGGCGCACTCCCCGGAAACCGATTAGTGGACCGGTCTTAGAAGTAATATCCGCTGTATAAATTCCCTTGCCGCCTCTGCTTTGTCTACGGTATTCTTCCACAGAAGTCCTCTTACCAAAACCCTTTTCAGTCACAGCTAATATATCCATATTTTGGCAAACAGTTTCCATGCCTACTACATTGTCATCTTCAAATAGTCTTATTCCTTTAACTCCCCGGGCTGTTCGTCCCATAGTCCGAACATCGTTCTCATGAAACTTGATGCTTTTGCCTTTTCTTGTACCCATAAGAATTTCCCTATCACCATTGGTAATTCTGCAGCCTATAAGTTCATCTTTTTCTTTTAAAGAAAGGGCTCTCAGCCCCCCTTTTCTAGCCGTGCGAAATTCGCTTAGAGGTGTCTTTTTAACATATCCCTTTTTAGTAGCAAAAAAAATATTGTTATCACTGGTAAATTCGTTAACTGGAATAACAGTAGTTATAAATTCTCCCGACTCCAGAGAAAGAAGATTTATTATATTAGTACCCCTGGCCTGCCTTCCAGCTTCTGGTATTTCATATACTTTAAGACGATAAAGTTTGCCCAGGTTGCTTATGCAAAGAAGATTGTGAAGGGTAGTCGTAATAAAAAGATGCTCTAGAAAATCATCTTCTTTAGTGCCCATACCGGTTATACCCCTTCCACCCCTCTTTTGGCTCCGGTAAGTATCCAGGGGAAGCCGCTTGATATAGCCCTGATGGGTTAAAGTTATTACCGCGTCCTCTTCGGCAATCATATCTTCAACTTGTATGTCTTCTTCCCCAGGTATTATCTTTGTTTTCCTTTCATCAGCAAACTTTTCTTTAACCTGTTTCATCTCATCTTTTATTATCTGATAAACCAACTCTTCGCTTTGGAGAACCTCTTTAAAATATGCAATTTTTTTAATCAATTCCAAGTATTCTTCTTCCAGCTTATCCCTTTCTAAAGCAGTTAATTTTTGCAGCCTCATATCTAAAATAGCCTGGGACTGCTTTTCCGACAGGTTAAAGTTTTCCATTAAGCCAGCCCTGGCTTCTTTTACTGTTTCAGAGGCCCTGATTAATTTAATAACAGCATCAAGGTTATTAAGAGCTATCCTCAATCCCTCTAGAATATGAGCCCGGTCTTCTGCTTTCTTTAAATCAAAACGAGTCCTCCGGGTAATCACATCTTTCTGATGTTTTAAATACTCCTCCAACATTTCTTTTAGGTTTAATACTTTGGGCTGCCCCTCAACTAAAGCCAGCATTATAACCCCAAAAGTCTGTTCAAGCTGCGTAAACTTTAAAAGTTTATTCAGCAAAATCTTAGGGTTAATATCTTTTCTAAGATCAATAATCACCCGCATACCAGTACGGTCAGATTCGTCCCTTAAATCTGTGATACCCTCTACTTTCTTTTCCCTTACCAGCTGGGCAATTTTTTCTATGAGACGGGCCTTATTTACCTGATAGGGCAGTTCCGTAACAGTTATACGGGTTTTATCCCCTTTAAGTTTTTCTATATTCGTCTTGGCCCTTATTCTGATAATACCCCGGCCGCTTGTATATGCTGATTCAATCCCGCCTTTACCTAAAACTTCTCCTCCCGTGGGAAAATCAGGACCTTTTATTATATTTTGAATTTCCGAAGCCTCTAGTTGTGGATTATCTATAAGTGCAAAAATTCCATCTATAACTTCACCCAGATTATGAGGAGGAATATTGGTAGCCATTCCAACGGCAATTCCTGAAGACCCGTTTACTAGAAGGTTGGGAAAGCGGGCCGGTAATACCACTGGTTCTTCCAGGCTGTCATCAAAGTTAGTACGATAGTCAATAGTTTCTTTATTTATATCCAGAAGCATTTGCTCGGCAATCTTAGCCATTCTTACTTCCGTATACCTCATGGCAGCAGCGGAATCTCCATCTATGCTCCCAAAGTTGCCGTGTCCATCAACCAACGGGTAACGGCAGGAAAAATCCTGTGCTAACCTGACCATGGCTTCATAAACAGCAAGGTCGCCGTGAGGATGGTACTTACCTAAAACCTCCCCAACTATTCTGGCAGATTTCCGGTGGGGTTTGTCAGGTGTAATTCCCAGCTCATGCATGGCAAAAAGAATTCTCCTGTGAACCGGTTTCAGACCATCCTTTACATCTGGTAAAGCACGGCTCACAATAACGCTCATGGCATAATCCATAAAAGAATTTTTAACTTCTTCCTGAATATTAATGCCAACTACTTTGCCGTGAGTAAACTCAGTCATCTTTAAACCACATCCTTCTTCATCATCATATTAAATATCCAGGTTCCTTACAGTTTGAGCGTGTTCTTCTATGAACTGTCTCCTGGGCTCTACCTTATCTCCCATTAAAGTTGAAAATATTGTATCTGCCAAAATAACATCCGTCTGGTTTACCTGTAAAACAGTCCTACTTTCCGGATTCATAGTAGTTTCCCATAGCTGGGTGGGATCCATTTCTCCCAAACCTTTATACCTCTGCAGAGAAAAATTGTTTTTTTCGGTTTTATTCATAAAATTATCCAGTTGCTCATCACTATAAAAATAATTTTCCTCTTTGTTATTTTTAACTTTGTACAGAGGGGGCTGAGCTATATATATATAACCAGCCTCTATAAGAGGTTTCATGTAGCGGTAGAAAAAAGTTAACAGCAAAATGCGGATATGAGATCCATCTACATCAGCATCAGTCATAATTATAATTCTGTTGTAGCGGGATTTTTTCAAATCAAATTCATCGCCAATACCCGTTCCTAAAGCTGTAATTATAGTTCTTATCTCTTCGTTGGCCAGTATTTTATCAATCCGGGCCTTTTCTACGTTTAATATTTTACCCCTCAGGGGTAAAATAGCCTGGAATCTCCTGTCCCTTCCTTGTTTAGCCGAACCCCCGGCAGAATCGCCCTCTACCAGATACAGTTCACTGATAGAAGGGTCCTTAGATGAACAATCAGCCAGTTTGCCCGGCAGGTTGGTAATTTCCAGGGCATTTTTCCTCCTGGTTAACTCCCGGGCTTTACGAGCAGCTTCCCTGGCACGATAAGCCTGAAGGGATTTGCCTATGATTTTTTTTGCCACATTAGGATTTTCTTCTAAAAAATGACCTAAATTTTCATAAAGAAAAGAATCAACAATACCTCTTACAGCAGCATTACCCAGCTTGGTCTTTGTCTGTCCTTCAAACTGGGGATCTTGCAGTTTAATACTAACAACAGCGGTAAGTCCTTCCCTTATATCCTCGCCAGTAAAATTATTTTCTCCTTCTTTAAGCAGGTTAAATTTACGAGCGTAATCGTTTACCAGGCGGGTAAGGGAAGATTTAAACCCCAACTCATGGGTTCCGCCCTCGTACGTATGAATATTATTGGCAAAAGAATAAATTAGCTCACTATATCCCGTGTGATACTGCAGGGCTATTTCCAGC
>PWHX01000099.1 GCA_003555415.1 Syntrophomonadaceae bacterium | reverse complement strand
TAGATTTAAGTTATAATGTCTACTAATAATATATTATTTATTATTATTTAATGTTTTTTATATAAATAATTCCTTTATTACAATTATTTTATTACAAATTAGTTTGAATATATTCATTCTCCTTAAGAAGATATATAATTTCTTCTGCTATCTTCTCAGGACTTTTTCCATTAGTAGATATTTTATGAGGCACTTTACCGTAAATATCTTCTCTTTTTTTTAAAAGTTCTCTAATAACTTTCAAGGGGTCTTCCGCCTTCAACAAAGGCCTACCCTCCCCAGTTCCAACTCTTTTATATATTTCTTCAACTGATGCTGTAAGACAGATTACTGCTCCTCCTTTTATTAACATCTGTTGGTTTTCTTTTTTTAGCAGAGCGCCTCCTCCGGTAGAAATAACCTTTGTCTTCCCCTGGAGCGCTCCTTTGATAGCATTAGTTTCAACCTGGCGAAAATAATATTCGCCTTTTTCTGCAAATATTTCAGGAATACTTTTACCCTCCATTTCTTCTATCAAAGTATCCAAATCCACAAAGGAACAACTTAGTTTTTTTGCCAGTACGTTTCCCACTACTGTTTTTCCAGTACCCATAAAACCTGTTATTATAATGTTTTTCATATTTTCCTCCAGAAAAGAGTAAAAAAAAACTTTTAAAAATTTTATAGCAATTTCCTAAGCTTGTCAATAATTAATATATTTATCTTATACCAGATAACTTCACTTCAAGCTAGGAATTAATAGCTAAGGGGCTTCACTTCCAATGCGTACTCTTCCCGTAACCGGAGTTACTATAACGTAGAGCCTGTCCCCTTTTTCATTCTCAAAGGCTATCCGCCCTCCCTTATTTGGAGCCCCCAAATTGTTAAAGCTGAGGGTTCTGATGTTGAATTGTTCGGGAAAATTGTTATATACAATATTTATCTTTTCAGGGATGGTTATCCATTCCCTTTCCCCAGAAAGCTCAACATAATAAAAGTTGGTAAAAAATGCCACCTGTGTTCTCTGGCTAGCAGTAATAGCATGGCTCTGGGCCCGGCGCATATGTACAGCCAGGTTCCTGGCCGTAGATTCAAGCATATAGTATTCCCTGTTTCCTCCCATTTTGGGATAGACAATTGACGTTAAAATGCCCAGCAAAACTATTACTAACATAACCTCCAACAGTGATGTACCCCTTTTCTGGCTAATATACATCTTCACCTTAAAAATTACCTGGTTAAAGTATATCATCTTTACGGCCTTAACCATTTGACTGTTACCTCTGTTTCTGTAGTTTCTGAAGTATTCTCCATACTTACATTTTCTACCTCTACTGTAACTGTATGACGGGCTTTTCCTACCTGCCCCAGGGAAGTAACACGCCTTTTATCCCCCACAATTCTATCCAATGAAACCCGGAAATATCCCTGGCCAATATCTGTTTCTATCACAGTTCCCTGACTTTTATAGGTATAGTCTTCATTTAATATAGCCAAGGCCAGCTCTATCCCAGCTTCAGCTGCATAAAGAGCCTTCATGTTTTCCCTCAGGTTTAATGCTATATTTACTTCCTGCTGGGTATATTTTAAAAGACTGCTACTCAGCAGCATCAATATAGACATAGAAAATAATATAATTATAAGAACAAAGCCATTTTCTTTCTTTCTTGTCCAGATCATAATTAATCCTTTAGGTTTCTTGGTTTTACAGAGGAAGAAAGGGAGTATTCTCTACTCTGGTCTTTAACCGTAATTATAAACGCAACAGTACCATTTTTCCCATAGAAAAATTCCAGAGAATCTACATTGTAAGCTACTTTGGTTACCCCAGAACCAATACAGTACTCCAGATCTTTCCCCCGGAGTCGAAAAGTATGCAGAGTGTTTTCGTCTGGGAAAAAAAAATATATTTTTTCACCTGTATCTTTTATACTATAATAGTCAGCAAACTTTAGCTCGCTGCTTATCTTATCCATGGCTATACGGGCGTTTTGCTGCAAATCTATTTGATTAACGCCTCCATGATAGGAATTTAAACCCATAAAATAAAAACTATATGCACTCCCCAGGACAACGGTTAAAAGAACCAGAGTTAAAATAAGTTCAAGGAGGGTAAAACCCCGTTCAAAGTTAATATTTTTCATCTCTCATCTCCTGGGGCCAGGTAAGAGGTTAAAACTATTTCTCTCTCCCTTTCATCCCACTCTACATATACTTCTATGAGAAGAAGTTCTATATTTAGGAAATCTTCATAGGCCATTTCTTTAGTAACCAGTTGGAGACTATAATAACGGGTATAACTTCCTATTTCCTCCCAATCTTCTTCAGGTACTAAAAAATAATCAGTAGAAATCTGCTGTTTTAAGCTTCTGAAACCCTCTGCCTTCAAATGCTCCATCATATCATGGGCATAAGCTGCACCTTTCGTTTCCCTGCCTGCCCAATGGCTATAGTCAATACCATAGACAAATAACGACAGTAAAGGCAGTATTAAGATGCTTAAAACTGTTAAAGCCATAAGGACTTCTATTAAAGAATAACCCCTTGAGCAACTTCCCTCCACTTTAGATGCACTTCCCATTCTAATAATTAATTAAAACCCGGACATAAAGAGTGCCAAAAAACAGGCTTTCTCTTCTATCAAGGTTAACCTGTCTTATCTCCAGAGCCCTGGAATGGCTTTCTATATCTCTAATATAATCAATTATTTCCTGCTCTGATCCTAAAAGGGTAATAGCAATATCTAAATAATTGTAGCTATTATCCCCGTAAGAAGATATCTCGCTTATCCTTAGAGTATGTTTTTCAAAACTATGGCTAAAAAAAAGTTTTTCCAATTCGGCAAATAAATTTTGCAAAACATCCTCCCCGGGTATGATAGATTTCATCTTAAGAAGATTTTTCTCTAATTCCTTTATTTCTTTCTGACTGATTTCTTGTCCTTTTGATAAGCGGCTTTCTTCTAAGCTTTCCTCCAGCCGGACAATTTCCCCCTTAGTTTCTGCTATATATTTCCAGGAAGGATAAAAATATATAAAGAAAACAACCACAGTAATCAGGCTTAAGGCCAGTAAAGCCATAATATGCCTGTTTCGCAAATTAATAATAATGGCTTTGAGTTTATACAGCACTGTCTTCGGCCTCCACTGGAGTATTCATTTGACCCCTTAAAGAAAAGTAGAAATAGCCACCTGCATACCCTTTTACTTCTTGATAATCTATTTGATGGAACAGGCCTGTTTGTTCTAAGATGGAAAGATATCCGGCTATAACACTTAATTTTTGAGACCTGCCGTTAATATATATATCAGTTCCCGAGCCCTGCAGGCTTTCTATGTATAATTCACTTTCAGAAGTATTAATTATTAAATCCAGGCAGGAATACCATTTCACACTGGAATACAGAAGTTTTTCCAGGTCCTTTTTGTCCTTTTCTAAATTTTTAAAAAGAATTGATTTTTCTTCTATGTTATTTTTTTCATTTATGGTAAGCTGATAATTTGCCTTTAAAGCACTCAAGCTGATATCCTTTTCCATTTTTAAAGTTTTTAAATAAATAGCAGCAAAGAACATAGAAAATATATAAATAATAATACCTGTAACAAAAACCAAGCGGGTCCAATGAAACCCCCTTTTCCGAGCATATTCCGGTGGCCTTAAATTAATAGGCATTTCTATTCCACCTCCTTAAAGCTAATCCTATGGCTACGTTTAAAAATCTTTTATCTCTATAAATATTATTTGAAATTTTCTTGTCACACTCTAAGTATAGAAAAGGGTCAAATAAAAGGGTTTCTATTTGTAGTTTAGAGCTTATATAAGAATCTAATCCTGTAAAGCCTGAAGCCCCGCCGGTAATAAAAATCTTTTTTAGAGACATTTCCCTATCATCATTCCTGTACAAGTAATAATTAAGGGTGCGCTGGACTTCCCTTACCAGTTCAGCAGCTGCATCTTCTGCCCCCCTAAGGCCTAAAAAAGTATGATTATTTAGCTTATGCTCCGCCAACTCCTGAGATATATTTTCTTTTTCCATTACCTTGCGGATAAAATAATTACTCCCTAAAGAAAGATTACGGCTGAAACTATAATGGTTTCCCTCCAGCACATTCATACCAGTTGTCTCAGCCCCTACATCCAACAGGATAACAATGTCTTCCGGAAAATGATTTCTTTTATTTAAATCAAAACCAAAGTTACGAATTAAAGCCAAGGCCTCAACCTCTACAGCTGAAACATAAAGACCTGCCATTTCCATGACTTCCATATATCTCTGAATAATATCCTGGGGAACTGCTGCTATCAGTATTTCTACTTGATTCCCATTCAGACAGCGAAGTTTAGAATAATCATAAGTTATTTCTTCCAACGAGGAAGTTATATGTTTCTGTACTTCATACCTCATGGCTTTTAAAAGCTCCTTGCGTTTCATTTGTGGTAGAACCAGGCTTCTTAATATAACATTTTCTCTACCCACAGAAATAACTGTCGGCTTTCCTTTAAAAGTTTTCCTATTTATCAAAGTTTTAAGGCTTCCTGCCAATTGTTCCGGTTTTTGAATTTTTCCATCAATAACAGCTCCTACCGGAGTTTTTACGACACCATAGCGACTTAAAATAACATCCTTTCTATTTTTTTTAAGCTGAACCACCTTTATAAGACTGGAACCTATATCTAAACCTAAAAAAGAACTGCTTCTATTATATAAGAACAATACCGTCACTCCTATAACCTATCATTATTCAAAAAGTAATGATAGGAAACTTATTTAATGTAAACCTATAAAGCTCAAGTAAACATCAATAATATCCCGGCCCCATAGGACAGCTAAAAAAATACCCAGGCTCAAAAAAGGACCAAAGGGGATATAATCCTTTCTTTTTTTTATCTTCAAAAGAATTAATGCTATTCCCACTGCAGCACCGCTGAAAAAACCGATAAACAAAGCCGTTGACGTCAAGAAAGGGCCCAAATAAAAGCCGGCAGCAAACATCAATTTAATATCCCCACCACCCATGCCCCCCCGGCTTATAACAGCCAGCACCAGAAGAAAACCTCCACCCAACAAAGCACCACTTAACGATTCTACCCAGAAAATCTCCGGCCAAAATATCTGCCATAGTATTCCCCAGGTTAAAATAACCAGAACCAGGCTGTTGGGAATAATCTTGTGGTCCAAGTCTATAAAAAAAACTACAATGAGAACCGAAAAGAAAAACAAGTATTTGATTAAGCCGGGATGAAAACCTATGGACATGTATGTTGTAAGAAATACGATACCAGTAAGTATTTCTACAACTGGATATCTGGGGCTTATACTTACCTCACAGTATCGGCACTTGCCTTCTAAGATTATATAGCTCAGCAGCGGTATTAAATCCAGTAAACCCAGCTTTCTTTTACACTCTGGGCAATGTGAAGGGTAATTAAAAACAAATTCTTCCCGGGGCAGACGATAAATACAAACGTTTAAAAAAGACCCAAATAAAAGTCCAAGCAATAATATTAATATTGGCATAAATTCCTCCTTCTTTAACCGATATATTGAAATATGTTAAACATGGGCAGTAAAACAGACAAGGCTATAATACCTACTATTACCGCCAGAATAATAATTAACAGCGGTTCTATAATGGATGTTAAACGCTCTGCCACATATTCAACTTCAGATTCTAAAAAGTAAGCTCCTTTTTGCAACATCTCATCCAGCTGCCCTGTATCCTCTCCAATACTAATCATCTCTACTACCATCGAGGGGAAAAAGTTACTATTTTCCAGAGGAACCGATATTTTATCTCCCCGGGTAACTACCTCTCGAGCCGTACTAATCACCTGAGCAAACTGAGTATTATTCACAACTTTTTCTACCAGTTCCAGAGAGACAAGAAGTCCCACTCCACTAGCCAGTAAAGTTGCCAAAATCCTGGCAAAACGAGCTGTTAATACCTTTTTATAAAGAAGTCCATATGAGGGAATTTTAAAAAGCAACCTGTCGAATAATATTCTCCCAGTTTTTGTTTTTATGTACCTTGAAGAAAACAGTAATACTGACATAATAACAAAAATAATGATAAACCAGTAATTGGAAGCCACTTCTCCAAAGCCTAATATTACCCTGGTTAAAAGGGGGAGTTCTACCCCCATACCTGTAAATAAATCTGAAAAGGTAGGAAGCACCTTAATAATTAAAAAAAATATGACAAAAACAGCAAGGGTCAAGATAACAATAGGATAAGCCGTAGCAGTTTTAATTTTTTCTTTCAGGTTATGTTCTTTTTCAAAATGTTCTGCCAATCTTTCTAGCACCTCGGGCAAAAACCCTCCGGCTTCCCCTGCTTCAATCATATGAGTAACAATAGAGGGGAATATATCGGAATGCCTGGCAAAGGATTCCCAAAGGGTATGCCCTTGTTCCAGTTTGTTCGTTACTTCTTCCAAGGCTTTTCTTAGCAAAGGGTTATCTGCTTTTCGCTGTAATGTACTTAGGGAATGCAAAGCTGTCATGCCTGAAGAAAGCATAGTTGCAAACTGCCTGCAAAAAAACATAAGGTCCCGGGAGGTGATTTTCCCCCTGCGAATTAAAGGAATAAATTTTAATCCTGCTAAAACATTCTTTTTTTCCGAATACTCTTTGACCTTCAATATATAATAACCCTGTTCCCACAGGTCTGATAAAGCTTGCTCCTGAGAACTAGCAGTTAAAGAGCCCTGGATAGTATTACCCAACTGGTCCTTGACCCTATAGCAAAAGAAAGGCATTTTAAAGCTCTCCTTATAATTTATATTCCCTCAAAGGCTACCCTTAAAACTTCTGAAATAGTCGTTAGCCCCTGGGCAACCCTGTCCATACCATCCTCCTGGAGGGATATTAAACCTTCAGTCCTGGCTTCACGGTATATTTCTTCCACAGAAGGAGTGGTTAAAATAATTTTTTTCATCCGCTCAGTAAAAAGCATTACTTCATGAATAGCATGTCGCCCTTTATAACCGGTATTGTTGCAAGAATCACATCCCTTTCCCCGGTACAAAGAAGGTATCTTCGTTTCTTTATAATATAAACAAAAAGTCTTTTCTTCCTCCCGGGAGGGAAGGTACTTTTCTTTACAGTAAGGGCATATAACTCTCACTAGGCGCTGGGCAACAACCCCTATTACAGCAGAAGACAACAGATAATCTTCTACCCCCATATCCAGAAGCCTGGTTATGGCCCGGGGGGCATCATTAGTATGTAAGGTGGAAAAAACCAGATGCCCGGTCAGTGCTGACCGGGCGGCAATTTCGGCTGTTTCCAAATCCCTTATTTCTCCAATCATAATAATATTAGGATCCTGCCGCAATATGGTCCGCAGGGCCACAGCAAAATTAAAACCAATCTTCGTATTAACCTGAACCTGGTTTACTCCATCCAGGTGATATTCTACCGGGTCCTCTACCGTAATAATGTTCTTTTCTCTGGATTTTAAATGATTCAAAGTAGAATAAAGGGTGGTACTTTTGCCGCATCCTGTTGCCCCTGGAATAAAAATGCGATAGTTCTATATAAAAAATTAAACAATAGGCACAGATACGAAGATTGCCCAGAAGACACCCTGGGGCAGAAGATCAGGAAGCAGCGTTTCTTAAAAGGCCTTACCGCTAACGATTTAGCTAAAAAGTGTGGCCTAAAAGAATACACCATCTACTCATATGAAACAGAGAATACTTATCCTCACTATACCAGTATGAATAAAATTTGCAATATTTTAGATGTGCCAGTTGAGTTCTTTGAAGATGCTTACTATATCTTTGTACTTTCTGATAACTATGAAAGCTATCTGCAAAAATGGCGCAAGGAGAACACAACCAGACATGATGATGTGAAAAAGATCCTGGGGGTATCATATGGTATGTATCGAAACTGGGAAAAGGGGTATAGGATGCGCAGGCAGGCATTCGAAATGATCCGGGATCATCTAGGGTTATAAATTAGACAAACAATCTTTTCCATAATATGGTGGCATTTAATGCTGCACTTTATGTACTTGAGTTATACAAACTTTAATACGATGAGGGTCTTTACCATGTCTACAACTATGAACAAATTCCTCTCCTTCTGGAATGTCACTGCATAACATATAAGCATATAACATAGGGTAAGGAGAAGGGGCCTGCACACCTCCAGAAATTTCACTTACAAGAAAATCAAAAAATCTAGCATTTTCCACATCAATAGTTCGATAATCATACCACT
>PWHX01000012.1 GCA_003555415.1 Syntrophomonadaceae bacterium | reverse complement strand
GTCTACGTGGCCTGTATCATTTCTAATATTGAAATTATACTGGTTTTTTGATAATAAAAATTTGTGAACTGTATCACAATGAGCGTCAATAATTACACTTTCTCTGTGAATCTCCTCTACCAAGGCCTCCAATATTTTGCCTCCTTTATATGGGTAATTTATATTTTACTATAATAAATATACCAGGAAAAGCATATTTTTAAAATAACTAAAAAAACACCCTGCCAAAAACTTTTTGTAGGGTGTTTTTTTTATTTATAACACTTTCTTAAGTTATCTCGGCTCTACAATAAGTTTAATAGCTGTTCTTTCTTCTCCGTCAATATCAATATCGGTAAACGCTGGTATACAAATAAGATCAATTCCACTGGGTGCCACGAAACCTCTTGCAATAGCTACCGCTTTAACTGCTTGATTTAAGGCCCCTGCTCCAATTGCCTGAATTTCAGCAGCTCCCCGTTCTCTTAAAACTCCTGCTAAAGCTCCGGCAACTGAATTAGGATTAGATTTTGCTGAAACCTTTAATACTTCCATTAAATATGAACCTCCTTAATTTTAATGAATTTCATACTAAATCTTGTTCGTTTAAAATAATATTCTAGATAAAAAAAATAATTCCTGCATTAGTAAAAAAATCTTGTTAGAATTTTCAAATTTCATGATGATCTATCAAACGTTCTATATTATGTGCTTTACCATTTTCAGAATCTATTTCTACTATAACAGCATTAAACTGACCTTGAGGTTCTTTAGATACTTCAAATCTTACAGGTAACTGGGTTATAAATTTTTCTATAACCAGTTCTTTTTTTACTCCTATTATACTGTTTACAGGGCCAGTCATGCCTACATCACTGATGAAAGCAGTTGAGCCGGGCAGTATTTTTTCATCTGCTGTTTGTACATGTGTATGAGTACCAAAAACAGCACTAACCTTTCCATCTAAAAACCAACCTAAAGCAACTTTTTCTGAAGTTGCTTCGGCATGAAAGTCAATAATTATATTGTTAGTATTTTTCTTTAGGCGGGCAATCTCTTTTTCTGCTGTGCGAAAAGGACAGTCCAGACCGGGCATAAACACCCTTCCCATTAAATTAATCACACCTAAAGAAATATCTCCAACCCGATAAATGTTTGAACCTATTCCAGGAGATTCAGGAGGATAGTTTGCAGGTCTTAATATTCTTTCTTCATGGTCAATAAAATTAAAAACATCTTTATTATCCCAAACGTGATTTCCTGTAGTAATGAGATCTACTCCATAAGAAAAAATATCGTTAGCTATTTTTCTAGTAATACCGGTTCCTCCTGCTGAATTTTCCCCGTTTGCTATAACAAAGTTAATTTCGTAGTTCTCTTTTATCCTTACTAAAAGATCCCTCAGGCAGTAGCGTCCAGTTCTCCCTACTACATCCCCAATCATTAATACTCTCACAAGTAACCTCCTGGCCTTAGCAAAAAATTTGTTTATCCAAACATATTTATAACCAAACTTAATAAAAATATACTTGTCCTATTTATCAAAGATAAATACCTTTCCTTCCTGGCGGAAAGCAAATATATTTTCCTGTTTTGAAGAAGAATAATTAATTGTAAGATGCTTAATTAATTCTTCATGTCTCATCAAATCATCTTTAAATTCATTTAATTTTTCAGACTTTTCGCTTATTAAATGCTGTTCAAACTGATTTAACATTACTGAATTAACAATATGTATTTCATCCAGTGATATTGTTCGTATTTCCCTTACAATCTCTATGAGAGTAAGGCCATTAAAAATAGTTTTAAAAGCATTAGAATTAGCCGGTTTCTTTAGAAATATATCATCGTATGCATTCAGGTTCTCTAAAAGAACTTCTTTAAAATCAAAAAAATATTTTTCCTCAAGTTCTTTGTTTACCATATAAGAAAATTTGAACCTGTGTTTGTTTACATTAAAGTTTAAAGCAAATATTTCTGGAAAATGAATAAGAACTGAAACCAGCCAGTTAACACTTAATGTTTCTTGTCTCTTTTCTTTTTCTCCCATAAAATACAACACATCCTCTACAAACACTATTTAATCGTAAATATATCTAACAGTAACTAGTTCAATAAAAAGTGCTTAAATCCTGCTAATAAATAAAAGTGTAGTGCCCCAATTTGAGGCACTACAGGTTTTATTTAGCATAATCTATAGCTCGTGTTTCTCGAATAACAGTTACTTTTACTTGTCCCGGATATTCCAGTTCATCCTCTATTTTTTTAACAATATCCCTTGCTACTTTAGCCGTTATATTATCATCTATTTTTTCAGGTTTTACCATTATACGTATTTCTCTACCTGCCTGTATCGCAAAAGCTTTATCTACTCCTTCAAAAGAGTCTGCTATTTCCTCTAGTTTCTCCAGACGTTTAATGTAAGCCTCCAGAGTTTCTCTGCGAGCTCCCGGTCGAGAAGCTGAAATAGCATCAGCAGCCTGTATCAACACAGCCTCCATTGTTTTAAAATCTTCATCACCGTGGTGAGCTGCTATAGCATTTATTACCTCGGGAGATTCCTTGAATTTTTTGGCAAGTTCTGAACCAATAACCACATGGGGACCCTCTACCTCATGATCTACAGCTTTACCAATATCATGGAGAAGTCCTGACCTTTTAGCAAGCTTTATGTCCAGGCCCAATTCTGAAGCCATAACTCCAGCCAGGTGACAGACCTCTATAGAATGTTTCAGTACATTTTGCCCGTAACTGGTTCTATACCTCAGCCTTCCCAAGAGCTTGACCACTTCCGGATGAACTCCATGTACACCAGTTTCAAAAGTAGCCTGCTCACCCTGTTCCCTAATTTCTACTTCAATTTCCTGTTGCGCTTTATTAACCATTTCTTCAATTCGAGCCGGATGGATTCGCCCGTCGGAGATTAACTTTTCCAGCGCAATCCTGGCAATTTCCCTGCGGATGGGATCAAATCCCGATAATATAACAGCCTCAGGTGTATCGTCAATGATTAGATCAATCCCGGTTAAAGTTTCCAAGGTCCTGATATTCCTGCCTTCTCTACCGATTATCCGACCTTTCATTTCATCGTTAGGAAGAGATACGACAGAAACTGTTGATTCTGCTGCATGATCAGCAGCACATTTTTGTACAGCTAGTGTGACAATTTCCCTGGCCTTTTTGTCTGCGTCTTCTTTGGCCTTGGATTCCATATCTTTAATCATGACAGCCATTTCGTGTTTTATTTCTTCTTTTACCCTACTTAATAACAGCTCTTTAGCCTCTTCAGAAGTCATGCCAGATAACCTCTCCAGTTCTTGAAGCTGCTTGTTAAATAGTTCTTTAAGTTTTTCAGATGACTTGTCTACTTCATTTTCTTTAACTTTTATCTCTTCTTCTTTTTTTTCTATAAAAGCACTTTTCTTATCCAGGGATTCTTCTTTCTGTACCAACCTTTTTTCTAAGCGCTGAAGCTCACTTCTTCTCTCTTTACTTTCCCGCTCAAGCTCTGTTCTTTCTTTATGAATGTCTTCCTTCGCTTCTAAAATCGCTTCTCTTTTAACAGATTGTGCTTGTTTATTAGCTTCTTCTAATATCTTAGATGATTCATCTTCAGCAGAAGCGATTTTTGCTTCTGCTGAAGATTTTCTTATGAAATATCCTGCAAATAGAGCAACTGCTGTAGTAATTAATATTATGATTCCTAATACCCAAATTTCTATAGTAATTTATTTCACCCCCTGATTGTTATGTTTTAAAAAAAATAAAGCCGTTGTAGGAACAGCTTTAAAAGAGAAAAAGGCTTTTATAATACCAAAATAATCAAAAGTAAGGTACAAAGTAGTACAAATATGTATGTACCACATATTAATTACTTTTTGGTTTTAAAAAAAATATATATAAAAAGCCATAATTAACCCAAGTAAAAGGGTACTCTTACCATAAGATTTTTCTCTTATATTAAACAGATTCCTACTGAATCCAAATTACCACTTAATGCTTCTATGGTAAATCTATTCTTAAGCTATCCGTTGATAATTGTACCCTTTTTTTGTTTACATGTCAAGAAACTCTACTTATCATCCTTTGATTCTTTATTCTTTTTGCCTTCAGGATTAGAAGCATCAGGAACAGAAGGATTTTTAGGATTAGAATTAGGAGGAGGGGGAGGAGAAAAAGAAGGGAGCCCATGAACTTCCCTGACTTTTGCTTCAATTTTATCGCAAACCTCAGCATTGTCTTTAAAATACTCCCTTACATTTTCTCTTCCCTGTCCCAACCTCTCATCTCCAAAAGAATACCAGGCACCACTTTTATTTATCAAATCAATCTCCACTGCTGCATCGAGGATACAGCCCTCCCTTGATATCCCTTCGCCGTAAATAATATCAAATTCTGCCCTTCTAAAGGGGGGAGCAACTTTATTTTTGGCTACCTTAACCTTCGTTCTATTACCAATCATTTCATTGCCCTGCTTAAGAGTTTCTGATCTGCGAACATCTAAACGCACAGAAGAATAAAACTTTAGGGCCCTCCCCCCAGAAGTTGTCTCGGGGTTTCCAAAAAATACTCCGACTTTCTCACGAAGCTGGTTAATGAATACTGCAATTGTTCTAGACTTACTGATAACTCCAGAAAGCTTCCTTAACGCCTGCGACATAAGCCGCGCTTGCAGCCCTACATGAGCGTCTCCCATTTCTCCTTCTAATTCAGCCCGGGGCACCAGTGCTGCTACTGAGTCTACTACTACTACATCTATGGCTCCGCTTCTAACTAGAGCCTCGGCTATTTCTAACCCCTGCTCAGCTGTGTCCGGCTGGGATATAAATAGATTGTCTATATCTACCCCTAGACGTTGGGCATAATTAGGATCCAGGGCATTTTCCGCGTCGATAAAAGCAGCATAACCCCCCATTTTTTGGGCCTGGGCCACTACATGTAGGGCCACCGTTGTTTTGCCTGACGCCTCCGGGCCATAGATTTCTACAACCCTTCCCCTGGGCATACCTCCTACCCCTAGAGCTATGTCCAGAGGTAAACAGCCCGTAGGAATAATTTCCACATTCAACTTTGCTGCTGATTCTCCAAGCTTCATAATTGAACCCTTACCAAATTGTTTTTCAATTTGTTGTAAGGTCATGTCTAAAGCTTTTTCTTTGTCCATTTTTTAACCCTCCTAATTCATGTATTATGCCAAGGAACATTTGTTCCGATTGCATGCTTATAGCTTCGCCAAATAATTCCTTTTTCCTTCAAAGATTTAATAAAAATAATTAAATAGGAAAATTTTTTAAAGTAATATAAAGAGGGCCGGTTGAAGTTAAAGTAGACTTGATCAAATGTAATTCCTCTACCTTCATTTCTCCCCCATAAAAACTTTGGTTTTTCTTAAAAGCTGTTAGCAGCCGATCTTGCCCTTCTTTAGAACGAACCCTTCCCATGGTAAGGTGGGGAGATATTTTATCCTTTTTATGATCTTTATAATTTAAAAGAAGAGCCTGTCCTAGCGTTGATGAAAGCTCTTCATGTAGTCTTATATATTGTTTTTTACCTTCTTTAATGCCTATCCACAGCACCCGGGGCTTGCCTGATCCCGGGAAAACTCCCAGACCTGCAAAGGATATATTAAAGGGGGAAATATTTGAAACACTGTCATCTATGGCCCGGTAATACTCGGGTAACCTTTCCTCGTCTATATTCCCTAAAAATTGCAGCGTTAGATGTAGGTTTTTGGGCTCTACCCACTTTACGTCAGCATTACTTTTTTTCAGTGTATTTTGCAGTTCATTAACTGTATCCTTTATTTTTTTGTCTATAGTAATAGCTACAAACGCCCTTACTTTACTCATATACAACCACCTCTCAAAATCTAAAATTTCACTCTTCTAATCTATGTATTCCTCTAATATGTCTTCGTTTATTATACTTTCTTCCAATATGCCTTCTTCTGCTATACCTTCATTAAACCGCACTCTCTTCAGGTTGAAACCGCTATGGAGTTGAAATACTTTAATAATATCAGCAGCAATTAGCCTGGGGACTTTCTCCGTCATGTTAAAATGCAGCAGTACAACACCGTATGGAACCTCCTGGTGACTCTGGAGCCCTCTGACTCCCGCCGCTCCTGCCGTCCCGGCATCTATTATAACTGATTTATTTTCTTCCCTGATATCAAGGGAATGGGTGTGGCCATGAAGTATTACCGGTACTTCCCCTATTAACCCTTTAGAAATTCCGGCATGGTGAGTAGCCACAATATGAGTAAGATCACCTTTCTCTACTATCTCTTTTAATCTCCTGGCATATTCATTTAAAGTCCACTGGCTTGCTACAGCCATTTTTTTAGAGCGGGAAGAGGGGTCCGCAATCCCGGCTATATTTAAACCCTTTATATTTATTTTATCTTCTTCCAATACTATGACCTGTTCAATTTCCTTCATACGGTCTATAACTTCGGGAGAATCATGGTTACCGGGGACAAAAACATAAGGAACCTTTATATTTGATATCCTGGAAACTAGCTCCGCCTCCATAGGAGTGCCAAAATCAGTAATATCTCCTGTATCAATAACCATATCTACGTTAAATGTATTAACCACCTGGATAACATATTTTATAGCAGCCGGATTATTGTGAATGTCGGAAATATGGAGAACCTTCAAGTCCCCTTCAGTTCTATCTAGAGGTTCTATTTGATCTATCCTCTCATAGACCCGGGAGATGTTGATGGCCATCAATTCCATCTGTTCACCAAGAGTGTCCACTTTGAGGAGGCTTTCTTCAATAAAACTGACCATCCAGGGAGCAGAGCTTAATACTCCTTCAAACTCCGGGTTAACAAAAGCCTGGGGATTATAAGAAACCACCGCAGCTAATATCAAAAGACCTATAATAACTAAGCCTATAATTCCGCCAACAGCAACCGTTTTAAATTTTTTTATCCCTGACAAATAAACTGCTGCAGCACCACCAAGGAATCCTAAAGCCATAATTCGAAAAAAGAAATAGTATAGATAAGACATGATTTGTTTTTGAAGCTGACCTATAAACTCCTCCTTAGATAAGTCGGGGATAGCTTCCTGAAGCAAATCCAAATTAATATTTTGCAGTATTACCTGAAACTGCAGGGGAGAAATATGAGTTTGAGCCCTGACTGTACCAAAAGGAGGAATAACCACCTCGGTATATCCCTGGCTAAATAATTGAATATTCAATTCCAGCTCCAAAGCACTCATGGGAATCGCTACATTCCCTAGAAAGCTTACAAAAACGATCATCCCTATAGTGGCTATAATTCCTACCTTTAAGTAGTAGTAGCGATAGTCCATCTAATCACCTTTTTTAACAAAGTTGGAAAGGGAAGTATTACTGAATCATTCCAAGGAGCCCTCCAGGTAAAGCCTGATCATATTTAAAGCACTATTACCCGCCTGCTTTTTAATACTTCTTCTATCCCCCTGGAAATTAAATCTCCGGCAGAAAGTGCCTTCAGGGGTGGCCATACCCACATAAACTAATCCTATGGGCTCCAGAGGGCTATCTCCAGGGCCAGCATAACCCGTAGTAGATAAAGCAAGGTCAGCAAAAGCCAGGCTGCGAATGTTGTCCGCCATAGCCCTGGCTGTTTCTTCACTCACAGCACCCGCAGTATCTATTGTTTCCTGAGGCACTTTTAATAATTCCATTTTTGCTTCATTGCTATAACAGGTTATTCCTAGCAAAAAATAATTAGAGCTGCCGGGGATATCAGTAAGTTTATCGGCCAGCAAGCCGCCGGTGCAAGACTCTGCAACAACCAGAGTATAATTGCTTTTAAAAAGCAGCCGGGCTACTACTTCTTTTATAGTTTCTTCATTTACGGTGTCTGCCTTCAACTTTGACTCTCCTTAACTACATTTTTACCTTTTAGACTAAATTGTAACCCTTCCAAAATATTTTTGCAAACAATAAAGGTAAGCAGCCTCTCTAGCTGCTTACCTTTATTGTTTTCTTATATACGCCAAGCAATTGCCTTAATTTATCTCCAGAGATTTTTTCCTGTTCTAAAAGATAATGTGCTACCTCTTTTACGAGATCTTTATAACGATTAACAGTATCTCGAACCTTTGTTTCCTCTTTTTCTATAATTTTAGTTACGGTATCATGGAGCATCGTAGCAGGAACTTCTTTTAAGCTCACCACTCCTAAACTTGACATCCCGGAACTAATAATTTGCTTTGTTATATTTATAGCCTGCTGGAAATCTGAGGAAGCACCGGTGCTCCTGCTACCCATAATCTCTTCTTCTGCAATGGATCCGGCTAAAAGAATGTCTACCTGACCCTCAAGGTAATCTCTGGTATAAAGATGAAGGTCCTTTTCCGGAGTTTGTCTCATATAACCCAGAGCTTTTCCTCGGGAAGAAGTAGTAATACTAGAAACAGAACCGGGACGAACAATTTCACTAATCAGAGCATGTCCCGTTTCATGGATTGCTATCCTTCGCATTTCTTCCTTATCAGGTTTTCTGTCCATTTTTTCTCCCATCATTACTTTATCTACAGCTTCTATAAAGTACTTTTGTGATATAATTTTATTATTTTCTCTAAAAGCAAGAATAGCCGCTTCGTTAGCTACACTTTCCAGGTGAGCTCCGGAAAAGCCAAAGGTCTCTCGGGCTATTGTTTTTAAATCTACATCTTCGTCCAGGGGTTTATTTACAGTGTGCAGGCTCAGTATCTGTTCTCTACCGTCTATATCTGGAAGATCTACATTGACTATCCGGTCAAAACGTCCCGGCCTGACTATAGCAGAATCCAGGAGCTCTGAACGGTTGGTAGCTCCAATAACCAAAAGCTTTACCTCGTCGTAATAATTAATCCCATCCATTTCAACCAGCAACTGGTTTAAAGTCTGGTCGTATTCCAGGTGGCTGCCATGTGTTCCTCGTTTTCCTCCAAGTATTTCTATTTCATCAATGAATACTATAGCGCTGTTTTTCTTTTCTTTCTTGGCCGTTTCCCTGGCCTGGTTGAATATCTGCCTTACCCTCTGGGCTCCCACTCCTGCGTATACTTCAATAAATTCACTTCCTGAAGCAGATAAAAAAACAGACTCCGTATAGCTGGCAGCAGCTTTGGCCAAAAGGGTTTTGCCCGTCCCTGGAGGGCCATCAAGTAAAATTCCTTTCAGGGGACGGATACCCATTGATACTACCTTTTTAGGGTTGCGAATAAACTCTAGAGCTTCAAGCAGTTCCTTTTTTGCTGAAGCGTTTCCCCCTATACGATCAAAATTAATCTTCTCTACTTTATTCTTATCCTTACTGCTATTTATCATGGCAAAACTTTTATTCCCGCCTTTAGAGCCAACCAGGTAATAAAGTACGAACACCAATCCCACCATGAAAAACCAGGGCATAATATTAACCCCCTGTTGAAACAATATAACCAATAATGCAGCTCCAATACCTATAGCTACTTCTTTAATCAAAGCTATCACGCTCCCTTAATAATTTTTCTATATCCATGGGGGAACGCGGTACTACCTCGTAAAGATAATTATCATCTTTTAAAAGCTGAAAATAAAGGCTCTTCTCTCCAACAATTATACGAAAATCATCAACTGCATGCTCGTCCATTATATCTTCTACTTTTACCGACATTTCCATGAAATTCCCCTTTACCGCTGCTTCCTGAAGAGAATAATGAACTCTATAAAATATCTTATCTAAGTCTTCGTCCCTCTTATCTTCGAATATTATTTTAAATTCCCTGTCTCCTAAATACCTTACTACTTTTTTACTAATCTCGTTTTCTGTATTATATAAATTATTAACATACGCCAGTTCCAACACAATGTGCAGTGATTCAGGTTTTTCTTTTATTTCTACGTCTTCAATTTCTTCTATTTCATTTAGTAGTTGATATAAAAGTTCATCCGCTGTCTGTTTATCCTGGTAATGTTGAAATCCGTAGAATATTCCTAAAATAAAAATAAAAGAAACTATTACAGCAACCCATTTAATTTGTTTAAAAAACATTACAAACCTCTCCCAACAAAAATCAAAAGTATAATAGAGTTTTACTTTGCCGGCGTTTGTTTACATAATCATTATAACACAGGGAATTTTGCTGTAGCAATAGTAATAATAACCATAGCATCGCTTACATAATTAAGCGTGGAAATGTTATCCCCACGCCTCTCTGTAATATATCTGAAGTTTTATAGTATTTTATTCTTTTCCCATCTTAAAGACCCACTTATTCTTGTACATGTAGTCAACTCCGGACCATACAGTAAATAGAACAGCCAAAAACAATAAAAACCAGTTCAAATATAAATATGGGAACTTTTGAAGAAAGTCAGATAATGGAGGTAAAATAGCAGAAAGGTTTTCTAAGTCAGATATTATAATTATATATAAAACGGCCACTATTTGAAAAATTGTCTTGGCCTTGCCCAGTTTGCTGGCAACAAGAATTTTTCTCTCCCCGGCAACCATTACCCTTAAACCTGTAATTATAAATTCCCTGGCAATTATTATAAAAGCTATACCGGCGTGCAGTTTTCCCAAACCAACCAGGGATATCAAAGCTGCACTGATTAAAAGCTTGTCCGCCAAGGGGTCTAAAAACTTTCCAACCCTAGTCACCTGGTTGTTCTTCCGGGCAATATACCCATCCAGGCCATCCGTCAAGGCCGCCAGTGTGAAAACACCTGCAGCAATAAATTTGCCGCCATACGGAAAAAACTTAACCAGGAGAAACACCATAAATACTGGTATCAAAAATATTCTGACTAAAGTCAGCTTATTTGCCAAGTTCATTAAATTACCTCTCCCTTAAGATCATAAGTGTAGGTACCTGTAATCTTGGCCTTAACCAAGTCTCCAGAGGATACATGGCGGTTACTTGTAAAATAAACCAACCCATCCACCTCCGGTGCCTGACCCCAAAAACGACCGAAATATAAATCATGGGAATCCCTTACCTGCCCCTCCACCAATACCTGCTGAATACTACCTAAATAATCCTTGTTCTTTTGTTCAGATATCTTTTTTTGAAGTTTCATGAGGCGGTGGAACCTTTCAACCTTCACATTGTTTTTAACCTGTTCCTTAAGTTTTGCAGCCTTGGTACTTTCTTCTCGGGAATAAACAAAAACTCCTGCCCGTTCAAATTGAATTTCCTGCATAAACTGATAAAGTTCGTCAAAATGATGATCCTTTTCCCCAGGAAAACCAACCATGAATGTGCTCCTTAAAATAACTCCAGGGATATTCTTTCTTATTTTTGTTATTAATTGTTTTGCATCCTCTGGAGGTAAAAACCTGCCCATCTTCTTTAATATTTCTGGATGGGCATGTTGTAGGGGAATATCAAGATATTTACAAATTTTGTTTTCATTAGCTATAACTTCAATTAAGTCCTCCGTAACACCTGTAGGATATCCGTACAGGACTCTCAACCATTCAACGCTTTCTTTATTTACCAGTTGTTTTAATAGCCTTGCTAGATTTACAGAGCTATCTTTAAGATCCTTACCATAACTTGTAGAATCCTGGGCTATAAGATTTATTTCCTTAACTCCCCGGTTGGCAAGGCCTTCTACTTCTTTAATTACCGATTCCGGACTCCTGCTCTGATATCTTCCTCTTAAGTCAGGTATAACACAAAAAGCACATTTATGGTTACATCCTTCAGCTATTTTTACATATGCCCTGTGGGAAGGTCCGCTCAATAATCTGGGATAAGTATGATCGTATAGAAAACCACAGTTATCAAAACTGGCAATTTTAGTACCTTTTAAGGCATCCTCAATAACTGTAGCTATTTTATTGTAATCGCCCGTGCCGATGATTCCATCTAATTCTGGTATCTCCTTCATTAATTCTTCCCGATATCTTTGTGTAAGACATCCCGTTGCCAAAAGCACCTTACAATTTCCCTTATTTTTATATTCTGCCATTTCTAAAATGGTATTAATGGATTCTTCCTTTGCGTCATTAATGAAACCGCATGTATTAATTATTAAAACCTGGGCTTCTTGAGCATTATTGGTAACCTCAAAACCTGCCTCCGTAATCAGTCCCAACATAACTTCAGTATCTACAAGGTTTTTTGCACAACCCAGGGAAATAACTCCCAGCTTTTCACCTGGCATCTCTCATGTCCTCCTGCAATTGCTTCCTTTTCTCTACAAGTCTACATATATTCACCTTAGTATAGTATAAGTATAATACCTTGTCAAAAAAAACTCCCATCATAGATGGAGTAAATATTTTAATATTATAAAATTGTAAACTATATGTCAGAATCGTTGTTTTCAATATCATTTTCCTCTATAAGCTCAATCTCTATGTCTACCCTGCTGGTTCTTTCAGCAATGTTAATTTCCATTCCATTGACCTTAATCTTTGCTGCCGGAGGGTTACCAAACCGTACCAAAACTTTACTTTCGGCTTCCCGGTTAACTGTATCCATATCTCTATAAGTTGCTTCATCTCTATCATCATCATCTGCTTCCATTCTTATCCAGCAGTCACCGGTAAATTCCAATTCCAGGTCTATTATTTCAGCATTATAAAGCTCATATGTTTCATGGTTATGAGATTCTTCCACCAGGTGCAGTTCTGGTTCCGGGGTCTTTTTATCTTCTTCATCTTCCCTTGCCCTATCGTTATCAGGAAAAAGCTCATTATTACTAATATCTTCTTCAGAGTTATTAGAAGGAATTTCCTCCTCCTGACCATTAGGATCATTAATTTCCTGGTTATTCTCAAAAGCAAAAAATTCCTGATATCCCTTTATCCCGCCAAAAAGAACCAACACCACTATAATTCCTATAACCATATTTCTCCATATGCCATCTCTTTTTGTGTAAAGAGGCTTAATTTCATTTTCCTTTTCCTCTGTATGCACAGGCCCCTCCCGTTCTTTTATATCTTTATATTTTTCTAAAATCATTTCTTCGTCTAACCCTAACACCTGGGCATAATTTTTTAAGGAACCTTTAGCATAAATTTCCCCTGGAAATATATCAAAATTTTCCTCTTCCAGGGCCTGGAGGAATCGTGGCTGAATCTTTGTTAGGTCAAATATTTCTTCATGGGTCATGCCTTTTTCTTCTCTTGTGCTGCGTAGAATATCTCCAAGTTCTTTCACAATATACACCTCCATCCAGGGAGCTACTCATTATCTAAGTATTGGTTCAACTGCTCAGAAGATATTAAAACTTTGCGGGCCTTACTTCCTTCATAACCACTAACGATACCCATTCTTTCCATTTCATCAATTAGCCTGCCGGCCCTTACGTGGCCTATATGAAACTTGCGCTGCAAAAATGAAATAGATGCCTGACCAGAATTTACTACTTCCTTTACTGCTTCAGAAAAGAATTCGTCAACTTCTTTTGGTTCTCCTGCCTCTTCATCAGATTCTGGAATAATTTTTTGTTCTTGCTGCATAACTCCCTGTTTCTTAATATAATCAACGATTTTATTTACATCCTGTTCAGAAATAAAAGCCCCTTGTATTCTCCTGGGTTTTTGTACTCCTACAGGATGGTAAAGCATGTCCCCCTGACCTATAAGCTTTTCTGCCCCTCCTATATCCAGGATGACCCTGGAATCAGCATTAGATGAAACAGCAAAAGCTATACGTGTGGTAATATTAGCTTTTATAACTCCCGTTATAACATTGACTGAAGGACGCTGTGTAGCTATAACCAGGTGAATCCCTGCAGCTCTAGCCATCTGAGCCAGACGAGCAATTGCATCCTCAACTTCATGGGGGGATACCAGCATTATATCAGCTAGCTCATCTATAACAACTACTATATATGGCAGGACTTTTCCTAATTCATTTTTTTCATTTCTCATAAAGTTGTTGTAACTTTCTATATCTCTGACTCCTTCCCGGGCAAATATCTCGTATCTTTCTTCCATTTCCTTTACCATTTTTTTAAGGGCAGCAGAAGCTTTTTTCTTATCGGAAATAACCGGCGCTAAAAGATGAGGAATACCGTTATAGGAGTTAAGCTCTACATACTTGGGATCTATCAATAAAAACTTTATTTCATCAGGCCTGGCTTTATAAAGTATACTTACAATAAGAGCATTAAGGCAGACACTTTTTCCTGAACCTGTAGCTCCGGCAATAAGAATGTGGGGCATTTTGGCCAGGTCCGCTATGACAGCTTCTCCATAGATGTCTTTTCCCAGCGCTATAGAAAGAAGGGACTTAGATTCTTTGAAATCAGTATCCTCTAAAACACTTCTAAGGTATACAGGGGATATAATTTTATTGGGCACTTCTATTCCTACCGCTGCTTTTCCGGGAATAGGAGCCTCTATCCTCACTCCAGGAGCAGCCATGCTGAGAGCCAGATCGTCTGCCAAACTCACTATACGGCTAACTTTAACACCTTTGGCCGGTTGTAGCTCATACCTGGTAACTGTAGGCCCTATGTGTACCTGGATGTTATTTATTTTCACCCCAAAGTTTTTAAGAGTATTTTCTAAATCCTTAGCCCTTTCCAGGGCAGCCTTTTTCTGCTGGGTATCTTTTAACTGCTTTCTCTGAGGCAAAAGCGAGGCGGGAGGAAGATTATAACCCATTATTTCTTCATTATTAACTACCAGGGTAAGAGAGCTGGGGTTAGGTTGTGATTCTTTCTTTTCTAAATTATCCTTCTCCTTATCATTATCATTAACAGTAACGGGGACAGGTTCATCCTTTTCTTTTTCCTCCATAACGTTATCCTCTTGTGATAAGTTTTCTGAAGGTGAAGTTTTGGGTAAGGCCAACACTTTTTCATCTTCCCCTACGAACGCTTCCTCCTCTTCTTCAGTAAATAGAATATGATATAGTTCATGGAAAAAAGGTTTGACCTTGGGAGAAACCCGGGAAAAAGCTTTTTTGAAAATATCAAAAAGCTGGGTAAGGGAAATATTTATAATTAATAAAAAGGCAACTACAGCCATGGCACCTACTACAATATAGCTTCCTATTTCCCCGAAAAAGAAAAACAATAATATGGAAAGAAGAGCACCTGTTATTCCTCCACCCTGTTTTTGTATTCCCAGGTTGTAACTGGCTTCATATATGCTGTGCCCCTCCAGAGGAGCTTCAATCATAAGGTTAAGATGAACAGTAACCAAAAATAAAAGCAAAATAATAGTCAGCCCGACGAAACGGGTACGGATATTATTAATTTTACCTGGTACTATATATTTAAGACCTAACAGACAGACCACCAGAGGAATTAAATACGCTAAATCTCCGGCAACAAAATATAAAAAGCCAGCCAGCATTCCTCCCACCGTACCTGTCTGCTCCGTAAACCTTAAACCGGCAAAACATAATAGACTTAAGGTAAGCAGCAAAAGCCCTTTTATTTGAAAGCGAAAATCTTCCTTAAGTTCATTAAACATGTTAAACATATAAAACACCTCTAAAATCAGTAATTCTTCAATTTCTATGGAATTCCTTTAAGAAGGAGACAACTCCTTTAAAAGTAGCCAAATTTCTTTACTAGCTGCCACAATATAATTAGCGATCCTACCATCCAACAGTAATATGAAAAATAATAGAGCCTACCCATTTGAAGCAGTTTGATAAAAGTTTTGATGGCTAGAATGCCTGAAAATAAAGCAGCTATAGTACCCAGAACTAAAGGGACAAGGCTAATGTTCTCCCCGGTCCCCGCCATTAATTCCCGGGCCTCTAATAGAGTAGCTCCCAAAATCGCAGGAAGAGCCAAAAGGAGAGAATAGCGGATAGCCGTTTCCCTGTCCAGGTCTTTTAAAAGAGCAGCAAAAATAGTGGCACCTGAACGGGAAACACCGGGAATTATTGCCATACCCTGGAATATACCCACAATTATGGCATCAAGTGTTTTCATTTCACCAATCTTCTTTGCCCCTGGGATCTTCCAGTTTATTATCCACAGTAGGCTTCCCGTAACTAAAAGCATAAAACCTACGGTAACAACTGAATCAAAGAGACCCACAAAAAATGGCTCAAAGAATATTCCCATTATGGCTGTAGGGATACACCCCATAATTAATAAAAATATCATTCGACGGCTCAGGGGATCATAATTTATATTTAAACCAGCCAGGATTAACTTCTTAATGTCAGCATAAAAGACCCAAATTATAGAAACCAAAGTGCCAAAGTGCACAAAAACTTCAAAGGTAATTCCAGACTGCTTAACCCCTAAAATATACTGGGATATTACCAGGTGGCCCGAACTGCTTACGGGAAGAAATTCAGTTAATCCCTGGATAATTCCCAGAAATATTGCTTCCCAGGTTGTCATAATACTCCCCCTACTATTATACAATACTTTATTTACCTGTACATAATTATTTTGTTTACATTGCTTTGCTTTTCTTTTCCGGTATTATATATTCTATGAAGCGGGCAAATATATTTACAAAAGGTAGAATAATCAGTGCATTGAAAATATTATAAAGGGTATGAGCATTAGCAATCTGCCTGGTAATAACAGGTGAAGTTTCCATAACTATACTAGTAAAATAATTAAAAATAGTCAACAGGCAGGTAGCTCCGATAATATTAAATATTAAATGTGCAAAAGCTGTTCTTCGGGCATGAATGTCAGTTCCTATACTGGCAATCATAGAAGTAATACAGGTCCCCATATCTGCTCCCAAAATAATAGCTATACTTACAGGTAAGGAAACCATGCCCTGAACGGCCATAGCCATAATTATTCCTATAACCGCCCCACTGCTTTGAAAGAGGAATGTTGACAGGGCCCCTATAAGTACTCCCTGTAAAGGCACTTCGCCAGCCTCTAAAAGGAGGTTTAATATATATGGTGACTCCCTTAGAGGTTTTAAGGCTGTGGTCATCATATATAATCCTAAAAATAATAAACCTGCTCCTAAAAGGCTTTTCCCCAATCCCCAGAGATACGGGCTCCTGAATCTACCCAGCAGTAAAAAAACTAAACCGACGGCTGTAATAGGCAGAGCCCAATCAGTCAACTGAAAGGCTAAAATCTGTGCTGTTATGGTGGTTCCTATATTAGCTCCGATTATAATGCTTATACCCTGGGTAAAATTAATTAACCCAGTATTAACCAGCCCCACTACCATTATTGTAGTAATACTGCTGCTCTGCAATATCATGGTAACCACAGCTCCGGTTAAAGCCCCCAGCAGGGGGTTATTTGTTAATATATTCAAATATTTTTTTAGTTTAGAAGCAGCTGTAAGCTTTAAACCACTGCTCATCATATGTAGCCCTGAAATTAAAGCACTTACCCCGCCCACCAGAACCAGCCAGTTAACTAAGGCCAAATAATTTTCCCCCTATAAGAAGCTAAGACTCCTTATTATTAATATATAACTTAGTTGCTTTTTAGAATTAAAAAAAGCGTACAAACCCACTAAACTGTACGTTCCTTTTACTCATTCAGTACAGTCAGGAGCCTATACACCCTCCTATAATATTAAATTTATGCTGTTGTTAGTGGTCTATATCCTTTAATGCTCCATAGATGACTTCAGACAACTCTTTTATGTTATAAGGTTTTTTAATGGCACCTTTAAATCCATATTCTCTGAAATTATTCAACACCGGGTCGTTTGCGTAGCCGCTGGAAACAATAGCTTTTGCCTCAGGATCCTTTTTAAACAGCTTGTTAATAGTATTCTTAGCACCCATCCCATTGGAAATGGTTAAGTCCATTACTACAAGATCAATTGGTTGGTCGTATTTTTTAGAGTTCATGTACATTTCTAAAACCTCAATTCCTTCACAGGCATAAAGCACTTCGTATCCCAGGGTAGTTAACACTTCCCCCATAAAAGACCTGACTTCTTTATCATCATCCATTATTAAAATCTTTCCTGAGCCATAAATGATATCTTTTTCTTCAGTGTTAGCCACATCTATTTGCGTAAAAGCAGGAAGAAATATATTAAATATGGTTCCTTTACCTTCTTCAGTTTCTACCTGAATGTAACCGTTATGGTTTTTGATAATAGAGTACGAAGTAGAAAGGCCCAGACCGCTCCCTTCAACTTTACTAGTAAAAAAGGGATCATATATTTTTTGTAAGAATTTTTCCGGTATACCAGGACCCTCATCTGCTATAGATATCTTTACATATTTTCCTTCAGGTAAAGAAATAAGGTTTTCGTTTTCTGGTGTTTCAATTATGAAGTTTTCAGCGCTTACATGGATTGCTCCCCCTTCAGACATAGCCTGCGCTGCATTAATAATAATGTTGTACATAACCTGCGTTATTTGTCCTTCGTCAATTTCAACGGCATAGAGACTATCAGGTAAAGATAAATGACAGCAAACGTTAGAACCACTTAAAGCAAAATGAACGCTGTCATTTATTAACTTTTTTATATATACCTTTTTTTTGTCCGTTGTCCCACCTGTAGCAAAAAGGAATAACTGCTGGGTTAAATCTGTAGTTCGATCAATCACACTTTCCATATTTTTCAACTTGCCTTCAACTTTATCCGGTTTATCTTTATAAATCCTAGCCAGAGAAATATTGCCCTGAAGCGTGGCCAGGTAATTATTAAAATCATGGGCAATGCCGCTGGCCAATATGCTTAAGGATTCCAGCTTGTCTGCTCTTCGCTTAAATTCATAATTAGATTTTATAATTTCCTCCGCCTTCTTGCGCTCGGTAATATCACTTATCACTACACGATAAGTGTTGTCCTGGCTTTCATACTTTAGCGCTGCTGTCATCTCAACTTGAACCCAAAACCAGCAGCCATTTTTATTAATCATTTTCATTTCATAAACCTTCTTGGCGCCTGTTTTAAGAACTTTTTTAAAATTAAGATAAAAGGTGTCTTGAGTATCACTGGCAATAAAGCGGTTCAGCGGTTGCTTGACTATCTGGTCTTTTTCCAGTCCTAAAAGGGATGTAGCCGTTAGGTTAACCTCTAGAATTATACCCTGTTCATCAAGCATTAAATATCCAACTGGAGCCAGCTCATACAGGTCAAAATATCGCGCCCTTGCTTTTTCCAGATCCAATTGAGCCTGGCGAAGCTGTTCATTTTGTATTTCCAACTCTTCTTGATATACCCTCAGCTCGTGGATTAAACTTCGAGCATCTTCCGGTGAAAGGTTATCCGGCACATCTACAGAGGATCCTTGTATGATCTCTTCCGCCCGCTTCCGCAAGGCAGAAAAATTGGAATCGCTCTTTTTTTTATCCATAATTTTCCTCCTTTTCAGTGCAAATCAGCTAGTGTTGGCTGATGAATCGTTCCGTAGTAGCAACTGCATAAGGCTCTTCCTTCTGGTTAACCAGTGTTGTGGCAGTTACAAATACATTTATTAACCTTCCCTCCTTAGTGACCCGCAATGTTTGGTACGGTTCTACATCTTCATTCAAGGCTAACTTTTTTAACTTTTCCATTTCTTCCCCCTGTTTTTCTTCAGGAACCACGATATTAATGCTCTTATTTAACACCTGGAATTCTTTCCATCCGTACAGTTTTTCCGCTCCCGGGTTCCAGGAGTGTATTGTGCCTTCAAAGTCCTGTACCGTAATAGCATCCCTGGAATCCATAACCACAACAGCCAAACGGTTTAGGGAATTGGTAATATCAATAAAAGTAATTACTGCGCCTTCAATAGCATTTTCCAGCGTGCGATAAGGCATAATGCGCATCTTATACCACAGACCATTCTTAGTTTGTACTTCTATTTCTTTAGGCACTAATGTATCTAAAACTGATTGTACGTCTTCTATAAGGTTTTCATAGTTTAGCAGGTTTAAAGAAAAATGGCTTAAAGGCCGACCAACGTCACTCTCTATCAGGTTAATAACCTCGGTAGCGGGATGAGTAAAGCGCTTAATGCGCAGTAATTTATCCACAAAGATTGTTCCCACTTCTGTGCCGGCCAGCATGTTTTTTGTGTCATTGAAAGACCGGGATAGCTCTTCTATCTTGTTTTGCATCTCCGTGTTAACCATCGCAAGCTCCTCATTAACCGCCTTCAGTTCCTCCTTAGATGTCTCCAATTCTTCGTTGGCTGATTGATATTCCTCGTTGATGGATTGAAGTTCTTCATTAGAAGCCTCCAGCTCTTCAAGGGTGGACTGAAGGTACCCTTCTTTATCCCTCAGTTCCTGTTCCAAAACAAGAATATGTTTATCCTTATCAGTAACAATATCCCCTGTAACTGCTACCTCCTCCAGGGAAGCGGATGATTCAGGAAGATGGATATCTTCAAAAATAACCATAATTAACCCCTGTAAGATTGGATCTTCTTCTGTAACTGGACTGATTGTTACATTAACAGTAGTAATTTCACCGTTTGACATGACCCGCAACCCCTGACAATGTATGGACTCTTCATTGACAGCAGCTTTCCGTATAGCTTTTCTCAACTCCATTCTCAATCCATCCCGGGCCATCTGAAGAATGTTCATACTGGCTTCACCCGATGTCGGCTCCAGATATTTACCGGTACGACCATGAATGTACAGTGCTTCCCCACTTTTATCAACTACTACGCAAGCCGGGGTGTACTGCCTGAACAGCTTTCTTTCAACTAATTTGCGAATAGCAATAATCTTACTTTCTCCCGAGCTTTTATGGAGTGAGGTGGGGTTTACGAATTCTTCTTTTTTCGAAGATGTGGCAAACCCTCTCATCACCGGGCGCAGATAAGACACGTTTCCATTTTTTTTATAGATTTTCCACGATTTATCTACCGGTTCAAAAAGGTCATTGAATTCACCGACAGTCTCAGAACTGCCCAGGAACATAAAACCATTTTCCTTTAAAGCGTAGTGCATTACCTGGATTATCTTTTTTTGTAGCTCTTTATTCATAAAAATTAACAGGTTACGGCAGCTGATTAAGTCAATATTAGTAAATGGAGGATCATCTATTACGTTCTGTTCAGCAAATATCAACATATCCCGGATGTTCTTTTGGATAGTATAGAAATTTCCGTCGGCATCCCACGTGAAAAAACGCTTCAATCGCTCAGGAGAAACATTAGATGCAATGCTGGCAGGATAAACCCCGGTACGAGCCTGTTTAATTGCATGACTGTCAATATCAGTGGCAAAAATACAAACCTTATAATACTGATTTAAATCTTCCAATTGCTCCTGAAGCAGGATGGCAATAGAATAAGCCTCTTCGCCGGTGGAACAGCCGGGCACCCATATACGAATGGAATCACCCGGGGCTTTTCCTGAAAATAAATCAGGCACAACCCTTTCCTTAAAAATATCAAAGGCTTCTGTGTCCCGGAAAAAGCTGGTAACACCCACCAGCATATCTTTAAAAAGAGATTTTACCTCTGGGGAGCTAGTTTGTAAATAAGCAAGGTAATCCTCCAGCCGGTTAATTTGCTTGACCGCCATACGACGTTCAATACGGCGTTTAATGGTGCTTTGTTTATAATAAGAAAAGTCATGTCCCATCTGACAGCATAAATGATTTAATATCTCCTGTAGCAAATCTTCATCTTTAAAAACCGATGAAATTATCTGCTGTTTTTTCTTATCAACGGCATACTTAACGTAAGATGTCAAATAAGCCGACATCTCCCTGGGCGGCAACACGTAATCAACCAAGCCTGTATTAATGGCGCTGCGGGGCATACTATCGGATTCGGCTGTTTCGGGATCCTGCACCATGGTCATTCCCCCTTCCCCCTTAATAGCTCTTAATCCCAGTGTGCCATCATTACCAGCACCAGAGAGCAATATGCAGATTGATCGCTCCCGTAAACTCTCAGCCAGTGAACAAAAAAAATAATCAATGGAAAACCTCGTCCCCCGCTGTTGGACGGGTTTATTTAGAAATAACCTTCCTTTTACGAAAACCATATACCGGTTAGGCGGGATAATGTAAATATTATTAGGCAGTATTTCCATACCGTCTTCCACTTCCTGTACCGGCATCTCAGTAAACTGTTCAATTAAGCCCCTCAAATTACTCTTGCATTCAGGGGATAAGTGCTGGACCAGAACAAAAGCTATTCCACTTTCCGTATCTTCAGTCATATGGGTAAAGAATTCTTTTAAAGCTTTAAATCCCCCGGCAGAAGCTCCGATACCGACAACAGGGAACCCCTTTTCATGTCCCTTGTTTTCCGTCACTTTTATTCCCTCCATTGTTATTTTTAAGTTTAATTATTCTAAAAGGCATGTCCAAATAAATATTTAACAACATATAAGCTTATATTTATTTTTATATTTACTAATTATTTTCTTTAATGGTTAACAAAATCCTTTGTAAAACGCTGTCTATTTTTGACATAATAAAAAAGAGCTCAGAACAGCTCTTAATTAAAAAACAGATATAAGACTATGACAGTTTAATAATCTCTCCAGGTTGCAGTTCAGGCTTTAAGTATTCTTGAGGGTTGCTGCTTATCAAGCGCACTACTTTGCCTTCATTAAAAGAATAGGGTTCTACCAGTAGTTTATAACCATCTTTTTCTACCTCTTTGTATTCAGGAGAAAAATCATCGCTTCCCTCCAGGATTAACTCTATAGGGAGCGGAGTATAAATAATCATTGAATCTCACCCCCGGGGGGAGTAGGATTACCGTTTAACATTTCGTTTAGCTTTGCGTTTGCTTCCCCCAGTCCACCAATGGAATCTATCAGCCCTTTATTTACTGCATCTTCTCCCACCAATACCGTCCCGATATCCCGGGCTAATTGTCCGGTACTAAACATTAGTTTTCTAAACTCCTCTTCTGAAACAGCTGAGTGCCTGGTTACAAAATTTATCACCCGGTCCTGCATTTTGTCCAGGTATTCATATGTTTGGGGAACTCCAACTACCAATCCTGTAAGTCTTAAAGGATGAATAGTCATGGTTGCTGTGTGGGCAATTATAGAATGATCTGCTCCCACCGCAATAGGAACCCCAATACTGTGCCCTCCCCCTAACACCAGGGAAACGGTAGGCTTAGATAAACTGTCTATTAACTCTGCTATGGCTAAACCTGCCTCTACATCGCCTCCTACGGTGTTAAGTATAATCATCAGGCCTTCGATATTTGGGTTTTGTTCCACGGCAACCAGCTGCGGAATTATATGTTCATATTTGGTGGTTTTATTCTGGGGAGGTAAGACTAAATGACCTTCAATCTGACCTACTATAGAAATACAATGAAGGTTACTATCCATTTGAGGAATATTAACCTGACCTAACTTTTCTATATTTTTGAGACTTTCCGTTTCCTGACCGGTTTGGGGAGAAGGAGCAGTAGGGTTTTTCGGCCTTCTAACAGGGGATTTACGACGACTATACATGCTCAAACTTATCACTCCAATTATTATAATAATATGTTTAATGAAATAATTCTTATTTATTTTCTGCTCCCTAATAGATTTTATACTGCTTATTATTTATAATCGGCAAAATCCTTTTTCTTATTTTTATTTTAATAAAAAAATAGGCCGGGCAGTCTATTAACCCTCGGCCTATTATTCTATCTCAAAAAACCCTTCAGTATTTTTTCTATAGCTTCTTGTTCAGAAAGGCCCAGAGACATGAGTTTAAGGAGCTGTGCCCCGGCAATTTTACCAATCGCCGCCTCATGAGTTAATTCCGCCTCAGCGTGGTGTGCAGTGATTTCCGGCACTGACTGGACTATGGCCCTATCCATGATTATAGAGTCACATTCAACATATCCCCTGGATTTGGCATAGGCTATAACCCGGGGATAAAAAATCTGCTCAGAATCCCCCTGGGCTACCGTCCGGGAGGTTATCTGGGTAAAAGAATTCTCTTCCCTTAGATTAACCACAATATCGGACCTGGCCTTTTGATTTCCATGGGTTAAGAGCCTTTCTACTATAATTAAATTGGCATCCTTATGCAGATTAGCTTCCGTATCCCTCTTTGTACTATCTACTCCTTTAATTTGAACCATTTCCAGTTCCGCTGTTGCGCCTTCTTCAATTTCAATGATTGTTTTAGGGTTCAAAACTCTACCCCCTACACTTTCTCCCTCTCCATAATGTTTCTCAACATAACGCATCCGGGCTCCCTTGCGGACATATATAGTGTGTATGCCGTCATGCCGGGATTCTTGAGACCCATCATTATGAATACCGCATCCTGCTACTACCTGCACATCAGAGCCTTCTCCTATTTCAAAGGTGTTATAAACCAGGTCGTTGATCCCATCCTGAGTAAGCAGCACCGGAATATGAACCGACTCATTTTTAGTGCCCGGCTTAACAATTATATCAATCCCGGGCTTATCCTCCTTAACATTTATCTGAATATTTTCAGTAGAATGGCGAGAAAAACCTTCCCCGTCCCTACGAATATTATAGGCTCCTTGGGGAGTATCGTGAAGATCTGCAACCTGTTCTAAAAGATTTTTATCAACGGCATTTAGTTTCAACTTTATCCCTCCTGCTGCATAATGTATCCCTCTGGCATCCCACAACATCTTTAATAACCGGCCATATCTTATCCTTATTTCCCACATCTTTTATCCTGCCGTCAACAATCAAAATTATTTCGTCTACCAAGGAAAGAATTCTTTCTTGGTGACTGATTAATATCGTTGTTATGCCCTCTTTTTTATGTTTATTCCGGATAACATCTAAAAGTAGATCAAAGCTCCACAAATCAACACCGGCATCTGGCTCATCATATATAACAAACTCAGGATTTTTAGCCAGGAGTGTAGCAATTTCTATTCTTTTCATTTCTCCACCAGATAAGCCCGGATCAACATCCCTGTCCAGGTAATCTTCAGGACATAATCCTACCTGCCGCAAATATCCCCTTGCTACTGTTTCCTCCTCAATCCCTGAAGCCAGGCTCAGTAAATCTAAAACCTTTAATCCTTTGAAACGGGGAGGATACTGGAAAGCATAACCGATACCCTTTTTTGCTCTTTCAGATATATCTAAATCAGTAATATCTTCCCCCTTAAACAGTATTCTCCCTTTGGTGGCAGGATAAATTCCCATGATTAATTGGGCCAGGGAAGTTTTACCGCTTCCATTTGGACCTGTTATAGCATATAGTTTGCCCTTGTCAAAAGATATATCAACATCCTTGATTATTTCAATGTCTTTTTCCTTACCGCTTACATTATAAGATAATCCTTTAAGCTCCAACAATTTAAAATTCACCTCCAAAAATAGTTAAATTAAGGAACCTATATTAAACTAATCATTAGACATACAATGTTCTACATAAAATAATTACTTTCCTGCTCTTTAGTGTTATAAAAATTTAATTATTTTATTGTTTAGTTCAGTAATTGTATTAAAGCAATATTCATAGGTATTTAATAAATACAGTAAAAGAATAAACAGCGTAACACAATTGAGTTTTTAACGCTAATTATGATACAATATATTTGCGATTAATATTAAACAGGTGAAGGAAGGAGGTAATCTTGAGTTATAATAAACAATTATCACGGGAGGGTTAAAATGAATAAAAAAATAACTTTATCAGTTATTAAAGCTGATATCGGAGGATTTGTTGGTCACAGCAGCGTTCACAGTGACCTCTTAGAAAAAGCTAACGAAATGCTGGGGGAAAGCAATTTATTAACAGATTTTCATGTTACCCATGTAGGCGATGATATAAATTTAATTCTAACCCATGGAAAAGGAATAGATAGTGAAGAGATACACCAGTTAGCCTGGGATGTTTTTATCGCATGTACTGAATTAGCCAAAAAACTAAAGCTATATGGAGCAGGCCAAGACCTCCTGGGGGACGCTTTCTCAGGAAATATCCGGGGCATGGGGCCTGGAGTTGCAGAAATGGAATTTGTTGAGAGAAAAAGTGAACCCATTGTTATATTCATGGCGGATAAAACGGAACCTGGAGCCTGGAACTATCCTCTCTATAAAATGTTTGCTGATCCTTTTAACACGGCAGGACTGGTTATAGATCCTAAAATGAACTGCGGATTTAAATTTGAAATCCACGACTTAATTAAAAACAAAAAGGTAATTTTTAATACTCCGGAAGAACTTTATGATCTTCTGGTATTTATAGGAGCTTCCGGACACTATTGTGTAAAATCTGTTTTTCATAAAGACACAGGGGATATAGCATCAACTTCCAGCACACAGCGTCTAAATCTTATGGCCGGTCGATATGTAGGTAAAGATGATCCGGTTTGTATTGTCCGTTGTCAAAGTGGTTTTCCGGCGGTTGGAGAAGTCCTGGAGCCTTTCTCTAATCCTTACATGGTTTCTGGATGGATGAGAGGTTCCCATTCCGGTCCGCTAATGCCTTCATCACTGGATAAGTGTAATCCTACCAGGTTTGACGGTCCACCCCGGGTTGTAGGTTTAGGCTTCCAACTTGCTGAAGGTAAACTTATAGGGCCTCAAGACTTTTTTGCAGATACCTCTTATGATAATGCCCGGCGCAAAGCCAATGAAATCGCCGATTACATAAGAAGCATGGGGCCTTTTGAGCCTCACCGTCTCCCCTTGGACGAAATGGAATATACCACCTTACCTTTGGTAATGGAAAGGCTAAAAGATCGTTTTGAAGACATAGATTAGAAAAACATATAATATTTAAGGGAAGTCGCCTGAAGTGACTTCCCTTAACTTATTCAACATTTATATGGTAGTTAACGGTACAATTATATTTCTGAAATTATGGGCAGTATCATCGGTCTTCTTCTTGTTTTTTCCCAGAAGAATTTGTTTAAAACATCTCTAACGATATTTTTTACTGTTGACCATTCTCCCATTTTCTCTGCACTTGTGGACTCCAAAGCGTGGGCGACCTGGCTTTTAGCTTCTTCAATTAATTTTTCAGACTCCCGTACATAAACAAAGCCCCTGGAAACTATATCAGGCCCTGCTAAAACACGGTTGCTTTCCTTGTCAATAGCAATCACTACTATTAGTATTCCATCCTGAGACAGGATTCTCCTGTCCCTTAGAACTATATTACCAACATCGCCTACTCCTAAGCCATCAACTAAAACATTGCCCACTGATACCCGCCCAACTTTTCTCCCTGTATTCGCAGTGAATTCTAAGATAGAACCATTATCTGAAACAAAAACATTCTTTGGAGAAATACCTACCTTTTCAGCAAGTTCTGCATGATGTACTAAATGGCGATATTCTCCGTGAACTGGAATCAGGAACTTGGGCTTAAGTAGATTTAGCATTATCTTCAACTCTTCCTGGCTTCCATGTCCTGAAACATGAACCCCGGACACCGACTCATAATAGACTTTAGCCCCTCTTTTAAAGAGATTATTAATGGTTCGTGAAACCAGTTTTTCATTACCAGGTATAGGCGTTGCAGCTATAACCACCGTATCTCCAGGAATAACCTCTACTTTCTTGTGCTCAGAGACTGAAATTCTGGTAAGAGCAGACATTGGTTCTCCCTGACTTCCGGTCGTCAGTAAGACCAACTTTTCTTCGGGATAATTGCTTATTTCCTCAACCTCAATAATGGTTTTATCAGGTACGTTTAAATACCCCAACTCCCGGGATATGCCTACAACATTAACCATACTCCTGCCTATAACAGCTACTTTCCTTCCATGCAGGGCAGCAGCATCTATAACCTGTTGTATACGATGAACATTAGAAGCAAAGGTAGCTATAATTATTCTTCCATCAGAGACACGGAAGATTTCCTGTATGGTTTCCCCAACTACCTTCTCAGATAGTGTAAATCCCGGCCTTTCAGCATTAGTACTGTCAGAAAGCATTACCAGCACTTCCTTTTTTCCTAATTCCGCCAACCGATAGAAATCAGTAATTTGACCATCTACAGGGGTTTGGTCTAATTTAAAATCGCTGGTATATACGATAATTCCTACAGGGGTATATATAGCAACACCAACTGAATCGGGTATGCTGTGATTAGTTTTAAAAAACTCGACTTTAAAATTATCACTAATTTTCATGCTGCATCCAGGCCGAATTAGATTCAGGCTGGTGGTTTTTAAAATATTGTGCTCTTTTAATTTGACTTCTACCAGTCCTAAAGTTAGCTTTGTTCCATAAATAGGCACATTTAGAGAAGGTAGAACAAAGGGAAGAGCACCAATATGGTCTTCATGTCCGTGGGTTACAATGATACCTTTGACTTTTTCCTTATTTTCAATAAGGTAAGAAATATCTGGTATAACTATATCTATACCAAACATTTCCTCTTCAGGAAACATTAACCCTGAGTCCAGCACTAAAATTTCATCTTCGTATTTTAGAACGAACATATTTTTTCCAATTTCCCCTATACCCCCCAGGGGAATTATTTGGATTTTATTTTGTTTTTCTTTTTTCAATAAGATAGAACACCTCCTGCTTATTTAAGTAACCGTTCACACTACCATTAGCCCTATTATATATTATTTTAGGAATGCTTGCAAATTAACCTCTGGTCTTAGCTCTTAGTTAAAGCTATTAGTCTCGGATTTTCAAATAAACTAAAAACCACCTTAACTTTTTAAAAATAGTTAAGGTGATTAATATTAAGTAATATTTTTTTGTCCTGTTTCAAACTTCTTTACAGAAGATCTGCTTCTTTTAAGACTTTTTCCAGAGCTTTCTTCTGTTCATCAGTCATTTCTATCAATGGTCTTCTAACAGGACCTACATTAATACCTTTTAAGTTTAAAGATGTTTTTGCAGGAACCGGATTAGTACTAATAAACATACCTTTAAAAACAGGCATTAACTTACCGTGAAGGGCTGCAGCTTCAGCAGTATTCCCCTGCACATAAGCCCTTATCATGGAAGTTAATAATTTTCCCGCTACATGACCGGCTACACTTACCACTCCATGGCCACCAACTGCCATCATGGGTAAAGTCATACTGTCATCGCCGCTATAAACTAAAAATTCATCAGGTGTCTCTTTAATTATATAACTTATCTGATCCATGTCTCCGCTGGCTTCTTTAATAGCAAATATATTATCTATCTCAGCCAGGCGAATAGTTGTCTGGGCCGCCATATTAATAGACGTCCTTCCAGGAACATTATATAGCATTATGGGTAAACCGGTATTACTGGCTATTTCTTTAAAGTGCTCATAAAGACCATCTTGAGGAGGCTTGTTATAATACGGAACTACCAGCATTGCTCCATCTACCCCTGCTTCTTCTGCTTTTTTAGTAATTTCAATAGATTGCCGTGTTGAATTAGAACCGGAACCTGCAATAACTTTGGCCTTACCCTTTACAGCTTCTACTACCGTTTTAAAAAGCTTTGCTTTTTCCTCAACATTTAAAGTAGGAGACTCTCCTGTCGTTCCTGCAATAACTATTGATTCTGAACCGTTTTCTGCAAGGTGCTCAGCCAGAGATCCTGCTCTATCATAATTAATTTCAAAATTATCATCAAAGGGTGTTACCATGGCTGTGATTAGTCTCCCAAAATTTGTTGCCAATTACCTTCACCTCCTTTTCATCTTCATAATTTAAACTTATTAAATTTTAACATCAGGAATGGGCCGACTGGTATTCAATAAGAACAGGTTGTATTTGTTTACCCTCTACAGCCTTTTCTATAGTAGGAATTAGTAAATCCATCCTGGCTACTAGAGAATTCGCTTTCTTTAATGGATTATCCTGCCCAAAAGGCACTAAAAATATATTTTTAGTATTAATTAGGGTGCCTATATTTCTAGCATTTAACCCCAGTCCATCATTAGTAGAAATACCTAAGACAACATTTTTAAGATTCCTCAACTGGGCTTTAGCAGCCATTAATACTGCTGTGTCTGTTATCCCATTTGCTAATTTGGCCAACGTGTTTCCGGTACAGGGTGCAATAACCATTACATCCAATACACTTTCCGGTCCTACCGGTTCTGCACCAACGATATCTTTAATTAATTGTTGACCAGCTATACTCGCTATCTCTTCTTTCCAATGATTTGCTTTGCCGAACCTGGTATCAATACTATCGACAGAAGGAGTTATTATGGGGTAAACTCTAGCACCTGAGTTAACCATTTTCCTTAATTCCGGAGTAATTTTATCAAACGTACAGTATGAACCGGTTATTCCAATACCAATACTTAAGCCCTTCAATGACATTTCAATCCCTCCTTTTTAATATTTTTCATAATACCGCTGCAACAAGCGGATATATATTCTGGCCAGCAGCTGCCCCGCTGTTTTAGGAGCAACCCGCCCCGGTAAACCTAAAGCCAGGAAGGCTTTTATCCCTCTTTTTTTAGCAGCTTGAAAATCTGTTCCCCCCGGTCGGGAGGCAATATCAATAATAAGCGTTTCAGGGTTAAATTTTTCAATTAATTCTTTTTTCACAACCATGGCCGGAACCGTATTGAATATTATTTCATAATTTTCTATACGGTTTTCTATTTGCTCCAGTTGTAACGGCTGAAATCCCATCTCATAAGCTCTGGCCAAAGAAGCATCATCTCTTGCTGTTACTGTAACTTTAGCACCTAATCCATAGAGCATCCTGGCAAGAGTGAAGCCACATCTTCCAAATCCAATCACCATAGAATGACTGCTGTGTATTGTGGTTTTTGTTTCTTCCATGGCTAGTTGAATTGCTCCCTCTGCAGTAGGGATAGAATTTATAATAGCTACTTCATCCATCTCTGCGACTTCAATTATTTTGATTCCAAAGATCTGGAGATTATTTTTAAAAAATGGTTTTGCTTTTCCAATAAACAAGGGGATGCCCGTTTTAATATTTTTTAAAACTTCCCGGGTTAAGTGAATTTCTTCTTTGCTGTATAATGCATAAACACTCCCTTTATCATTTGTTCCGGGCAAAGGTGTGATAATTGCATCGGCAATGTCTACAGCTTCTAATAACGAAACCTTTTCTAAAGGTATGGAATGGGGGTAATTATCAAACCCCACAACTTTAACCTGCAATCCCTGCTCCTGTAATACTTTCCCCACCTCTAATTCTCTTTCATCGCCCCCTATTATCAATATGTTAGCCCTCATATCTTCTCCTCCTATATACAGACACGGAAATAAGTTACTATAATAATATGAAAAACACTCCGGATTTGTGACAGGCATAAAAAAAACGCGTATCTTTAGATACGCGTTTTTTTATCTTTTTTTAAATTTTTAAATTATTCTACCGGATGGCTTTCTACTTCTTCGGCTCCATGCCGACGCAAGATAGAAGCTGCCGAATCTACTCTTTCCCCATCTGTTTTAACGGCTACCAGAATATCTCCTTTTTTAACTCTTTCTTCATATTCTTTTCCTCGTTCTTCTGGTATTCCAAAGTCAATAAGGCCTCCAGCAATACCACCGGTTACTACACCGGTTAAAGCTCCTGCTAATGGCCCGGCAGCAATAATAGGGCCAACACCAGGAATTAAAAGTGCTCCTGCACCCATTAGCAGCCCTGCTACACCGCCAATAGCACCGCCTGTTGCAGTACCATCACCCAGGTTTTGATCTTCAAAAGAGATTTCACTGCCCTCTTCCTGAGTCTCTTCCCGTTCATCTCTGGTTACAATAGAAATCTCATTTTCTTCAAAACCCTGTTCACGCATATCCCTTACTGCTTCTTCCGCTTGACTGTTTCCCTGCATAATACCTATAACAGTGGTTTCCATATATATACCTCCTTTTTTGGTAATCTACAACTAATATTATTTCCTCTACTTTAATTCTTATTCGTAGAACAGGGTAAGGATTTATTCTTACGCTACTTATTTCTTTCAGGCCTTAAGTCTACCAGCATCATATCAGTACCTATCTTATGGATAGAAGTCCAGGGTATGGTAATTTCTTCTTTGCTTTGGCCAAGATTAAAAAATCGGTGAGCACCAGGAAGCACCAAAGCTTCTATAGAGCCGGTGTCTGGGTTAAACATCAGCTCTGCATTACCTAAAACGCCTAACCTTGAACCATCATATAAATTTATTATTTCTTTTCCTTCAAGTTTACTTAAGTACACTTATCTCCCTCCCCGTTTTAAGCATCTCTTTATCTCTACAAAATATGGCTGTATTAGAGATAATATAACTGCAGTCAAGGCTAACGGTTCTATATTTAAGCCATAAATATCTACTTTGGGAGGAACATCTATTTGTAAAAAAGAAACAGCCATAACCAGGGCAAGATAAATTCCACCTGCAACTCCCAACATTTCTGTCAATGCCGTTGATATAGGAGATGGTAAAGGATCAGTAGGCAGATCGCCCAAATCTTTATGGAACCTATTTTTTATCCTTACTCGCTGCCGAAAAGATAAATATAATATTATCAATAATACTATAAAATGAATAATCATTTTTTTCCCTCCTTACTCAATCAATATGCTTGCAAGCTTTCTAAAATGAAAAAAATACACCTTTTAGATGTATTTTTAAAATCATAAAATATAGGGGAATAGAAGGTTTATTATTCAATACCACTGTGTCCAAAGCCACCTTCTCCTCTTATAGTTTCTGAAAGCTCTTCCACTTGAGTTAACTCTGCTTTAAACAACCTAGACACCACAAGCTGGGCAATACGGTCTCCTTTTTTAACAGTATATGGCTCTTTCCCTAGATTGATTAATAAAACTTTAACTTCACCACGATAGTCTGAATCAATAGTTCCGGGACCATTTAACACAGTAATCCCATAATTCAAAGCCAGTCCGCTTCTAGGGCGAACCTGTCCTTCGAATTCCTGGGGGAAGGCAATTTTTAAACCTGTAGGAATTAATTTAAAATCTCCAGGCTTTAGAACTATTTCCTTTTCTAATGCTGCTCTCAAATCCATCCCAGCTGAACCGGGGCTAGTATATTGGGGCACCGGTAAATCTTTAGCTTTCTCCATTTTTATAACCTGAATCTTAATATAGTTCATATTAATAAGCAGCGTGTATCCCTATTAATTGGTAAAAAACACACCACTTAATTCACCTCCCATAGAGATAGTTGTTTTGTTTGTTAATCAATAATCTTCTTCGTCAGACTGATTACTATAAAGCTCTATTTGCACCCTCCCTCCCCAAAGACCTCCCTTAATCAAAATAAAAGAATTGGAGTTATTTTGAAATTTAAAGTCTAAACTGTAGGAAACTGTAGCGTCCCTCCCCTGCGGCACATACCCAACTGGTCTGCTGTGGGGGTAACGTTCTACAATTTGTAGATCTGCCTCCAGTACAGCATTATACAAAGTGGAAGATACCTGGCACAACCCTCCTCCCAGCCCCAATATTACAGAGCGGGAAACAATCACAGGTGCATACTGAAATCCCCTTTCCGCTGTTACCGGACCTACGGTCTTATTAAAAGAAAAAACTTCTCCAGGATGCAGTAAAGTATTATTAATATAATAGGTTCCCATCCTGATATTGGTCACACGGCTGTAGCCGGAACCGTGCCAGGTAAAGTAACTACCTATAACCTTATCAATAGAACTCAGGAGTTCCTGTGTTATCTCCGGGTCCAGATGGATAATAACCAGTGATACTTTAGATTTCTCATTGGCTTCCATGATAACATTAACCGTCCTTAAGACATTAACTTCCTTTCCTATAACCTCAAGTATTATTTCACCGCTATCTCTATCTATATATGCGTTTTGAGGTTCTATCCTTTCCTCTTCCGCCCTTTGAAGAACCAGCTCTTCAACTTCGCAGCGTAAATAACCGGTTAAATCCTGACCTTCAAAGATAACCCCGGGTTCTACTCCGTATAAATATCTTTCAACCTTATCTCCTATATCATAAACTAAATATATGGCAATTAAAATACTTATTACAGCTAATATGGAACTTAACTTAAAATACATGCTAAATTTTTTTTTCATAAAACCACCATTTTTATAAGTTTTCGTATCTCCAATAGCAAGGGTTAATTAATTCTGAAAGGGTTACAATGTCATAACCCTGCTCCTTTAACCCTTTGATGATAATTATTAGAGCCTCCTGTGTCTGTTCTGTGGGATGCATAAGAACAGTGGCACCGTTATGTGCTCCGTTTAGAATTTTTTCTGCCATTTTTTCGGCGCCCGGCAATTTCCAGTCCACTGTATCAAGGCTCCACATAATAGTTCGCATGTTTAACTCTGCAGTTGTCCTTAATATATCTTCGTTTAACTCGCCACAATGGGAACTGAAGAACTTAACTTCTTCTCCTGTTATTTCTTTTATTAAGTTATTTGTTTTACAAATATCAGCTTTTATCTCCTCCGCTGAAAGTCGGGACATTAACACAGTGTCCCGGTAACCATGGTTAGCCGCTTCATGCCCCCGGGATACTATTTCTTTTACCAGGTCCGGGTTTTTCCCTGCCCACTTACCTATTAAAAAAAATGTGCTTTTTATGTTGTGCTCCTCCATTATTCCCAACATTTCTTGAATATGTTGCTCCCCCCAGGCTACATTAACCAGAAAGGATACCTGTTTTTTTGCTGAATTTCCCTGGTATAAGGGGGCTTCTGGAAAATCTTCTATGGTATACTGAGGTAATATTTCATTTAATACTGGATCAACAATATCTCCCTGAGAGGCACTTAAAATTTTTTGTACCGTTGCAGCTATATCAACCTGGTAACCATAAAGCTCCGGAATTACTCCTTCTGTAACAGGATCTATGGAAGCATCTACAGGATTTCTGTACATTTTTCTGCTCACTTGCTTTACACATTCAGTAACTTCTTCTTCAGACATTTTTTCTATGTCTTCTCCCATAAAGGTAACATCCGGATTAACTTTTGTGCTACTTAATTCTTTAAAATCATTATCATTAATAACTAAAAGCAGTAAAATAAGAAAAAGGCCTAAAATAACTGCTATAACCACTTTCCCTGACAGAATCCCAAAAATAGCATACTTTTTCATAATTAACCTCCAGGAATCTTCTGAAATCCTTGCCTTTTGTTTTTTTATTCTATATTATTATTACCGTTTCTTTCCATTAAACCCAGTAATTCTGAAACCGGTACTATTTCATAGTCTCGTAATTTAAGGGAATGAATTATCATGGATAAAGCACTAACTCCCTGGGGTGAGCAGTTGTGCATTAATATAATGCCTCCCCTGTGCGTTCTTTTAACAACTCTATCTACGATTTTATCCACCCCAGGATTTAGCCAGTCCCCCGTTTCAATACTCCAAAGAACCGTAAAGTATCCCAGTTCTTCAGCAATTTTGATTACTCTTTCGTCATATTCTCCGAAGGGTGGGCGGAAAAACTTTGGCTGGTAATCAAAGTCTTCCTTTAAAATTTTATCTACTTCTAACATTTCATCTCTTATTTCTTCTTCATCCAGATCCCTTAAGCTACTGTGGCTATAAGTATGATTTCCTATTTCATTATCTCTCTTAAGGATTTCTTCTGTAAGATCAGGATACTTCTCCATCCATTCACCTGTAACAAAAAAGGTAGCCTTCAGGTCATAACTGTCCAGTGTATCTAACAGTTTCTCCGTATGTTCATCGTTCCAAACTACGTCAAATGTTAAGGAAACAATTTTTTCGTCTGAATCAACCCGATAAATTGCTTTTTCTTTAGAAGGAGAGAATACCCCACTGGTTATCTGGTATCCTAAAACGAACCCTATAATAACAATTAAAATAATGGCTATTAAAATCTTTTTAATTGTCTTTATGTTGAGAGTAAAATTGTAAAACATCCTTACCCCCCTTTCAACATTATTACTAATATTTATTAAAAAAGAAAAATTTTAGACCAAATAAAAAAACATAAACCTGAATGGTTTATGTTTCTTACCTGTTTAACTTTTTTGTCGTTGTTTTGACCTGTTGGAGCGTCCTTTGGATGTATCATCTTCATCTCCATCCCCATCTACATCTTTCATGGCTGCCTTCCGGGATAGATTAATACGACCTCTATCATCAATATCTAATACTTTTACAAAGACCTCATCACCAATATTTACTACATCCTCTGTTTTGCCAACACGGTTGGGAGCCAACTGTGAAATGTGAACAAGGCCTTCTTTGCCGGGGAGAACTTCTACAAAAGCACCATATTTTTCAACCCTGGTAACTTTACCTAGATATACACTGCCTGATTCTACTTCTGCTGTTAACTTTTCAATCATTTCTTTAGCCTTATTTCCGCTTTCTATTTCTAAAGCGGCAACAAATACCTTCCCATCTGGTTCTATGTCAATTTTCACGCCTGTTTCAGCTACAATTTTGTTGATCATCTTGCCCCCCGGTCCAATTACATCCCTAATTTTATCCGGATGTATTTGCATGGTGAAGATTCGGGGTGCATGTGGGGACATATCAGGCCTTGGTTCAGGGATTGTTTCCTGCATGTTATCCATTATGTGCAAATATCCTTCCCTGGCAGATTCTAAAGCCTGCTGTAAAATTTCCCGGGATACTCCCTTTATTTTAATATCCATTTGTAAAGCTGTTATTCCTTTTCTAGTTCCGGCAACTTTAAAATCCATATCTCCATAGAAGTCTTCCATTCCCTGAATATCAGACAAAACCGCTACCTGGTCTTCTTCTTTAATCAGTCCCATGGCTATACCTGAAACAGGACTCTTAATTGGAACTCCGGCATCCATTAAAGCCAGGGAACTGGCACAAACACTGGCCATAGAAGTTGAACCGTTGGATTCCAATACTTCTGAAACCAAGCGTATAGTATAAGGGAATTCTTCATCATCTGGCAGTACAGGATAAATGGCTCTTTCCGCTAAAGCCCCATGTCCAATTTCTCTTCTGCCGGGACCCCGCATAAAACCGCTCTCTCCTACACTAAAAGGAGGGAAGTTGTAATGGTGCATAAACCTCTTAAATTCTTCCAGTCCAAGCCCATCTATCATCTGCACATCCCCTAAAGCTCCTAAAGTAGATACCGTTAACACCTGAGTCTGGCCCCTGGTAAAAAGCCCTGAGCCATGAGCTCTAGGAAGTAAAGCTACTTCACTAGTCAGCTGACGTATTTCATCCTTCTTCCTTCCATCAGGACGAATTCCTTCCTTTACAATCTTTTTCCTTACTTCTTCTTTAAGTATCGTTTCTGCCTGAGTAGTGATTTGCTTTTCCTTTTCCGGAAACAGCTCTTCAAAATGCAGCAGGGCTTCTTTATTTATTTCATCAACCTTGTCTTCTCTTTCTTTTTTATCTTCGATACCCAAGACATTTTGAATTTTAGGGGCCATAAACTCCCTTACGGCTTTTTCCAGTTCTTCATCGCTAGCTGAAGCTTCATGTTCTATTTTAGGAGCTCCGATCTTTTCCCCCATTTCTTCTTGAAGTTGGACTATTTTCTTAATCTCTTCATGTCCAAATAAAATAGCCTCCAACATAATATCTTCAGAAACTTCATTAGCTTCTGCTTCAACCATGGTAACAGCATTCTTTGTTCCGGCAACTACTAAATTTAATGGGCTTTCCTCCAGTTCTTCTGTATTGGGGTTTAACACCAGTTTCCCTTCCTTTAGACCAACATTAACTGCTGCTACCGGCCCCATAAAGGGAATCTTAGATATGGTTAAAGCGGCAGATGCACCGTTAATAGCAGCTACTTCCGGATGATAATCCTGATCTACCGAAAGAACGGTACTAACTATGTGAACCGCATTACGAAATCCCTTTGGAAATAACGGTCTGAGTGGACGATCAGTTAACCTGCAACTAAGAATAGCTTTTTCCGTAGGCCTTCCTTCTCTTTTAATAAAGCCACCGGGAATCTTACCAACAGCATATGATCTCTCCTCATAATCAACGGTTAAAGGGAAAAAATCTATGCCCTCTCTAGGTTCTTTAGAAACTGTAGCGGTTACCAGAACTGTTGTGTCACCAAACTTCACAAGAACTGCTCCACTTGCCTGTTTGGCAAGCTTTCCTGTTTCGAAAATAAATGGGTGACCTCCCAAGTCCATCTTAAATTGTTGTTGTTCCATACAATAATACCTCCTTTTTACATCCAAATAAAAGCGGGATAACCCGCTTTTATTCACTATTATATATTTTTTTTATTTTCTTAAACCTAAGCTCTTGATGAGGTTTAAATACCTATCTGGATTAAGGTCCCGCAGATAATTTAATAGTCCCCTGCGCTGACCAACCATTTTTAACAATCCCCTTCTGGAGTGATGATCTTTTTTATGAATTTTTAAATGATCATTTAAATGATTAATCCTGTCCGTTAAAATAGCGATCTGTACTTCAGGTGAGCCAGTATCACTTTCATGAAGACGGTACTTACTAATTACATCCTGCTTCCGGTCTGTAGTCGAAGTCATTAATGTTTCACCTCCTTGTTAAATTAACCCCACAAGCCAAGATAAATCGTCGGAGCATCGAAGTTCCTAGCATATGGTTCCTTTTAAGCAATATTAATTTTATCACAACTGTATATTCTTGTAAAGAAAGCATCTTTTTATTATTTCTTTAGCAACCTTAAAGTCCTTACCAATTTGTTCCTTTAATTCTTCAGAATTAGAAAATGTTCTTTCAGCTCTTATTTTTTGCACAAATTTTAATCTTAATTCATGGTTATAAATATTTCCTTGAAATTTCATCATATGTACTTCTATGTTTCTAAATTTACCTTTGAAAGTAGGGTTGTAGCCTATATTTGTTAAGCTGTAATAGTTGTTACCCCGTAAACAGGTTAAAGTAAGGTAAACACCATTTCCCGGCACAACCACGTTCTTATCAACGCTTAAATTAGCCGTAGGATAACCTAAAAATTTACCTCTGCCTTCTCCTTCTATTACTTTACCTTCTATAAAGGGATAATATCCCAGGTAACGGCAAGCTACATTTACTTCACCAGACTTTATTAAATTTCGGATAAGAGAACTACTAACAATTCTATTATCCACTAAAACCGGATTAACAATCTCCACTTGAAAACCAAAACGCTTTGCCAGATTCTTTAAATCATCAGCCTTACCCAAGCCGCGATAACCAAAGGAATAATCAAAACCAATTACTACTCCTTTGATTTTTAATTTATTAATCAGAAATTTCCTTACAAAGTCTTCAGGAAAAATACTTGCAAATTCTTGATCAAAAGGTAAGATTATAGCCAGGTCTATTCCCATTTCTTCAATTAATTTAAGTTTTGCGGGAAGAGGTGTTAAAAGGGGGGTTTCTTGTGGGCCATTAATAACGTTAAGAGGATGAGGATTGAAAATTAATATTCCACTTCTGGCATCTAGTTCTTTTGCTTTTTTTTGAGCAGCTTTTAAAATTTGTCGATGCCCCAAATGAAGGCCATCAAAATTTCCCAGAGCCAGAATTAGGGGTTGGTCATTGATATACTCATCTATCCCATATAGTACTTCCATTTGACCTCTCTCCTCAGTTATTTAAAAAAAGTTTTTCCGGTTTCAATTCAATTTTTGGGTATAGGCCCTGCCATTTCCCTAGAGCCAGAAATTCGCCGGAAGAGGAGTAAACCCTTACCATCTTATCTGATATCTCATACTTTTGCAAGCTGGAAAGAGGCTGGGAATTACCGTTAATAAAAGTACGGAGGGCATTATCTTTTATAACTGCTTCCGGTAAATGAGTAAAAGCTGTATCCAGGGGTATTAAAAACTCTTTAACCTGGTTTCTTTGAAATAAGTCTTTTACTTCTTCCTTTGTAAATGCATTATTAATGTGAAAGGGGCCGGATTTGATCCTTAAAAGGAAAGAAAGATGAGCTCCAACACCCAGCTTTTCTCCCATATCAGAAACTAACGTTCTTACATAAGTACCCTTAGAACAATCCACATCAAAAATTATCTTGGGAATATCTATATCAATAATATCTATTGAATAAATAAAAGCCTCTCTAGATTTTCGATGAATGACTTCACCTTTTCGAGCCAGTTTATATAAGGGTTTACCTTTATGCTTTACAGCAGAAAACATGGGAGGCATCTGTATTATCTTTCCCTTAAATATTTTTATTACTTCTTCTACCATTTTGGGTGTTATACCTTTAAATGAAGAGACTTTTAATACTTTTCCATAAGCATCCTGTGTATCTGTAGTTATACCCAGGTTCATCTCTGCCCGGTACACTTTGCGGGATTCCAGTAAGTACCCTGCAGCCTTAGTGCCTTTTCCAAGACAAATAGGTAAAACCCCGGCTGCACCAGGGTCTAAAGTGCCTCCATGACCAACTTTTTTAACCCCCAAAATTTTTCGAAAGTAAGCAACACCTTGATGTGAAGTCATTCCCGTTGGTTTTAAAAAGTTTAAAAATCCGTTCATAATATCACCAGTTTACTTATTTTTCAAATCATTAATGAAAAGTCTGGCCTGCTTTAGAACTACCCTTCTAACTGTAGCCAAATCTTTATCTACCTGACAGCCTGCAGCCCGGGGATGACCTCCCCCTTCATATATAGCAGCCAACTTACTAACATCTACATCGTGGGAGCGGAAGGCAACCCTTGTTTTCCCCTTACTAATTTCTCTGAAAAGAATACCTACCTCAACTCCCCTAATGTTCCTGGCATAATTTATTATACCCTCGGTATCTTCCTCCCTGGCTCCTGCCTTTTCCATAATTTTTCTAGTAATGGTCAGGTAAGCAATCTTATCCTGGCAGTCAAACTCCAAGGTTTTCAGAGCTTCTCGTATTAACATAACTCCACCTTTAGATACATTCTCATAAACATTTCGGTTAACTTCAGCAGGGTCAACCCCTAATTCTATTAATTCCGCTACTATACGGTGAGTTCTTGGAGTAGTATTAGAGAACTTAAAGGAACCGGTGTCCGTGGAAATAGCTACATAAAGGCACAAGGCTATCTCGTAGTTTATTTCTATTTTCATCAGTTTCAAGAGCTCAAATATAATTTCCCCTACAGAGCTTGCCTGAGGATTCACATAATTATAAAAACCAAAATACTGATTAGTTACATGATGGTCAATATTTAACAGCTGATCTTTTTTGGATAAATAATCGCTGAGAGGTTCAAGCCGTTTTAAATCACTACAGTCTAGAACCACAAATAAGTTAAAATGATCCCCTTCTACTTCCTTCCATTCTTTAACCAATTCTGTCTGAGGAAGAAAAAGATATTTAGATGGCACCGGCTCTATAGTTGTCAAAGAAACTTTTTTATCTAAACCTTTTAAAGCCAGGGTCAGAGCCAATGCAGAGCCTACACTATCACCGTCGGGATTAAGATGAGAGGCAATAAGAATATTATTATCTTTTTGAAGCAGATCTGCAGCTTTCATTAAATCTTTTTCAGTCACTGTCTTCTCCCTTGCCTTCTTTTTCTTTTAAGTCTTTTAGTATTTCTGAAATATGAGCTCCATATTCAATAGATTCATCCAACTGAAAGCTTATTTCAGGAACATGCCTTAACCGAATCCTTTTACCTGTTTCAGAACGTATAAATCCCAGAGCACTTTCTAATGCTTTTAGAGTTAATTGTTTTTCCTCTTCTGTCCCATAAATACTTACGAAAATACGAGCATAACCCAGATCATTTGTTACCTCAACCTGTGTCACACTTAAAAAACCGGTAAGCCTGGGGTCCTTTATTTCGTTTTGCAAGATCTGGCTTACTTCTTTTTTAATCTCTTCGCCGACTCTATGGGCTCTTGGCTTTTGTGCTGCCATCTCCATACCCCCAAAATATTTATATTAATTCTATATCATAACTTATTATATGCCCATCTTTAAAATTTTCAAATTCATTAATAATTTGTCCCGTTACCTTGTTAATAAATTGCGAATCATTACCTACGCAAACTACAGCAATGGTAGTCCTTTGCCACTTATCCTGATTTTCTATTTCCGCCACAGAAACATTATATTTATTTCTAAACTTAGTAAGCATACCTTTTAACACACTTCGCTTTTCTTTTAAAGTATTAGGACTGGAAAGAAACATCTCTACCCTGCAAACCCCAATAATCATTATTCCCTCCGGAAGTTAACTCTTTACTTCTCTCATTACAAAAGTTTCTAAAATATCTTCCTCTTTTATATCGTTAAACTTCTCTAGCATCAGGCCACATTCATATCCTTGCACAACTTCCCGTACATCTTCTTTAAAACGTTTCAGGGAACTAATAGTACCTTCATGAACAACAGTACCATCCCGAATAACCCTTACACCGGAATCCCGGGTAATTTTTCCATCGGTTATATAACAACCGGCAATAATGCCAAGTCTAGAAACTTTAAAGGTTTGACGAACCTCAGCCCTTCCCAGGACAACCTCTTCATATTTTGGATCAAGAAGCCCGGTCATTGCTGCCTTGATTTCATCTATAACTTCATAAATCACACGATACATTTTAATCTGTACATTTTCTGATTCAGCCATCTTGCGGGCATTAGGTTCAGGCCTTATATTAAACCCTATTATTATTGCATTTGAAGCAGTAGCTAACATGACATCCGATTCAGTTATAGCACCAACACCACTGTGAATTACCTGTAGCCCCACCTCTTCATCTTCTATTTTAAGCAGCGAGTCCTTTAAAGCTTCTACCGATCCCTGAACATCACCTTTAATAATTAAATTAAGCTCTTTGACTTCGCCTTCTTTAATGTGTTTATACAAATCATCAAGGGATACTTTCCTGGTTTTATGAAGTTCTGCCTCCCTCTTTTTTTCAGCCCTTTTTTCAGCTATCTGACGGGCCTTCTTATCATTAGTAACGATCTGGAATATATCTCCCGCTTCGGGAATTTCCGAGAAACCTAGAACCTCTACCGGCATAGAAGGAGTAGCTGATTTTACCTGCTGTCCTTTATCGTTAATCATGGCTCTTACTTTTCCATATATGTGACCACACACCAAGGAGTCCCCTGCTTTAAGTGTACCGTTTTGGATCAACACAGTGGCTACAGGACCTCTACCCTTATCCAGCTTAGCTTCTACAACCGTTCCCCTGGCGGGAATAGAGGGATCGGCATTTAACTCCGCCATTTCAGATACCAAAAGAACCATTTCCAGTAAAGCTTCTATTCCCTCATGCTTTTTAGCTGAAACGGGAACACAAATTGTGTCTCCCCCCCATTCCTCGGGAACCAGACCATATTCAGTTAGTTGCTGTTTAACCTTATCTGGATTAGCATCAGGCTTATCAAGTTTATTAACAGCTACAATAATAGGAACACCAGCAGCCTTAACGTGATTTATAGCTTCTACCGTTTGGGGCATAATACCATCATCAGCAGCTACTACCAGAATAGCAATATCTGTTACTTGGGCGCCTCTTGCTCTCATAGAAGTAAATGCCTCGTGACCTGGTGTGTCCAGGAAAACAATTTTTTCGTTGTTTATTAATGCCTGGTAAGCTCCTATATGCTGTGTAATTCCACCGGCTTCCTGATCCATGACCTTGGTTTTCCTTACGGCATCCAGTAAAGAAGTTTTTCCGTGATCGACATGTCCCAAAACCGTAACTACAGGGGGCCTTGGCCTGAGGTTCTCACTTTTCACTTCTATTTTTTCTTCAAAAATAACTATATCTTCTTCTTTAGGTTCCGGAGTTTTTATTTCCACATTAAATCCCAATTCATCTGCAAGAACTTGTATGGTATCCAGATCAATCTCTTGATTTATATTAGCCATGATGCCCATAGATATCAGCTTAGAAATAAGTGCGTTTGGAGAAATATTCATTTCTTCAGCTAAGTCTTTAACTATTTGGGGACCCTCTACTATTAACTCTTTCTGTCCTGCTTGCTTCTTCTTAGCTGGTTTTTCCTTTGCCGAATGCTTTTCTTTAGTTTCTGCTGATATTTCAGCCATATTACCACTGCTACCTTCCTTCTTATCCTCTGTCTTATCTACTTTTTTGTCTTCCTTCTTACCGGTTAATATCTCTGTAACCGTCTTTGCAGTTTCATCATCTATACTACTCATATGATTTTTAACAGTTATATCTAAGTCTTTTAAAACTGAGATTAGATCCCGACTGGGGAGGCCTAACCTTTTAGCTAACTGGTACACCCTGATTTTTTCCATTTACTACACCTCCATTATTTTGACCTCCTTATAAGAATTGGCCATATAAATCTCCTCCAAGAAAAAACTATTCTTCTTGTCCTTCTTCCAGTGCTTTTTCCAGTTCATTTATTATCTCTGGTGACACCGAACGCTGAAGATTTTTTTCTATTCTTTTACCTTTTACCGCCTGACGTAAACAATCTATACTGGGACAAACATATGTTCCACGGCCAGAACGTTTCCCTTTAAAATCAACTTCAACTGTATCTTCAGGCGTTCTTACAACTCTTATCAGGTTTTTTTTTGGTATTTTCTTCTGACATCCTATACAAACTCTTAGAGGAACTTTTCTTTTTCTGGCCATTTCACCTTCCTCCTCTTTAAGTTAAAAAGTTAAATTTAGCTTTCTATCTCTTCTTCGTTAAACTCTTGAGCCCCGTTATGATCTTCTTTTTCATCATCATGATTTTCTTCTTCAGAGTAAAATGTTTCCACAGGCTTTTCTTCCTCTTCTAGAACATTATTATCCTCCCGAATTCCATCGTTAACATCTAACAGTACCTTAGCCTGAGACTCACTAGTTATGTCTATTTTCCAGCCAGTTAATTTTGCAGCCAACCTGGCATTTTGCCCTTCTTTACCTATAGCCAGTGAAAGTTGATAATCAGGAACAACCACATTGGCAACCTTTTCATCTTCCTTTATTTCTACAGACATAACTTTGGCCGGGCTTAACGAATTGGATACATACTCTTTGGGGTCTTCACTCCATTTAATAATATCTATTTTTTCTCCTTTAAGCTCATTAACAATAGTTTGAACCCTGGCCCCCTTAGGCCCTACGCAGGAGCCTACCGGGTCTACCTCTTCATTGCTGGAATATACAGAAAGTTTAGACCGATGGCCTGCCTCCCGGGAAACTGCCCTTATTTCTACTGTGCCATCAAATATTTCCGGTACCTCCAGTTCAAACAAACGTTTTAATAATCCCGGGTGTGTCCTGGAAACCATAATTTGAGGTCCTTTTGTCGTTTTCTTTACCTCTACCACATATGTCTTAATACGGTCTCCCTGGGTATATGCTTCGGTGGGCATTTGTTCTGTAGGAGCTAATATAGCCTCTGTCCTGCCCAGATCAATAATTATGTTTTTCTGGTCGGTACGCTGAACAATGCCTGTTATTATATCGTCTTCCCGGTCAACATATTCTTCAAAAATAATTTCTCTCTCAGCTTCTCTTATTCTTTGAATTACTACCTGTTTAGCTGTTTGGGCAGCAATTCTACCGAAATTCTTTGGAGTAACTTCTATATCCACAATATCACCCAGTTGATATATAGAACTATGTTTTCGGGCTTCTTCCAGAGTAATTTCCTGCTGTAAGTCTTGAACTTCTTCTACCACTTCCATACAAGAAAATACTTTTATTTGACCGGAATCTCTATCTATGTGAACTTTAACATTAGGTGCCGTGTTAAAATTTTTCTTGTAAGCAGAAATGAGAGCAGCTTCAATAGCTTCAAAAAGTATTTCCTTACTTATACCCTTTTCTTTAGCTATCTGCTCCAACGCTTCAATAAATTCATAATTCATCCTCAAACCTCCTAAAAGGGCACTTTTTAAAAATCAAAAAATAAATTTGCTTTAGCTATTTTATCAAAAGGAATAGAAACATTATCCCCTGTATCCAACTGCAGCTGAACTAATCCATCTTTACAATCCTGTAATATTCCTGTGAATTTTTTCTGTTTATTAATTAAGATGTATGTTTTTACCTTAATCTTACTGCCTTTAAACCTTTCAAAATCACTTTCTTTCTTTAAGGGACGTTCTAAACCAGGAGATGAAACTTCTAAGTAATAGCTTTGCGGTATAGGATCTTCCTGGTCTAATGTTTCACTTAATTCCCGGTTAACAAACTGACAATCATCAAGGGTAATTCCATCTGATTTATCAATATATACCCTTAGGAACCAATTCTTACCCTCTTTGATAAACTCTATATCTACAAGTTCGTAATCATTTTCTACTAAAACAGGCTCAACTATTTTTTCAACAGTTTGCTGAATTTCTTTTTTGCCCAATACCAGAATCCTCCTGTCAGGATAAATATACTTAAATTAATACGAAAGAGTGGGAAACCCCACTCTTCTTAAAGACCCCGGATAAATTTCTTTATATATTGTACCATAAACAGGATGTTTGTGCAAGATAAACCTGGAATAACTCCGCTATCTAACGCTTTCCTTACTTACCAGGTATTTTACAATTTCCCAGTACATTTTGATTCTAGCTGCAAACCCTCTAACCACTCCAAGCTTTTCTTCCTTCATAACATGAGACATATCATCCAAAAGAACCTGCTTTACCTTAACATTACTTGATTCAAGATACCTGGTTAAAGCTACTTCAACTCCAAACCTGGCCATATCTATATCTGATATGTTCTCTAAAACAGAACGCTTAACTGCCCTCTGTCCGGACAAATAAGGTGCTACTCTCTGAGCAAGATCAGTAGCTACTCTGCCCTTCTCGAAAACACCTATGGTCATTTCAGCTTCCTGGCTGATAACAGGTTCTAGCAGATCACAAACATGCTTTTTGGTCAAACCTATCAGGTCAGCATCTAGAAATAATATTATTTCCGCAGCTGTGCAGTCCAGGCCAGCCTTCATAGCTCCACCCTTACCCCTGTTCTCTGAAAGCTCTATAACTTTAGACCCCAGGGCTTCGGCCACCTCTACTGTTCCATCGGTTGAACCATCGCTTACTACAATTATATCTTTTACCAGAGGTACATCTTTTAAAGTTACTATAATATCACCTATGGTCTTTTCTTCATTAAAGGCAGGAATAATGGCTATAGCCTTCATATACTTATTTACCCTCCGTTTCAAGCTTATCTGCTTTAACTATGTTATTATGTCCCTGCTCACTTAAATAAGTATCCACCTCTCCCATTAACTCTTCTACAAGCTTATCCTCTGGTACTTTTCTCAAAACTTTTCCCTTCTTAAATAAAACACCAGCTCCTCTACCACCGGCAATACCTATATCCGCCCCCCTGGCCTCGCCGGGGCCATTAACCACACAACCCATAATAGCCAGTTTGATAGGATGCTTAATAAATCGGACTCTTCTCTCCACCTCTTCTGCCAGGGATATTAAGCCTATCTCACATCTTCCACAGGTAGGACATGATATTATTTCTGGGCCTATTAGCCTCAAACCTGTAGACCTGAGTATTTCCCTTGCAACCATTATCTCCTCCAGGGGATCCCCAGTAATTGATACCCTTATAGTATCACCAATCCCATTTAGTAACAGGTGCCCCATACCAACAGAAGACTTAACTGCAGCCCGCATAAAAGTTCCGGCTTCTGTAACTCCAAGGTGAAGGGGATAATCAACCCTTTTAGAAATTAACAGGTAAGCCTTAATCATTTTCTCTACTTCTGCAGCCTTTAAAGAAATAACTATATCCTTGAAATTTAATTCCTCCAACAGCCTTACATGGCCCATGGCTGACTCTGCCAGGGCTTCAGCCGTTGGCGCACCATATTTTTCTAATATTGACTTCTCAACAGAGCCGGCATTAACTCCTATCCTGATGGGAACACCTTTATCCCGGGCAGAATTAACCACTTCTTTAACTCTTTCCCTGCTCCCTATATTTCCAGGATTTACCCTTACCTTGTCTACCCCTTCCTCCAGGGCTGTTAAAGCCAACCTGTGATTAAAGTGGATATCTGCTATAAGGGGAATATTTATTCTTTTTTTTATTGCTCCCAAAACCCCTGCAGCCTCTTCATCGGGAACAGCAACTCTAACCAGCTCACACCCTACTTCTTCCAGCAGCTTAATCTGTTTAACTGTAGCTTCAACATCCCTTGTATCTGTATTAGTCATAGACTGTATGCTTATTGTGGAACCTCCCCCTATAAGCACGTTTCCAGCCTTAACCTGTAATGTTTTATTTCTTTCCACCATTCGTCACCCTCATTTTTTTTACTGTGGTCAGAAAATATCCAGTCTTGCCAGGTCACTAAAAGCAATAAATACCATCAATAATATTAGAAGGGTAAAACCTATGAAATGAATAAAACTTTCTTTGTTTGGATCTACCGGTTTTCCCCTTATTCCTTCCAATAGGAAAAACATTAACCTGCTCCCGTCTAAAGCAGGAATTGGTAAAAGGTTTAACAACCCCAGGTGGATACTGAGAATCGCTGCCAAAGTCATCAGGTTAGAAACCCCTGTTTCAGCTACTTCCCCCACCATCTGAACAATACCTATAGGCCCGGCGACATCTGCTTCTATTTGACCGGTTATTATTTCACCAATACTTACTACTATAAACTGAGTAAACCACCAGGTGTTACTTATTCCCATACCGATAGAACTAAAAAGAGCATATTTCCTGGTCTCAGGAGCTATCCCTATAAGGCCCTTATCAGTCTGAGGATCTGGCTGGGGAACTACTGTAACCTCCATATTCTTATCATTTCTCTGGAAACTTATAGCTATTTCCTTTTCAGGATTATCGTTAATGATACCAACAACTTCATCCCATTTACCTACTTCTTTTTCATTAATGGCAGTTATCTCATCCCCTGTTTGCATGCCAACTTTAGATGCCTCACCCTCAGGAAGGACTTCTCCAATCCGGGTGGACTCACCTATAGGAACTCCAAATATAAAGAAATATATTAGAAAAAATAGTAGAATAGCTAGGACAAAATTCATTATAGGTCCGGCAACAATAACCGCAAACCTGTCCCTTAAGGATTTTCCCTGAAAACTATCTTCTTCATTTACTTCTTCAGGATCTTCCCCCTTTAAACGGCAAAACCCCCCCAGGGGCAAAGCTCGTAAAGAATATTTGGTGCCATCCTTTTCAAAAGAAAAGATCTTTGGGCCAAAGCCAATGGCAAACTCCAAAACACCGATACCTACCTTTTTAGCCACGATAAAATGCCCGAACTCATGAAAAAATATTAATAACCCAAAAATTATTATTGAAGCTACAAGGGTAGTCAAGCTACATCAACTCCTTACTTAAAATAAATCATTCTTAAAAAAAGATGCCTGTTCCCTTATTTCCATGTCAATTCTTTTAATGTCTTCTAAAGATGGTTCTAAAATTACTTTATGTTTATGCATTGCTTTCTCAATTATACAAGGTATATCCAGAAAAGAAATCTGTTCATTTAAAAATAATTCAACAGCTATTTCATTGGCTGCGTTCATCACCGCAGGCATGGTTCCTCCTGCTTCCCCTGCCTCATAAGCAAGCTTTAAGCATCTAAAAACTCTCGTATCAGGCTGTTCAAAGCTTAAAGTTTTGATCTTCCTCCAATCTAACCTTTTAAAATCATTTTGCCAACGCTTTGGGTAAGTCAGGGCATACTGTATGGGCACACCCATATCTGGTTCACCCAGTTGAGCCAGAACAGCACTGTCAATAAACTCTACCATTGAATGAATAATGCTCTGAGGATGAATAACAACTTCAATCTGTTCCAGGCCTAATCCAAAAAGAGCCTTTGCTTCCAGAACCTCCAGTCCTTTATTCATCAAAGTTGCTGAATCTATAGTAATCTTTTTACCCATAACCCAGTTGGGATGTTTCAAAGCCTGCTCCAACTTAACTCGGGATAAATCTTCCAGGCTATAACCTCTAAAAGGTCCCCCTGAAGCTGTCAAATATATTTTATAAATTTTGTTGTCTTTTTCACCTTGAAGACACTGAAATATAGCCGAATGCTCACTATCGATAGGGACAATATCTAAACCCTTATTTTTAGCCAGGGTCATAATCAACTCTCCCCCGGCTACCAAAGTTTCTTTATTGGCTAAAGCAATATTTTTTCCTTCTTCCAGGGCCAAAGCTGTCGGCCTTAATCCGCTAAACCCCACCAGGGCATTTACAATCCAATCTGCCCTGGAAATACCAACCATTTCTAAAAGTCCTTTTTCACCACCCAGGACCCTTACATTAGTATCCCTCAGCCTTTTTTCTAATTCCGGAACCAGCTCTTTTTTTGCTATAGCAATCATAGCAGGCTTAAATAACCTTGCCTGCTTTTCTAATAAATCAATATTTGACCCGGCAGCCAGGCCAGCTATAGTAAAGCGTTCGGGAAATTTATCTGCAACAGAAAGGGTTTGCTGACCTATAGAACCGGTAGAGCCAAGCAAAACCAAATGCTTTTTCATATATTTTCCCCCTAAATCCATAAAATTACAACACTTTAAGCACAATTTTTATATAAAAATATAAAATAGGCGCAACAAACAAAACGCTATCAAAACGGTCTAGAATCCCTCCATGACCGGGTATAATATCTCCCGAATCTTTTACCTTTAAACTTCTTTTTATAGCAGACTCAACAAGGTCTCCTGCCTGGCCAAAAATTGAAATCAACAATCCTGCCAGCAAAGCCGTTGAAAATGCAAAATTAATATAACCTCTAAATAATAATACAAATATAACAGTAACCGCTAATCCTCCTGCAGCCCCCTCTATGGTTTTATTAGGGCTCACCCGGGGAATAAGTTTATGCTTCCCCAAATAACTGCCTACAAAAAAAGCTGCTATATCATTAAGCCAGATGGCAATAAATAGCAATAGCGTATAAGTTAAACCTTCAGGTAAATCCCGAAGGACTATAAGAAACCCAAAAAGCCAGATAATGTATATCATGCCCCAGGAGGCAAATAATAAATCCCGCAGATTAAATTCATGAATAAAGACAAAATAAAAAGAAAGAGGAAATAAAAGAAAAACTAAAAACATCTCCAGAACATAAGGAGCGCCTGAGTATAACATAATAAAATATAGAAACGCTAACACAAAAGACAGATTTCTAGGAAAAGTATAGCTTCCTTTTAAAGAAAGCCTGTTATACTCCTCCAGTCCCAGTATAGCCAATACTAAAATAGCTATAGTGTAACTTATTCCTCCCATATATATAATAAATAGTGCTAAGGGTATCCCTATAATTCCACTTAATATTCGTTTCTTTAACACTTTAGCCTTTTATCCCTCCAAACTTCCGATTACGCCGCTGGAAATCGTAAACAGCCTGTAAAAAATGTGTTTTTTTAAAATCAGGCCAATAAATATCTGTAAACCATAGCTCGGTATAAGCTATTTGCCATAAGAGAAAATTACTTATCCTCAATTCACCGCTGGGCCTGATTAATAAATCAGGATCTGGGCATCCTTTTGTATATAGGTATTGGGAAATTATTTCTTCATCAATTTCCCCTTCTTTTATATCATCCCGAAGTAACAATTGAGAAATTTTTTTTACAGCCCTTACAATATCTCCCCTGCCTCCGTAATTCATGGCAAAATTAACAACCATACCTTCGTTTCCCTTGGTTCTTTTTATGGCATCTTCAAGTGCTCTTCTTGTATTTTCTGGAAGTTCTTTAATTAGTCCTAAAACCCTGATTTTTACGTTATTGGCACAAAGTTCTTCTATTTCTTTTTGGAGATATTCTTCAGGAAGCTTCATTAGAAACTTTACTTCGCTCTTGGGCCTTTTCCAATTTTCTGTGGAGAAAGTATATAAGGTTAATATTTTAACTCCAATTTCCCTGGCAATTCGTATGGTTTCTCTTAAAGAATCAATTCCTGCCCTATGCCCGGCAATCCTTGGCAGACCTCTTTTCCTGGCCCAGCGGCCGTTTCCATCCATTATAATAGCAACATGATAAGGTATACGTTCTTGATCTATTAACTGGTATAATTGTTTCCCTTTCTCCTCAAAGTCCATTCTTCCGCCTCCTTATAAACAAACCCCCTCTTTCTGAGGGGGCCTGCATCGTTAATAAGATAATTGCCTGCAAGGTTTCCCTGCTGTAACATTATATCTTATATATGCAGTATCTTATTTTGCTTATACTAACCTCACCTTTTACTTCATTTTGGATGAACTAAATAATTGAATTAAGTAAATAAATCTTTATACTTCCATTATTTCATTTTCCTTATTTCCAACAGTTTTATCTATTTCTGCAATATATTTGTCCGTAAGTTTTTGAACATCATCTTGCAGGCGTTTTAAATCATCCTTTGTAATGTCACTGCTTTTTTCCATTTTTTTTAGCTGATCATTAGCTTCTCTGCGAATGTTTCGTACAGCTACCCGTCCTTCTTCTGCTTTATTTTTTACCATTTTAACCAGTTCTTTTCTTCTTTCTTCTGTGAGCTGAGGTATCGGAAGCCGAATAACGTTACCGTCATTATTTGGAGTTAATCCCAGGTCAGATTTCAAAATAGCCTTTTCAACATCTCCGATTATATTTTTATCCCAGGGCTGAACCATCAAAAGCCTGGGTTCCGGAGCACTTACGGTTGCCAGTTGGTTCAATGGAGTTGCCGTTCCGTAATAATCTACTGTAATCTTATCCAGAAGCGAAGGAGTTGCACGTCCTGCTCTTATATAGCTAAAATCTCTTTTTAAAGACTCCACAGCTTTACTCATATTATCTTCTGTTTTACTAAACACTTCATCAGCCATCTTATTATTTACCTCCTTAGCTTATAAAAGTACCGATTTTTTCGCCCATTATAGCTTTAATAATATTATCCGACTTTAACTGAAATACAATCAAAGGGATGTTGTTATCCATACACAGGGTAGCAGCTGTGGAATCCATGACCCCTAAACTCATGTTTAAAACTTCCATGTAAGTAAGTTCAGTAAATTTTCTAGCTGTGGGGTTAGTTATGGGATCATCTTCATATACAGCATCTACCTTGCCCTTTGCCAGCAAAATAGCTCCTGCTTCTATTTCAGCCGCCCTTAAAGCAGCTGCCGTATCTGTAGAAAAATAAGGGTTACCGGTGCCACCGGCAAATATTACTACCCTGCCTTTTTCCAGGTGCCTAATAGCCCTGCGTCTAATATAAGGTTCTGCAACCTGACGCATTTCTATAGCTGTCTGGACTCTGGTATCAATATCATTTTGTTCAAGGGCATCCTGGAGTGCCAGGGCATTAATAACTGTTGCCAACATTCCCATATAATCAGCTGTAGCTCTATCCATCCCCCGGGCACCTGCAGGAGCGCCCCTCCATATATTTCCTCCTCCTACAACTATGGTTACTTGTACATTTATCTTCTGTATATCCTTTAGTTGTTCTGCAATACAGAGGAGAACTTCAGGGTCAATTCCAAATCCAGTTTTTCCTGCTAAAGCTTCGCCACTAAGTTTTAAAATAACTCTCTTGAATTTGGGTGTCGTCCCCATCCATTGATACCTCCAGTCTGTCCTTAAAAATATTCTACATTTTTAATAAAAATTCCTTGTTTAAGCTTGAATTATTTGTTTGCAAAATCAGAAAATGTAAAGAGATGATTTAAGAAAAAAAGCACAAATGTGCTTTTTTAAAGGTTATTCTGTACTGATTATGTCTTCTACTTCTTTTGCAAGGTCATTTTCTTTTTTTTCTAGGCCTTCGCCCATAACAAACCGGGTAAAACGCCTTATAGTAATATTTTCACCTAATTTTGCAATCTTTTCTTTGAGCAAATCCATAATCTTAAAGTCTGTGTCTCTTATAAAATCTTGTTCCAATAAACATATTTCTTGATAATATTTATCCATTTTTCCCTCAACGATTTTGTCTACAATCTTTTCGGGTTTACCCTCCGATAATGCCTGGTTTTTAAATATTTCACTCTCTTTATTTACTACTTCTTCCGGCACTTCCTCCCTCGAAATATATTGTGGATTAGAAGCAGCAATCTGCATACATAGATCCCGGACAAACTGTTTGAACTCATCATTTTTGGCTACAAAATCTGTTTCGCAATTAACCTCCAGAAGAACCCCGATTTTACCACCCATATGAATATATGCATCTACACATCCTTCAGATGTTATCCGCCCAGATTTTTTAGCCGCTGAAGATAATCCTTTCTCTCTAAGGATAGTAATAGCTTTATCCAGATTACCTTCGGCCTCTAACAGGGCTTTTTTACAATCCATCATTCCTGCTCCTGTTTTATCTCTAAGTTCTTTGACTAGAGCAGCTTTTACCATCACTAAAACCTCCTAAATAATATGTAATTAAAATGTTTTGAAAGGTAAAAAAGCAAGGGTAAGCGTTAACCTACCCTTACTCATAATACATTATTATTTTTTACTCTGTAACTTCAATCTTTTCTTCTTTATCTTCTTTACCTTCTTCAGTTATCTCATCATCTTCCATCTGCATTCCCTGCTTACCTTCTAAAACAGAATCAGCCAGCTTGCTGGTTATTAACTTAACAGCTCTAATAGCATCATCATTACCTGGAATAACAAGATCAATCTCATCAGGATCACAATTAGTATCTACAATAGCTACTATAGGAATCCCCAGTTTCCTTGCTTCCGCTACGGCAATTCTTTCTTTGCGGGGATCAATAATGTATACAGCAGTAGGAAGCTCTTTCATATGTTTAATTCCACCAAGAAACTTTTCTAGTTTTTCTTTTTCATGCTTAAGCCTTATGACTTCTTTTTTTGGAAGGACTTCAAACAATCCATCCTCTTCCATCTTATCTAAATCAAACAAACGATCAATTCTTTTACGAATGGTTTGAAAGTTAGTCAACATGCCTCCCAACCACCTTTGATTAACATAAAACATGCCACATTTTTCAGCTTCTTTTTGAACCGATTCCTGTGCCTGTTTTTTTGTCCCAACAAACAGAACCTTTTCTCCCCGAGAAGCTATATCTTTAAAATAATTATATGCTTCATCAATTCTCTTTACTGTTCTTTGTAAGTCAATGATATAGATACCATTACGCTCAGTAAAGATGTAATTTTTCATCTTGGGATTCCATCTGCGAGTTTGATGGCCAAAATGAACACCAGCTTCAAGTAATTGTTTCATGGACACTACAGCCAATTTTGCACCTCCTCCCTAGGTTTTATACCTCCGCTTTTTTCATCTTCTCAGAAAATCGCCTTATTAAAAGGCAACACCCTATTCTGAAAATCCACAAAGCGTGTGTTTTTACATCTTTTGTAGTATATCACAATTTATATTTTTTAGCAATAAATTTAGACGTCTCATCATTCTTCCTCCAGGCTATCTTCTATATCAATTGTAACCAGTATGCTGAACCACTCAAAAGGCTTTACCGTTAAGCTTTTCCCCTTGTATTCCTCCTCTAATGTTTTTTTAACAATTTTATATGAATAGGCTCCTAAATCCCTAGAAAGCTCCTCATTATCTATACCATCTATAATATTATATATCCCTGCTTCTATATTATCTTTTAACATGTGCTCCAGGTTGGATACGAATTCTTCCGGAAGCTCAAAAGATACCCCGGCAATTTCTAGTTTACCCGTAGTAAATTGACCTTCTAGTTGCTTTTCCACAATTCCCGGAACCTCTTCTTTAGCCTCACCCATATAATAGGGAATCTGCTGATTGGTAAATGCTGTTACCTGTTTTTCTACGGTACTGGCAACCTCTTCACTATTTATGTAAACTACTACCCCTTCTTGAGATATAAAACCCAAAATGACTGAACTGAGAAGTAAAAATGTAACTAGTCCCGCTATAAAACCAACCATCAGGGATTTAAAATGAAAAAAATTTTTTTTCTTCTTTCTCAAAAATAACACCTCTAGCTTATTATGCCTTTTTTAGGAAAATTTATTTATTTTTTTACTTTCAATTTTAAATTATTAATAACTATCCACAAAAATGACATTTCTTTACCTTGAACAAAAAATAAAAAAGGTAGCAAGTAAGCTACCCTTTAATAAGATCTAATCAAATATTATTTTTCCCAACAGAAAATTTTTTTAATATTATTTCTTTATTTTTTTTAATTCATCCAATAAAAAGTCATTTAAGACTTTAATATATGTCCCTTTCATACCTAATGACCTTGACTCAATCACACCGGCACTTTCAAATTTCCGTAAAGCATTTACGATAACCGACCTGGTTATTCCTACCTGATCTGCTATTTTACTTGCTACAAGAAGTCCCTCTTTACCCTTTAACTCCTCGAAAATGTGTTCTATAGCCTCCAGTTCGGAATAAGATAAAGTGCCTACGGCTAATTGTACTATTGCCTTACTTCTGGCTTCCTCCTCTACTTTTTCCGCTCTTTCCCTTAATATTTCCATTCCTACAACTGTAGCCCCTGTTTCTGCCAAAATAACATCTTCTGATTCAAAAGGTTCGGCAAATCTGGCTAAAAGTAAAGTTCCTAAACGTTTACCCCCACCAACGATAGGTACAATTGTACTTAATTTATTGGTAAATAAACACTGCTCATCTAAAAAAACACATGAATTTGACTTTTGTTTTGAATTTACCCTTGTATCATCAATGTTCATTAGTGATTCATTATAACCCTCAGGAAAAGAATTTTCATTTAAAACTTCATTAATCATAATTTCGCATTCAAACTCTTTTACAAGGGAATGACCCAGTATAGTTCCCTGGCGACTAGCAATATAGACATTCGCATTTATTACATCCCTTAGTACTTCAGCAATTTCTTTAAAGTCTACATGCTGCCCAGCAGACTTTTGTAGTATACTATTAATTTGCCTGGTCTTTTCCAGTAAGCCCTCCATTATTTCAACTTCCTTTCCGCTTATAGAATATACTTACTGAGATCCTTATCCTTGACAATGTCTTTTAAAGTTTCTTTTACATAATCTGAATTTATATTTATTTCTTTTTCACCTAATTCGGGAGCTTCAAAAGATAACTCTTCCAATAGTTTTTCCAATATTGTTTGCAGCCTGCGAGCCCCAATATTTTCCATTTGCTCGTTTAAAATATATGCTAATTCAGCAATTTCATCTACGGCATCATCAGAAAAATTTAACCTTAAGCCTTCTGTTGACAGCAAAGCTACATACTGCTTGATTAAAGCATTTTCCGGCTGGACTAAAATTTGTTTAAAATGCTCTTTATCCAAGCTGTTTAGTTCTACCCTGATAGGAAATCTTCCCTGCAGTTCAGGGATCAGGTCCGAGGGTTTTGCTGTATGAAAAGCCCCTGCGGCAATGAAAAGTATATAATCTGTTTTTACCGGTCCATATTTAGTCATAACGGTAGAACCTTCAACTATAGGAAGAATATCTCTCTGCACTCCTTCTCGAGATACATCGGGACCGGTTGAGGAATCTTTTCCTGAAACCTTATCTATTTCATCCAAAAATATTATGCCCGATTGTTCAGCCCTTTGTAAAGCTTCATTTGTTGCTTCGTCCATATCAATTAGCTTTTGCGCTTCCTCTTGTAACAGTATTTTACGGGCCTGACTAATAGTTACCTTTCTCTTCTTTTTTTTCTTGGGCATCATGTTACCTAAAATATCTTTAAAGTTTATCCCCATTTCCTCTACCCCTTGCCCTGAAAAAATTTCTACAACAGGAGAGGAGATATCTTCTACTTCAATTTCAATATATTTATCTTCTAAATTTCCAGATTTTAAATCCTCCCGGAACTGTGCCCTTCTTTTATGAATATAAATCTCTTCTTCCTTTTCTTCTGATTCAGTCTCGCTTTCGTTTTCTTCTTCACCGGAAATATTCTGGAATAAAGCACCTAGAGGATTTTGAAATGTTCTTTCCTTCCTGGGAGTAGGAACTAAGATATCCAGGATGCGCTTTTCTACCATTTCTTTTGCTTTGCCTTCTACCCCTTCCATTTTTTCTGCTTTAATGATTCTTATAGATGTTTCTACTAAATCCCGTATCATAGTCTCTACATCTCGTCCTACATAGCCAACTTCAGTAAACTTTGTAGCCTCAACTTTAACAAAAGGAGCATTAACTAGCCTGGCCATTCTTCGAGCAATTTCTGTTTTACCTACTCCGGTAGGACCAATCATAATAATATTTTTCGGAATAACTTCATCTTGTAATTCCAGGGGCAGTCTTTTCCTACGATACCTATTACGCAAGGCCACTGCTACACTTTTCTTTGCCTTATCTTGACCTATTATATATTTATCTAATTCTTGAACGATTTGTCTGGGTGTTAAATTTTCCATATGTTTATTCCTCCTAAAAAATAAAAGACGGGAACGTCAAAAAAATGATGGCAGAAAATACTAAAATATTTATAAAATTTCAAAAATTTAGAATAAAAATTTTATAAATATAGATCTTCTACAGCTATTTCATGGTTGGTATATACGCATATATCAGCAGCCATAGAAAGAGAGTCCTTGGCTACTTCCCCAGGTTGAAGGTTAGTGTGCTTCAACATAGCCCTAGCTGCAGCCAGGGCATAACCTGCACCTGAACCAACGGCAGCCACATTATCATCTGGCTCGATAACTTCACCGGTGCCTGAAATAATTAAAAGGCTTTCTACATTAACTACAATTAACAAGGCCTCTAACCGACGCAAATACTTGTCGGTTCTCCATTCTTTTGCAAGTTCCACAGCAGCTCTTTTCATGTTTCCCTGGTATTTATGCAGTTGCTCCTCAAACTTTTCAAAAAGCGTAAAAGTATCAGCTACAGAACCGGCAAAACCAGCTATAACTTTATTGCTGTATATCTTTCTAATTTTAACAGCCTTTCTTTTCATAATCATGTTTTGGCCAAAAGTTACCTGACCATCTCCGGCTATTGCTGCCTTATTACCTTTTTTTACAGCAACTATAGTTGTACCTTTAAACATAGTTTTCCTCTTTAAATAATTAATTTCTCCAGACCCTTTATTTCGTACTTTACTAGGCCCTGGGATGTGCAGAGTTATAAATTATTTTAACATTTTCCTTCGTCAAATGGGTATATATTTGAGTAGAAGATAGATTCACATGCCCAAGTAATTCCTGTACAGTTCTTAAATCAGCCCCGGCATCTAGAAGGTGAGTAGCAAATGAATGTCTTATGGTGTGGGGACTGGCTTTAGTTTTTACAGAAGCTTTCTTTATGTATTTTTCTATAATTCTCCTAATACTCCTGTCTGACAGTCGAAAGCCGTACTTATTTAAAAAAATTGCTTTTTCAAATGATCCATCTTTTCTTTTTTCTAAAAGTTTAGTCCGGCTTAACTCAAGGTAGGAACGAAGGGAGCTTTCTGCATATTTGCCAATCAAAACAAATCTTTCTTTATTCCCCTTGCCCTTTACTTTTAATAATCTGGAATCTAAGTCTATACTCTCCAAGCTGAGCCCTACCAACTCACTTACTCTTATACCGGCTGCATAAAGAGTTTCCATTATAGCCCTATCCCGGCTGCCTAAGACAGTATTTGTATCTGGCGACTCTATCAGAGTAATAATTTCAGTTAAATATAAAAACTTGGGTAGACTTTGCCCTCTCTTGGGAGTAAAAAAAGACAACCTTTCATTTACAGCCATACTGTTTTCCCGGTTTATATACCGAATTAAAGAACGTATAGCAGAAAGTTTTCGGGCAACAGTAGTTCGGGCGTAACCCTTTTTCTGTAAAGCAGAAAGAAAATGTCGTATAACCAAGTGGTCCATATTTTGAAGACTACTTCCTTGCTGTTCCAGGAACATGGAAAATTGTTTCAGGTCTTCTAAATATTTTCGTTGCGTCCATTCTGATGCATTTTTTTCTATTTTTAAGAAGCTAATAAAGTTTTCAAGTATATCTCCCACTTTAACACCCTCTTTTTTTAAAATCTTACCATATCATCTGCCTTTATGCAAGAATATTTGTATCCCTTCTAACACGCTTGTAAAGATCAAAATTTAATTTAATATATTTTGATCTTTAATATAGTCCTCCATAGCCTTTAAGGCTTTTTTTGAATAATAGGCTTTTCTTTCCTTTCCCTTAACCTTTATTTCCGGTGCAGGTAGCAGTCCAAAATTTACATTCATAGGCTGGAAATTTTTAGGGCTAGCTGTGGTTATATAATGACATAAAGCACCATGCGCTGTAGTGGGAGGGAATATTAAGGGATCCTTACCTTTAACCAAAAGAGAAGCATTTATGCCTGCTATAAGGCCGGAGGAAGTAGATTCCACATAACCTTCTACCCCTGTTAATTGACCGGCAAATAATAAATTAGGCCTGTCTTTTAGCTGCAAGGTTGAGCTCAATACTTCTGGTGAGTTTATAAAAGTATTCCGGTGCATAACCCCAAAGCGGAGAAATTCAGCATTCTCTAAACCAGGGATTAAACGAAAAACCCGCTCTTGTTCAGGCCAGGTCAGGCTGGTTTGAAAACCTACCATATTATACAATGTTTCAGAAAGATTGTCCTGCCTCAATTGTGCAATAGCGTAAGCCTGTTCCCCGGACCGGGGATCTTCCAACCCAACTGGCTTTAAAGGACCAAAAAGAAGGGTTTTATACCCCCGGGAAGCCATCTCTTCTACAGGCATACAACCTTCAAAATACACTTCCTTTTCAAACTCTTTTTTTTGGTATCGTTCAGCATCAGTTAAAGCCTTCCAAAAACGATTATATTCCTCTTCATTCATAGGACAGTTGAGGTAATCTGCCGTACCCTTACCGTAACGGGAAGCCCGAAACACTTTTTCCATATTTATTGACTCCCTGGTTACTATAGGAGCAGCAGCATCAAAGAAATACAGGTACTCACTTCCTGTAATCCCTTTTATTTCTTCAGCCAGCACCTCAGAAGTAAGAGGGCCTGTGGCGATTATTACTGGCTTATCAGTTTCAGGAATTTTTTCTGCTTCCTCTCTTCTTAATTCCACCAGGGGATTCTCTTCCAGTGTTTCTGTAATTTGTCGGGCAAAAAGCTCCCTGTCTACGGCAAGGGCACTGCCAGCAGGAACACGGCTTTTATCTGCAGAAGACATAATTAAAGAGTTTAGCCTACGCATTTCCTCCTTTAAAAGACCTGCCGCATTTTCCAGATCCATAGACCTTAAAGAATTACTGCACACCAGTTCCGATAACATGCCTGTATGATGAGCCGGAGTCATTTTTTCAGGCCGCATCTCATAAAGAATAACTTTGGTGCCCCGGGAGGCAGCCTGCCAGGCTGCCTCACTTCCGGCGAGCCCTCCACCAATTATAATAATTTCATCTTTCATATATTTAGTTCCTCCCGTTATTTACTTTCTTGTTTATTTTTTTTTTCATCCCTTTGAAAGTCACATTCCTTGTTCAGGCATCTCAGTGTAAGTTTTTGTTTGCTCCTCTTTTCTACCAGTACTGAATCACAATATGGGCACTTTTCATTAACGGGTCGTTGCCAGGATACAAACTCACAATCCGGATAACTGCTGCAGCCGAAAAACGTCCTGCCTTTTTTCGTTTTCTTTTCTACTACTTCTCCGCCGCAAACCGGACATTTTACCCCTGTTTCCTTTAAAATTGGCTTTGTATTTCTGCATTCAGGAAAACCAGGGCAGGCTAAAAATTTACCATATCGTCCGTGCTTATACACCATTTGTCTGCCACATTTTTCACACACCTCATCACTTACCTCGTCCTGTATTTCTATTTCCTCCATTTCCTTTTCTGCGTATTGTATGGTTTTTTGAAAAGGAATGTAGAAATTGTCTATCACTTCAATCCAACGGACATTTCCTTCTTCAACTAAATCCAATTTATCCTCCAGAGAGGCTGTGAATTCTACATTTATGATATCAGGAAAAAATTCCTTCATTAGATCTACGACTATTTGTCCCAGTTCCGTAGGAACAAGATTTTTCTTTTCTTTTAAGACATATCCCCGGGCCTGTATAGTATCTATTGTAGGGGCATAAGTGGATGGACGCCCAACGCCTTTCTCTTCAAGGGTCTTAACCAGGGAAGCTTCGGTGTACCGGGGAGGAGGTTGCGTAAAATGCTGTTGGGGTTTCAGTTTAATTAAATTTAGTTCCTGGCCTTCTTCTAATTCCGGTAAAACCCTGTCTTCTTCCCTTTCATCTATACCTAAATTATCATAAATAACTAAAAATCCAGGAAACTTGACAGTGGAACCTGTAGTTCTAAATAAATAATTGTAAGCTTTTATATCTACCGTAACCATGTTAAATACAGCATGACTCATCTGGCTGGCGAGAAACCTTTCCCAGATCAATTTATATAAGCGATACTGGTCTTTGGTAAGATGTCCTTTTATATCATCTGGATTTCTGAAAGTTGAAGTAGGACGAATGGCTTCATGAGCTTCCTGGGCCCCTTTTTTAACTTTGTACACTCTGGGCTTGGCAGGGTAATAATCTTCACCGTATTTTTTTAATATATAATTCTTCGCCTCTTCCCGGGCTGTGTCGGATATTTTAGTAGAATCAGTTCTTATATAAGTTATAAGACCAACAGTACCTTCTTTTTTTATGTTTATACCTTCGTAAAGCTGCTGAGCTATAGACATTGTTTTGCGAACAGTAAACCCTAACCTGCTGGAAGAATCCTGCTGCAAGCTGCTGGTTGTAAAAGGAGGTGCCGGGTTTCTTTTCCGTTCCCTCTTTTTAATACTGTTTATTACATACTTTGCCTGGGTTAATTCTCCTATGATGTCATTTACCATGTTTTCATCAGTGAGTTTTATTTTGCTTTTATCCATTCCCCTGAACTGGGCCAAAAAGGAATCCGCCTTTCCCCCAGGGGTTAGCTGGGCTGTTAAGGACCAGTACTCTTCAGGAACAAAAGACCTAATTTCTTCTTCCCGATCACAAATCAAACGTATAGCCACCGACTGTACTCTGCCGGCGCTAAGTCCTTTCTTTACCTTTTTCCATAACAAAGGACTAATTTTATAACCTACTAAACGGTCCAATATGCGTCTGGCCTGCTGGGCTTCTACCCGGTTTTTATCAATCTTTCTTGGCTTTTTAAAAGCATCTTTAACTGTATTTTTGGTAATTTCATGGAACTCTACCCGGCAGGGTTCATCTTCGTTTACCTCCAAAGCTTTCATTAAATGCCAGCTAATAGCCTCTCCTTCCCTGTCAGGGTCTGCTGCGAAGAAGACCTTCTTAGCTTTTTTCCTGGCCGTTTTTAGTTTTTTTAAAATTTCTCCCTTTCCCCTAATAGTAATATACTTTGGTTTATATTTTTTTTCAGTATCAATCCCAATTTGGCTTTTGGGCAAATCTATTACGTGGCCCATGGAAGCTTCAACTTTATAATTTTTTCCTAAGAATTTTTTTATAGTTCGCGCTTTGGCAGGTGATTCAACTATGACTAGATACATTTATGCACCTCCGATAAGTTTAAACCTGATAAATTATATATATACTATACTTTTTGCATATAGTTAATACATTTTTTTAAGCTTTTTGAAAATATTTTCCTATTAACTGCCTGACCGCTCCCTTTAACTCTAAACTTGTTAGTAGGGAATTTAGTTTTTGAGAAGAAAGCTTGTTTCTCTTTAGAATCTCATCTATATGCATCGGCTGTGGATCAAGAACAGCCAATAATCTTTTCTCCTCATCGGTATAATCTGCAAAATTGTACTGCAATCCTGATTCGTCTGTGAAATCATAACCCATTTCTTGAACAATGTCTAGAGGGTTTCCTACCATAACTGCTCCCTCTTTTATCAGTTTATTACATCCTCTGCTATAGGGACTATCTATATTACCCGGCACAGCAAAAACATCTTTTCCCTGTTCTAAGGCATAATCTGCAGTAATTAGAGCTCCACTCTTTTCTGCAGCTTCTACTACTACCAGGCCATACGCCAATCCACTGATAATGCGGTTTCTCCTGGGAAAATTTCCAGCAGCCGGTGGAGTCCCCGGCGGAAATTCCGAAATCAATGCTCCCTCCTTGACAATTTCTCTGGCCAAATTAATGTTTTGACGGGGATAAATCACATCAATTCCACATCCTAATACAGCAACTGTCCTGCCTCCTGAATCCAGGGTTGAACGATGAGCAAAAGTATCAATGCCCCGGGCCAGACCACTTACTATAGTAAAACCAAAACGGGTTAAAGACCCTGCTATTTTAGTCGCTACTCTTTTCCCATAAGATGTATATTTCCTGGTTCCAACTATACCTACAACCTTTTGATCCTGGAAATTAAATTCCCCCTTTACATATAATAAAGCCGGGGGATAATGTATATACTTTAAAGCCTGGGGGTAATTTTCATCTTCATAAGTTATAACTTTTATATCGTTATCCTGTAGCTGTTTTAACTTGATGGATAAATCTATGTTTTTTCTTTCTTTTTCAATTTGAGAAGCGATCTTTTGGCTTATTCCTTCAACTTCGACAAACTGCTCCCGGGATGCATGCCAGGCTTTTTGCGCTGTACCAAAATGATTTATTATATTTAATATTCTTTTTGGCCCAAGACAGGATATTGAACTTAACCCTACCCAGTATTTTTTATAAGTCAATTATAACACCTCATAAATTAAGAATGTTTCCTGCTTTACATTCGACAGTTTGTAAATTATTCCTTCTTAATTTGCAAAATATTCCTCATTACATGAAAAGAAAAAAATATTTGGGTAGACATCATTTTTATGAAAGCGTCTACCCAAATATTAATGGTAAAGAAATTATAAAATTATTTTTTAATCATGTGGGTTGAAATATTCGAAGTCTTTATTCTCCCAGTTACGAATAGTTATCTTGTCGGAAGACAAGGATATAATATATTCGGAAAGCATAGGAATTTTCCCAAATCCCTCGGGTGCATTTACTATAAAGGTCGGTATCGCTAAGCCTGAAGTATGCCCTCTTAAGCTATTCATTATTTTTATACCATCCTCTACAGGGGTCCTGAAGTGAGCTGTTCCCCTAACGCCCTTGGCATGGAAAATATAATAAGGCTTGACCAGGATTTTAAGCAATTCATGATTTAATTTTTTCATTACATGTGAATCATTATTAATATCTCTCAAGAGAACTGCCTGATTTCCCAGGGGCACCCCAGCTTTAGCTAGCTTAAAACATGCCTTACGGGAGGCCTCAGTCACTTCTTTAGGGTGATTAAAGTGAACGTTTACGTAAACAGGAGCATGCTTTTCCAGTATGGTGCAGAGCTCATCATCTACCCTCATGGGCAGCGTCACAGGTGTTCGGGTTCCCAAACGTTTGATTTCAACATGAGGTATCTCGTCAAGCTGGGTTAACAGCCAGTCTATTTCTTCATTAGAAAGCATAAAAGCATCTCCACCGGTTAGCAGAATGTCTCTCAATTCTTCATTTTCTCTAATATATTTTAATGCTTCTTCAATTTTTTCCCTTGGGGCTGGAGTGTCTAATTCGCCAATATTTCTTCTTCTCTGGCAGTGCCTGCAGTACATGGCACACTGGTTAGTAACGTTTATGATAAGACGATCCGGATATCTCCTGGTAATAGCCGGAGCAGGAGACGTAAATTCTTCCGCCATAGGATCATCCTGTCCCAAGTTATTTGTATATTCTAAAAGTGACGGTATCGATTGTTTACGTATAGGACATCCAGGGTTATCATTATCTGCTAAGCTTAGATAGTAAGGGGAAACAGCCCATCGATACCTGCCTTCTATCATTTTAATAGCATTTTTTGCTTCTTCACTTATATTTATTATTTTTGCCAGGGTTTCTACATTATATATCCTGTTTTCAATCTGCCACTGCCAACTCTGCCAGTCTTCCTCTGTAGCATTCAATATATATTTTATTCTTTTCTTATTTTCTTTAAAAGTATCTTCCAGGTTTAAGCCGGCTTCAATTTTACCCTGAGCTTCCATATAGTCATTAATATAACTCTTCAACTCCCTGGCCCTTTCCAAAGCCAATTCACGTCTTTCTTCCAGAGAACAATTATTTATTTCTTCTACCAAAGCCAACACCCCTTGTGCAAAATATTTCTCTCGTGTCAATAAATAAACCATTACAAGTATAGCATAAAAATATTTTTTTTTAAATTATAACAAAAGTTCTGGATATTTCTCATAAAAAAACTGACCCTAAAGCCAGTTAAAAAAAAAGATAAAAGCAATGCCACAATAACTATACTTTTTCTTTGTTTACCTTAACAATTTGATTTTTCTCATTGACCAATATAGTTTTTACTTCAAAACCTTTTAATTGTTCTTCTCCTACCAAGGAATAAGTAATAATTATAACCAGGTCCCCGGGATGAGCCAGACGGGCCGCAGCACCATTTAGGCAAATGTCACCGGAACCGGCTTCCCCTTCTATAACATAAGTTTCAAACCTGGCGCCATTATTAATATTAACTACATGAACCTGTTCATAAGGCAGTATATCAGCCTCTTCTAGTAATTTTTTATCTATAGTAATACTGCCGTTATAATTTAAATCTGCATCGGTAACTGTAGCACGGTGAATTTTTGACTTAAACATGTGACGAAACATCATTACACCTCCACTATAACATTATCTATAAGACGAGTTTTCCCTATTTTAACAGCCAGGGCAATCAATATTTCTCCCCTTAACTCTTCTAACCTCTCCATTTCTTTTGTATCTACTATTTCTACATATTCTATTTCTACCAGGGGTTCCTGATTAATAAGCTGTTCCACGGCTGAAATTACTTCTTGGCTTTTTCGTAATCCCTGTTCTATAAGTTCTTCCGCCCTGGTTAAGCTTCTATATAAGGCCAGCCCAGCCTCCCTTTCCTTTTCAGAAAGATAATGATTCCTGGTACTCATGGCTAATCCATCAGGCTCCCTTACAGTAGGCATAATTACCAGTTCAAGATTCATATTGAGATCTTCCGACATTTTCCTAAGTACCAGCGCCTGCTGGGCATCCTTCTGCCCAAAATATGCTTTGTCCGGCTCTACCAGGTTGAATAATTTTGTTACCACTGTAGTAACTCCCCGGAAATGTCCCGGCCGATTTCTACCGCAAAGACCCTCCGTTAATATTTCAACATCTACAAAAGTAGCATATCCTTTAGGGTACATGTCGCTATCTGAAGGAGAAAAAATAATATCGACGTTTTCTTCTTCACATAAGCGGGCATCCCTGGTTAAATCCCTGGGATATTCTTCAAAGTCTTCCCCCACACCAAACTGAATTGGATTCACATATATACTCACCACAACAAAGTCACAGTCATCCCTTGCACCTTTAACCAGGGAAAGATGCCCCTCATGAAGATAACCCATAGTAGGAACAAGCCCTATAGTTTGACCCCATTGCTTCACCTGTCTGATTTTCTCTTTAAGCTCCGTAATAGACCTGATGACCTGCACTAATATCTCCCCTTATTCCAGTAATTGCTTTATATCTTCTTCCCCCAGGTCGAAGATATGCTCCTTACCGGGAAACTGACCTTCTTTAACTTCTTTTACATAATCTTTAATACCCTCTATCATGTTCTCTCTCAAGTTTAGATACTGTTTAACAAATTTCGGCCTGAATTCATCAAATAAGCCCATTACGTCGTGGAATACCAGAACCTGACCGTCACACTCCTTGCCTGCTCCAATTCCTATAACAGGGATGGAAACTGTAGAAGCTATAAAACCGGCTAACTGCCAGGGAACACACTCCAAAACTACAGCAAATGCCCCTGCTTCTTCTAATGCTTTGACATCCTTAACCATTTTCTTTGCTACCTCTTTATCCTTACCCTGGACTTTATATCCCCCCAGCTGACCCACAGATTGAGGTGTTAAACCCAGGTGTCCCATAACCGGAATACCAGCATCTACAATACCTTTAACCGCTTCTATTATTTCCGTTCCGCCTTCCAACTTAACTGCCTGAGCTCCTGTTTCTTGAATAAGACGTCCAGCGTTCTTTAAAGCTTCATCCCGGTTAACCTGATAAGACATAAAAGGCATATCCATAACTACCATAGAACTTTGGGATCCTCTTACTACGGCTTTACCATGATGGATCATTTCCTCCAGGGTTACAGACAGGGTATCTTTGTAACCTAACACCACCATACCCAGGGAATCCCCAACAAGAATCATGTCTATTCCAGCTTCATCAACTGTTTTTGCCTGGGAATAATCATAAGCAGTAAGCATAGTGCTCTTTTCGCCCTTCTGTTTTTTTTGCCTTAAATCAAAAGTAGTAATTCTTTTAGCCATTTTTATTTACCTCCAAAACTTTTATTAGCTGTTGGGATTGCTCCCGGTTAATAGTTCCCTTTTCTAAAGCTACTTTAACTGTATATTTCCCCAATTCACCATAAACAGGCACTATTTCCGGCATCTCTCTTTCCATGACTTTAAGGTGGTCCCTTATAGTAGAGTAATCTCCCCTAGCGATAGGACCGGTAAGCCCTTCCGGAACACCTACCTTTTCTATGTTTTTCATTGTTCCTTGAATAAGAGGCAGTAAAGCTGCCAAAGCCTTATCTTTGTCCACCCCGATATCCTCCATCATGGCCAGTCCCAGTCGGACAATGGCTACAAAATAGTTGGATACTACGCAGGCTGATGCATGGTATAGGGGCTTCAATTCTGTTGGTATTTCCACCAGATGGCCCTGTAAATCTGCAATCATTTTCCTTGCAAAGGGCAGCCCCCTTTCATCTCCCTCAACTGCAAAGTAGGACCCGGGTAAATTTCTTATTCCTGCTTCAGGGCCAGGAATAGTCTGGAGAGGGTGAACAGATAAAGTATAGGCTCCTTTATCCCCTGCAGAACTTAATATTTCAGAACTGTGGGAGCCGCTGGTATGAATCACCAAATCTCCTTCTTTAAAACCCCCGGATTCGGCTATTGTTTTGCATACTTGTGCAATTACCAGATCTGGAGTCGTAATAAAAATAATATTTGCTTGATTTAAAAGAGGAAAAATTTCTGTGTAACCCTTTGTTCCTATTATTTCCGCTCCTCTGCTTGTAGATTCCCTGGTACGGCTGATTATTCCTGCAACATTATAACCCTTTTCTTTTAAAGAAGCTCCTATAGTTATCCCTACATTACCAGCTCCAACAATAGCTATACTGTTCATTTGATCCATCCTTTTTTAAAAATAGCAAATTTTTCCTGTAAAATAACAAATGCCTTCCTGACCAAGTCAAGAAGGCATAGATACACCTCAAAAAAATAATCTCCTTCTGTCCCGGTCCAAAATTTGGCTCCAGGCAGTTACTACCTAAATTATTCTTTTTATATGCTACTTAAATTATAAGTCGCTTTAAGTGAAAATTCAAGAAAAAAGTGTAAAAAATATTGTTTAAGTTACTTTTTTATGCAAAATATTTTTTAAAAGCTTTACCCCCTCCTGCACATCCCCAAAATCTACCATTTCCGATGGTGTATGAATATATCGACAGGGTATGGACATAACTCCTGAAGGAACGCCTTCTCGGGTAAGATGAATAGCACCGGAATCCGTTCCTCCCCTCTCCAAAACTTCCAGCTGGTATGAAATATTATTCTTTTCTGCCGTATCTACCATTAATTTTTTGACCTTAGGGTGCGTAATAATTAAAGTATCTTTTACTTTTACTGTAGGACCTTTGCCTAAAGAAACAGCCATTGTCTCTGATTCAGGAGTATCCCCGGTCCGGGTTACGTCTACAGCCAGCCCCAGGTCTGGGTTAATCTTATAGGCCGAAGTTCGGGCCCCCCTGACTCCAACCTCCTCCTGTACAGTAAAAACAAAGTATATATCGTTTGCGGGTTTTTCCAGTTCCTTTAATGTTTGAACCAGAACAGCGCACCCAACCCGATCGTCCAAAGCTTTAGCCAGAATACGTCCTCCTAGATCAGAAAAAGACCTCTGATACACAGCAACATCACCAATTTTTACTTTTCCTTCTGCTTCTTTCTTATCTGAAAATCCTATATCTATGTACATTTTAGAGAGCTTCAAATCCTTAATATTATCCAATTTTTCACAACCTATGGTGCCTTTCACGCCATTATGGAAGACTACCCTTTCCCCCAAAAGAATATAGGGAGATATCCCACCTATATTAGAAAACCTTAAAAATCCATTTTCGTCTATAAAGGTAACCATTAATCCCAACTCATCCATATGGGCGGCCACCATTATTTTTTTCCCCGGCCCTTCTTTCCTAACGATTAAATTGCCCATTTTATCAACATCTATTTCGTCAGCATAAGGTTCTACCATACACTTAAGGGTATCTCTCACCGAGTCCTCCCGACCGGAGGGTCCATAAGCTTCCGTAAGTTCTTTAATTAGTTCTTTCATTAAGATAATCCTCCTTCCGGTAGATCAACCAGAAACAATTCTATTAATTTTAATGTATTTTTCACATCTTCCAGGTTTAAAATATTGGCTGGATTGTGTATATACCTGCAGGGAACAGAAACTACTGCAGCCCTTACCCCTTCCCTGGTTAAAGAAATCCTTCCGGCATCAGTTCCCCCTCCGGTGAATCGGCGAAACTGATAAGGCATCTGGTTTTCTTCTGCCATTTTGATAAGAAAGTTTACAATTTTTAAATCGGCTATAACTGAAGCATCCATTACAGTAAACGCCGGGCCTTTCCCTAAAGTGGTGACATAACCCTCTTCTTTCAGTTCTATAACATCTGCTGCTGTAGTCCCTTCCAAAACAATTGCCAGATCAGGCTTAATTTTATAAGCAGCTACTCCTGCACCCCTCATGCCTACTTCCTCCTGCACGGTGAAAACACCGTATAAAGGATAAGGGTATTCTTTCTTTAAGGCCTCAATTACCAGGGCACAGCCTACTCTATTATCAAAAGCTTTACCTTTGGCCAAACCGCCTTCTATTTCTTCATATTTGGTGTAAAATGCTATATAATCCCCTAGTTTTACCAGTTTTTCTGCTTCCTCTTTACTTTTAGCTCCAATATCTATATAAAGCTCCTCAACTTTTAAGGACTTTTTTCTTTCTTCCGGTCTTTGTAAGTGTATAGCCTTAGCCCCAATAACACCAGGAACTTTTTTATCGCCTATCTGAACAACCTTTGAGACAAGAACACGGTCATCTATTCCTCCTACCTTGGAAAACCTGATAAGTCCGTTATTTTCAAATCCGGCTACTATCAACCCTACTTCATCCATATGAGCCGTAAGCATAATCCTGGGCCCTGATTTGAATCCCTTTTTAAAGACAATCAGGTTGCCCAAAACATCGGTACTTACTTCATCTACCAGGGGTTCAACCGCCTGCCTGATTATCCTTCTTACTTCCCCTTCTCCTCCGGAAACACCAAATGCTTCTGATAACTCCCTTAATAACATATTATCAACTCCTCTACAAAATCACCTTGTAAAGAGGCCACAAAATGAGCCAAAAGCCTGGCAGAAGACTTTATATCACTGAATGATAAAGTTTCCACTGAAGTGTGCATATATCTTAAAGGAATAGAAACCAGACCGGTAGCTATACCTTCCCGGGAAATCTGTAACGCCCGGGCATCGGTACCTGTAGGTCCAGAGGCGGTATCTTTCTGACAAGGAATACCGTATTCTTCAGCTATCTCCCCCAGCTTTTTATAGATTAAAGGATGAAAATTGGGTCCCGTGGTAATAACAGTGCCTTTCCCTATTTCAGAAGTTTTATATGCGGCAACGCCGGGCATATCCCCGTGGGTAACATCTACAGCTATACCGATTTGAGGTGCCACTCCAAAAGCAGAAACTAATGCCCCTCGAACGCCTACCTCTTCCTGTACAGTAGCTACTGCATATACATCCGCTAGATGTTTAATTTTTTGCAATTCCTGCATAAACTTTAAAACAACTGCCACTCCGGCCCTATCATCCAGGGCTTTTCCTGCAACCCAATCATTAGCCAGATTTATAAATTCTCTTTTTATGGTAATCATATCTCCTACAGCAACATTTTCTTTTACCTTATCTTCGTTAAAGCCCAGGTCAATATATAACTTGTCAATTTTAATACCTTTTTCTATTTCTTCAGGTTCAAGAATATGTGGAGACTTGGCTCCTATAACCCCGGAAAAATCCCGCCGTCCATGTACTGTTACTTCTTGATTTAAAAGAGAACGGGGATCGATTCCTCCTATCGGAGAAACTCGCAAAAACCCTCCCTCTTCAATTTTTGAAACCATTAATCCTATTTCATCCATGTGGGCCGCTATCATTACCTTTAGCGGTTTTTCTGCCTGTTCATATCCTTTTTTCAAGGCCAGTACATTGCCAAGAGAATCCCTACACACCTTATGGGAATACTTGGCAAACTCTGACGAGATAATTTCAGCAACCTCGTCTTCCGCGCCAGAAACACCAGAGGATGTAGAAATTTTTTGTAAGAATTTTTTAACTTCCACCTGTATACTCCTTCCTACCTGTAAAGGAAAATTTTGTTGTTTACAATATTTAATAATTCTATAATAAAAATTAATAACCTGCCATTTAGTTTATTTCTCTCCAAAAAGAATCCCTGGTATACTTTCTATTATATTTGAATGCGCAATAAATCCCGATATATGCCTTCAGAAGATGCCAGATCATTATGAACACCCTCTTGAACAACTCTACCCCGGTCAATCACCAAAATCTTGTCCGCATTTCTGATTGTAGAAAGACGGTGAGCAATGATAAAAGATGTGCGCCCGGCTGTTAACCTATGCAAAGCCTTCTGTATACTTGCCTCCGTTTGATTATCAACGCTGGAAGTAGCTTCATCCAAAATAATTATTCTGGGATTTATTAAAAGAACCCGGGCAAAACTTATCAGTTGCCGCTGACCCATAGAAAAGTTGGCTCCCCTTTCCCTCACTTCCGTATCGTAACCCTGGGGCAAAGAAGAAATGAAATCATGAATATATACAGAACGAGCTGCTTCCTCCACCTCTTTATCTGATACTTCAGGCCTCCCGTAGGAAATATTATCTCTGATAGTTCCGGAAAATAGAAAAGTATCCTGTAAAGCCAGACCTATTTGATCCCTTAGGGATTTAATGCTTACTTTATTTAAATCATTATTGTCTATGGTAATTTTTCCCTTTTGAGGCTCATAAAAGCGGCACAAAAGATTTATTACCGTTGTTTTCCCTGCCCCTGTTGGACCTACCAGGGCTACATTTTCCCCCGGCTCAACAGTAAAGCTTACATCTTTCAAGACAATTTCATCAGTTTCATAAGCAAATGATACCCGGTCAAACTCAATTTTTCCTTTAACTTCAGGGAGCTTATACGCCTGAGGGCCCTCTTTTATTTCCGGTTGAGTATCCATGATTTCAAAATATCTTTCTCCTGATGCCAGAGCTGACTGTAGATTGTTGTAAATCTGACTCAGGTCCCTTAAAGGGGCATAAAACCGCGACAAATAGTCAAGAAATAAATAAAGGGTCCCTATCTGGATAGCTCCCCTTATTACCTCACCGCCCCCATACCAAACTAAGAGAGCAGTCCCTACAGCTGCCACTACTTCAATTATAGGAAGATAAATAGCAAATAATTTGGCTGCCTGCATGTTAGCCTTTAGATTTTGATAATTTACTGAAGAAAACTCCTGGATATTTTTTCGCTCCCGGACAAAACCCTGAACCACTTTAAAACCGCTGATGTTTTCCTGTAAATGGGAATTAACACCAGCAATTTTTTCCCGAACCTGGCGGTAGGCCTGAATTACTCTATTTCTAAAGAGCGTAGAAACCAGAATAAAAAAAGGAAAGGTAACAAAGCATAACAGGGCCAACATTAGATGTTGAGAAAGCATTATAACAACAATACTCACTATAATTACAAAATCTCCAGCAATATGAACTATACCCCAAGATATAAATTCGTTCAGTGCCTCTACATCGTTGGTAACCCGAGACATAATTTCTCCTGTAGAGCGGCGGTCATAATATTTAAAGCTCAATCTCTGCAGATGATTGAAAACAGACTTTCTCATATCATAGATTACCTTATGTCCGACCCAAGACATTATATAGTTCTGTCCATAAGAACCTGCCCAGTTAAATATAAAAGTGATAACAAAAAGAAAAGCTAATAAATTTAGCTGTTCTAAGTCAGATTCCAGGATAGCTGTATCTATGGCAACCTTAATAATATAAGGACCCGCAAGGGTAGCTGCTGTAGCCAAAAGCATCATAAAAAAAGCGGCCAACACCTGCCACTTATAGGGCCAAACATATTTAAGTAAACGCTTAAGTAAGCTGTAATCAGCTTTTTCCGGTTTATTTTGATATCTCGCCTCTGAGATGTGTAGATCCATTACAATATCCCTTCTAACTATTTACGGAAACTATGATTATGATGCGGAAGGTTCTATCCCACAGTACTGCATTTTATAGATTTCTGCATAAAGCCCCCTGGCTAAAAGGAGCTCTTTATGGGTTCCCCTTTCCACAATTTCCCCGTTATCCATAACGAGAATTTGGTCAGCATTTTTTAGGCTAGATAATCTCTGGGCTATTAAAAAAATAGTTTTATCTTTCATTAAATTTTTCAAAGCCCTTCTAATTAAAAATTCCGTTTTTGTATCCACATTGGCAGTGAAATCATCCAGGATAAGAATTTTAGGATCCACTAAAAGAGCCCGGGCAATAGCGATGCGTTGTTTCTGCCCCCCGGACAAACCCAATCCCCTTTCCCCTATAATTGTATGATACCCATTGGGAAGAGATACTATAAAATCATGTATTTGAGCTCCTTTAGCTGCTTCCTCTACTTCCTCCATTGAAGCTCCCGGTCTGCCATAGGCGATATTTTCAGCCAGTGAATCAGAGAATAAAAAGGTTTCCTGAAAAACCATACCGATGTTTTGTCTTAAACTTTCCAGGGTATAACTTTTCAAATCCATACCATCAAGCAAAATACTTCCTTGGGTAGGATCATAGAAACGGGGGATTAACTCCACCAGGGTACTTTTCCCGGAACCGGTAGGACCTACGATAGCAGTTAGCTGATCCGGCTCTGTCTCAAAGCTGACACTTTTTAAAACGTCTTTTTTCCCGTCATAACTAAAATTAACGTTATTAAATCTAACCCGACCTTCGACTTCTTTCAAGTCCTTGGCTCCAGGATAGTTCTTAACCTCAGACTCAGAATCAAGAATTTCAAATATTCTTTCCCCAGCGCTCACTGAACGCTGCATCAGGCTAACTACCCAACCCAGCATCCTAAGGGGCATAATTAAAAGGAGCAGGTAACTGTTAAAGGCTACTAACTCACCCAGCTGCAATTGACCAAGAATAACAGCCCTTCCTCCAAACCAGAAAATAAGAACCGTGCCTAAACCTGATACAAAATTCATATAAGGCAGATAAAATGACCATAATTTCACAGCAAATATATTGCTATCAAACAAGTTTTTGCTCTGTGTTAGAAATTTCTTTTTTTCTGTTTTTTCTTGAGTATAAGCCTGTACAAGCCTGATCCCTGATATGTTTTCCTGCAAAACTGATGTCAGGGCAGCTAACTGCCTTTGGATATCTGTAAAGGCAGGCTTTACTTTTTTCCCAAACTGGTAAATTGAAAAACTTAAAAAGGGAAGAATTGCTAATGAAACAAGGGCTAACTGCGTATTCATGTAAAACATTACGGTCAGTATACCGGTTACTGTGATGATACCCTGAAGAAAATGTATAATGCCAAAATCTAAAAACCGACGAAGGGTTTCCACATCACTGGTAACCCTTGACATTAGCTGCCCAGTGGGCATCTTGCTGTAATAGCTGAATGAAAGGTGTTGTAGGTGCTTGTAGAGCTTGTTGCGAAGATCATAAATAATTTTTTGTGCCGCAAACTCAATTAAATACCTCTGCAAAAAAGTAAAAATGGCTTTCAGAATAGTGATAATAACTATCCCGAAAGCTATTAAACTTAATAATCTGAACTGCTCATCCATAATAACCTGGTCAATCACTATTCGTATTAATTGTGGAATAGCCAGGTTGAAAGCCATTACCAATAGAGCAGCAGCAAAAGAACCAACTACCCATATCCAGTAAGGAAAAAGCATTTTTAACAAACGCTTTAAAACAGCCATGTTTAATCACCTTTGCATTAAGGTTAACTATTATTTTTGATAAGTGCTTTCTGGGCATTAATTTCTTTGCAAAGCAATCCATATTCAATACTATCAACCAGCGCTAACCAGCTGGCTTCTATAATGTTTGAAGATACACCCACTGTACCCCATTTCTTCTTTTCGTCGCCGCTGGATTCAATGAGAACCCTTACCTTGGCGCCTGTGCCATCCTGTCCGTCCAGGACCCTCACCTTATAATCCTCCAGTTTAATATTGTTTATCTGAGGATAAACTTCCTCCAGGGCTTTGCGGAGAGCATTGTCCAGGGCATTTACAGGGCCATTACCTTCAGATGCTGTATGAACCATATGATTATCTACGTTAACTTTGATAGTAGCTTCAGAAACTAAAGGACTATCTTTATGTTTCTCTACAATAACCCGGAATCCTTCTAATTCAAACAAGTTGCGGTAAGAATTTAAAGCTTTCCAAATCAGGAGTTCAAAAGATCCTTCTGCCCCCTCAAACTGATATCCCTGGGATTCCAGGTTTTTTATTAAATCTAAAACTTCTTTCGTTTGGTAATCCTTAAGCAGTTCTATATTGTTTTCTTTAGCCTTATGAAGTACACTGCTCTTGCCGGATAGTTCGGAAATTAATATTTGTCTTTTATTGCCTACTTTAGCCGGATCTATATGTTCGTACGCCTTGCTGGATTTACTAACAGCACTGACATGAACCCCCGCTTTATGGGCGAAAGCATTACTTCCTACAAAGGGTTGTGATTCCTGGTGGCTTAAATTGGCTAATTCCGATACATAACGGGAAACTTTGGTAAGGTTTTTCAATTCCTCCTCACCAATACAGTCCATATTTAGTTTTAACTTTAAATTAGGTATAATAGTGCAAAGATTGGCATTACCGCATCTTTCACCATAACCATTAATAGTACCCTGTATATGAAGTAAACCCATTTGGGCAGCTATAATGGAAATAGCCGCTGCCAGGCCGGAATCATTGTGGGCATGAATCCCCAAGGGAACCTGTATCCTTTTCTTTACTTCAGAGATTATATCCATAAGCTCCAGGGGCATAATTCCACCGTTTGTATCACAGAGGACAATCTTGTCTGCTCCAGCCCGCTGCGCAGATTCCAGGGTAGCCAGGGCATAATCTGAATTCTCCTTGTATCCATCAAAAAAATGTTCAGCATCATATATCACTTCAATGTTCTTACCTTTTAAATAGCTAACAGTATCCCATATCATATTCAAGTTTTCATTTAAGGTTGTGCCCAATATGTTAGTTACCTGAAAGTCCCAACTTTTACCAAATATAGTTATCGCTTCAGTTCCCGCAGCTAAAAGAGACTGAACATTTGGGTCAAAAGTAACGTCTACATCTGGTCTTCTGGTGCTTCCGAAGGCTGTTACCTTTGTATTTTTTAAGGGTATTTTTTTAATCCTTTCAAAATATTCTATATCTTTAGGGTTGGAACCAGGCCAACCGCCCTCCACATAATATATGCCCAGTTCATCAAGCTTTTTCGTTATCTTTATCTTATCTGAAGCAGAAAAAGAGATGCCTTCCCTCTGAGCCCCATCCCTCAGCGTAGTATCGTATATTTCTAAAGTAGCCAAAGCGTAGTCCCCCCTTAATCCAAGGCAAATCTCACATTATATGTTGATTTATTATACTACATATATTTAAACGTCGCAATGAACTCTTCCTTATTCATTAAAACTAAGAGCGCCCACAGGGCAAACCTTTACACACTCACCGCACTCGGTACAGGGAGAATCAGCCAGGTCATAGTCTCCAAAGGTTGTGACCTTTCGTTTTATGCCCCGTAAAGAAAACCCAATAGCCCCAACCTCGGCAACGTGATGATCCACCCATACACAACGGCCACAGAGAACACACCTGCTACGGTCAAAAATGAATTGTTCCATACTTTCATCAATGGGCTCATCTTTTTCAAAGGGTTTAAACCGTTTTGATTTATATTTAAGGCCTCTTTCTTTGGAAATTTTTTGTAATTCACAGGAATTATTTGCCGGGCACTTTTTACAACCTAAACGGTGATCTGTAATTAAAAGCTCAAAAGCGGTTTTTACCAGACGGTCAACCTCAGGACTTCTGGTTTTAACCACCAGGCCTTCGGTAACCGGCAGAGTACAAGCAGTAACAGGATCAGAAATTCCTTTTACCTCAACAAAACAAAGCCGACAACTGGCAGAAGGCCTGTCTTTTTCTTTCAGGGCACATAAATTTGGTATATAAATATCGTTATCCAGGGCAACCCATAAAAGCTTCTCCCCTTCAGGTGCCGTTATTTTACAGTCGTCTATAGTTATAGTTACTTTATCACTCATCCTTGCTCCCTCTCCCTCTCTTCAACCAGCTCAGCTGGAGATAATTTTTCTACAGCGTAAAACTCAGGAGGACAGGCAAACAAACAGCTGTTGCACTTAACACACTTCTCTTGGTCTATAGCCTTAAGTTGGTCATCCCTGGTGTAGATAGCTTCAGTGGGACAACTCCCTACACAGGCACTGCAGAATTTGCTGCACCGCTCGGGAATAATATAAAAACCAAGCAAGTGCATGCACATAAGAGCCGGACAACGCTTTTCCTTTATATGAGCCTCATACTCATCCTTAAAATAACGAAGGGTAGTTAAAACCGGATTTGGAGCTGTCTTGCCCAGACCGCATAAAGAACCTTTTTTAATATCTTCACCTAACTCCCTAAGGGTATCAAGGTGGTTTAATTCTCCTTCTCCCCTGGTAATTTCACCTAACATGTCCAGCATATGTTTGGTTCCTAGCCGACAAAATGTACATTTGCCGCAGGACTCCTTTTGGGTAAAATCTAAAAAATAACGGGCAATTTCTACCATGCAGTCATCTTCATTTAAAACAACCAGTCCTCCTGACCCCATAATAGCCCCGGCTTCATGCAAAGAATCAAAATCTATAGGAATATCCAGTGCTGATTCAGGCAAGCAACCTCCAGACGGTCCCCCTATCTGCACCGCTTTAAAGTCTTTCTCGTCAGGAACCCCACCTCCTACATCGTAAATCAAATTGCGGAGACTTGTACCCATGGGAACCTCTACCAGACCGGTGTACTCTACTTTTCCTACCAGGGCAAAAACAGCTGTCCCGGGACTGTCAGAAGTTCCGATACTTTTAAACCACTCAACGCCTTTTCTTATTATATGGGGAACATAAGAAAGGGTCTTCACATTATTTATCAGTGTTGGTTTGCCCCGAAACCCGTAGGAAGCAGGGAAGGGGGGACGGTGTTCAGGAACGCCCATTATTCCCTCCATAGAATTGATAAGAGCCGTTTCCTCACCACAGACAAAAGCTCCTGAGCCCTCAAATATTTCTATATCAAAACTAAAATCGGTTTCCAGTATAGAATCCCCCAACAAGCCTTTTTCCCGGGCCTGCTCCAGGGCTGTCTCTACCCGCCGAACAGCCTGGGGATATTCAGATCGGACATAAATATAACCTTTGGAAGCTCCTACAGCATAAGCAGAAATTATAAGGCCTTCAATAACCTGGTGGGGGTTGGACTCCAAAATACTCCGGTCCATAAAAGCACCGGGATCCCCTTCATCAGCATTACAAATAACATACTTTGAATCGTCCTGTGCTTTACTGCAAACATCCCATTTAATGCCGGCAGGAAAACCTGCCCCTCCCCGACCCCTAAGCTTAGATTCCTTAATAGACTCTATAACTTCTTCAGGTTGTATTTCAAAAGTTTTCGCCAGAGCTTCATAGCCATCCTCGGCAAGATAATGATCTATATCCTCAGGGTCAATAAAACCGCATTGTTCAAGAATTATCTTTTTTTCGTAAACCCCCCGTGGGAAGTCAGTGAAAACAGGAAAATAATCATTGGGCTCCAAAGCTACCAGGGCATATTCAAAACAAGGGTCGTCATTAACCAGGTAATCTTCAACCAGGCGCACTGCCAATCCTTCATCAACACTTCCATAACAAAGGGAAGGAAAGCCAGGCTTTGATATTACTACAATAGGCTCAGCATAGCAAAATCCCATGCAGCCTACTTCTACTACCTGAGCATCAATGCCTTTTTTTTCTATTTCATCCTTTAAAGCTTCCCTGGTATCTATAACACCGGCAGCCTTTCCACAGGTAGCCGCTCCCACCATTACTACCGTTTTTTCATTTAAGGATTCCATCTTTTCCTTTGCTTTTGTTTTTAAGTTTAAATATTTTTCTGCTGATTTGTCTGAACTCATGAATCCTGACCCCCTTCACTTTCCTGCTCCTGTTCCTGTTCACCAGCCTCTTCTTCCTGGTCATCTCCATCAAATTGAAGTAAAATGCCGTCTACCCGGGTAGGGGTTAAACTACCTTCTATAAACTCGTTTACCACAACCACCGGGGCTATGGCACAGCAGCCCACACATGCAACCCTTTCCAGGCTACATTTCCGATCAGGGGTAGTCTCTCCCTCAACAATATCCAACCGCCGTTCAAAGGATTCCAAAATAATTTGTCCTCCAATCATGTGACAGGCAGTTCCCATACAAACTTTAATTTGATATTTGCCTGGTGGGTTTAAGCGAAGCTGGTTATAAAAAGTAGCCAGACCAAAAACATCTACCGCTGGAATGTCAATAGTTTTAGCTATTTTTTCTATAGCCGGTTCGGGCAAATATCCTAAAACACCCTGGACCTTCTGAAGTAAGGGCACCAGGTTTTCCCGTTCAGTTCTATTATTTTTTAATATTTCACTTACCTGTTCAAGAATAAACTCCTTTTCACCCTCTAAAAGTTCCAATAAAAACATCTCCTTCACACAATTTAATTCACCAAGCATTATAACAAATTTTAATAAAGCTTTGTTTTTACATTCTTCAAACACGTCAATATTCCTTCGTAACAATAGCTAAAACCTTTTTTCACATATAAATTATTATTAAAAGTTTAGAGCAAAATAAATGTACAACATCAAGAAGGAAATATTATGGAGTTATAGAAATAAAGATAAAAGCAAATAGTAAATACAGTCAATATTTTTGGAGGATTATAATGGACTTAAAAGAATTCAATGAAAAAGAGATTAAAAATAAAAAAACTTTAATCTGGTATTATAAATCCGGATGGCTCTCTCTTTTGGTAATAATTATAATGCTTTATTTAAGCATGTTATGGAGAATTATATTTTTAAATCAATCTCCTATAGAATACGTAGACATTTTTGCGGCAACAAATATTGGGGTAGTTGCTTTCCTGGTATTAGCCCAACGACTGGATATGTTTAATGAAACAAACCTGCACAACTCCATAATTCGCCATACTCTGCTGGTAGGGGTATCCATGCTAATTATTAATTTGCTTTTTTTTGGAACCTTCAGTATCGCTTTTTTTATAAGCTCCCTGGCAGGCCTGGGCGTTGCCTGGATATTAAGTGAAATAATAATAAAAAGGCTTCCCTGAATTTATAATTTAACATTTAGCGAGGAGGATATATAATATGGAAGAACGCAGATACGACATAGAAAGTATTGAAACTATTGATAAAGGCCTTTTAGAAATTATTGATTATGAATATGAAGGTAAAAAAACAAAGGTTGAAGTTTCCACACAAGAGTTTACTTCAGTATGCCCTTGGTCCGGACTGCCTGATTTCGGAGAAATCCTGATAGAATATATTCCCCAAAAAAGCCTCATAGAACTAAAGTCTTTAAAATTTTATCTACTATCTTATAGAAATGTAGGAATACTTCAGGAACACGCTGTAAATCAGATCATGAAAGATCTGGTAGAAGCATGCAACCCCCTGGAAATGAAAATTACAGGCTTATTTAACCTCCGAGGAGGACTTAAAACAAAAGCTAGTACAGAATATAAAAAGGAAACTTAATTATAGTTTCCTTTTTATATTTTATAATTTACGATTTATGGTTACCCTTTAAACCTGATCTACAAAATCTCCAATTAATACATACTTAAATAGTTTGCCGGTAAAAGCATTAAAAGCTGCTACCACAGCATATATAATAATTGCAAGTCTGAGTAAACTAAAAATACCAAATGTCCCGGCAGCACTTATAAAAGACAATGCTCCCGGCCCACCCATAATTATACTACTCATAACTCCTCCAGCAACAAAAAAACTTAATATGGAAAATAAAACTAGCAGGCAGATCTGATAGCCCAATGCCTGTTTGGCGTGATTGCCTACAAAACTGGACTTATCTTTTTGAGTTATAAATATAACCAGGGCTACTATAATACCAATCCAAGAAAACAATATACCCAGATGAGATATACCGCCTAAAATCTTCTCTTCACTGGAATAGGACATATGATTATCACTCCCCTTTTCTTATACTACTTGATATTTTAATACTTCTACTAAATTAATTAATTCTTCAGCAATAGACAGATTTCCTGCCCTTATATTATTTATATATTTTTTAATACAAAATGTGCTTCTTTCTTTAATCTCTCCATCCATTTTCCCCTAAAAGAGGTACAAACCTGCATCCCCCCAGGTTGTATTTTACTCTACCTTTGTCAGTTTTTTTCAACAAGAGAAGGTTCTGGGAAGTTAGATCTCCTACAGGTATAATCATCCTGCCTCCCATGGCCAGCTGCTTCCAAAGAGAAGAAGGAACTTTAGGGCTTGCTGCTGTTATAATAATTGCATTATAAGGAGCATTCTCCCCCCACCCCTTTGTCCCATCTCCAATTTTTATAAAAATGTTAGTATATCCCATATCCTTCAATTTGTTTTGAGTTATTTCCCCCAGTTGGCTGACCCTTTCTATACTGTATACTTCCCGAGCAAGCTCAGCTAAAATAGCAGCTTGATACCCCGAGCCGGTGCCAATTTCCAGAACTTTGTCATTCCCTTCAATTTCCAGGGCTTCTGTCATTAAAGCTACAATATAAGGCTGCGAAATAGTTTGGCCTTGTCCAATGGGTAAGGGGCCGTCATCATAGGAGCTGTCTTTGTCCTCCGGCCTTACAAATTTATGCCTTGGAACCCGTCGAAAGGCTTCCAGAACTTTTTCATCTTTAATACCCCGGGCTATCAATTGTTGGTTTATCATTTTTTCTATTTTTTCTTGGATAATATCACCCCTTTCGAAATAAGAAGTTACTAAATAAGAAAAAAGTGCCTACCCAGCACTTTTCCTCCTAAAACTATTATAACTAATTATCTGTGTTTTATCGTATCTTTGTAAGCATTTTTTAAAAGTTCTTTTTGTATTTCTGCAATTTCACTAGCTGTAAATTTTTTATTGCGATTAGTTTCTAAAAACTGATTGTAGTAAGTTAAAAATTGTGTCATAATCTCATAATTATTTTCTCTCACGGCTTTAAGGTTATACCTTATACCAGCTCTTTCTAAATACTGCTCTGCCAGGAAGCAGCCTTCAAAGTAATTAAACTCATTAAACCTATACTTAGTTTTTTTGGGCATTACAGGTTTAACTGACTGGATATACCATGCTAGATTTTGGTCTAAGCCAAGCTTTATTTTAAGTTCTTTATTTAACTTATTAATACTTGTTATATTATTTATTACTTCATCCAGCTCACTATCATTTTTTTGACAGTAAGACATAGGCTTAGGTAAATCTAAAAAAACAAAGGTATCAGACCGAGGATCAGTTTCTTTATTTGAAACCTGAATTTTAACCCGCTTCACCATGATACCCTCCATCTGACTCTCCTCCTCTAATTTGTTTAAAATCTTTGCTAATAAAACTTGTTAGTTACACTATATTTATTTCTTTCATGAAGGAAGGTTTTCCTTCAAAAAAAACACTAAAAATTATAAAGAAAGATTAACATTATTAAAATTATTCGACAAATTGTTTTGTTATCCTTCTTTCATAATATTTTATTTATTTCTACTAAACTACTGTTTAATATAAAATATTAATTCTTGGGTGAAAATATGTTTAAGAAAGTATTAAATCCAACTCTTCTACCTTTATATTATGATATTTTATAAAAGCAAGTGCGGTATATTTTCATCATGTGTAAACAAACAAATGTTATTCTACCGGTACTACCAGGTGTCCATCAAAAAAGTACAAGTATTTTTCTTTAACTTTCTCTTTCCATATACTTTCCAGGGCCTGGCTGTAGAGTTGAAGCTGATAAAAATAACGACTCTTTAGAGTCTTCAATTCTAATCTAGAGGTATTATCTGTTTTGTAATCAATTAATAACATCCCGTCCTTTTCCTTAACAACACAATCTATAACTCCTTGAATAAGCACGAATTCATTTTCTAATTGAACAGCTTCTTCAAGTTCAGCCTTAGGCCACGAAG
>PWHX01000055.1 GCA_003555415.1 Syntrophomonadaceae bacterium | reverse complement strand
CTTTTTAATTTTTATGCAGGGGAACTATTTATTATTCTTAAGCACCTTCTCAGCCAGGACTATCCCGATTATTGATTTTGCATCTTTTATCTTGCCTTCTATAATTAAATTGTTCAGATCTTTATAATTATGCTTTTCTATCTTTATAAACTCATCGTTATCTGTCTGGCCTTCAGTATCAGTCAAGTCAGAAGCCAGGTATAAATGCATAATTTCTGTGCATATCCCTGGCGAAGTATAAAAGGTAGTTATTTTTTCAATTTTACCCGCTTTAAAACCTGTTTCCTCAGCCAGCTCTCTGTGAGCACATTGAAGGGGGTCTTCTCCAGGTTCCAGGGTGCCGGCTGGTATCTCCAGTAAAGCCTCTTCGACCGGCTTCCGGTACTGTTTAACCAGGTATATATCTTCGTTATTTAAAGGAACTACTGATACAGCTCCGGGGTGTTCCACTATTTCCCTGAAGCTCTCCCTTTTATCAGGAAGAAGCACTTTATCTATCCTGAGGTTTAATAGTTTTCCATTAAATATTTTCTCGGAACTAATAGTTATTTCTTGTAGCAAACACAGATTCACCTCCTTGTTGAAACTGAAAAATTTTTTTCTTTTATAAGTTCTGCTGCATAACTGGCGGCGCTACCCACAGCCTCAAAGAAAACTCTATCCTCTTCTATAGTTCTCCCCATGGTTTTTACTTTTAATATATAGTATTGCAGCGCTTTTTCTACTAACAAGCCATCCCTTACTTTGACATTGTGCCGGAAATAAATATTGTTTTCTTTAAGCTGGTTCTTTAAAATATTCAGCTTACTTTTTTCTACCTGGGGAAGACATACAGCTGCCGGTGTTTGGGCAATTTTCTCCAGAACAGTCAGAGAATGATGGCTTATGCCCTGGTGACGCAAGCGAGAATCCTCAAAGCTTATACGAAGTATTGCTATGGGGCTTCCCTTTAATATATTGACGGCATTAATAATTTCTCCCTGCTCAATTCCGGTAAATCCATAATTTGTCCCCGTCCCTACTGTACCAGGACCCATGGTAACTATTATAACATCGGCAACGGATATTTCTTTAGCTGCTATCAGTCCTGTGTAGATATTAACAGATTCCAAATCCCCTCCAAAGGCATGACCAACAGTTATAGTTGAGCTTAAAATACTTAAATCTTTAAGACGACTTACTGTTTCGCTAAAGGAGGCGGGTAAAGCTGCACCATCAGTCATTACATATACTATTTTAGCCTCGGGACATAAATATTTTATGGTAGCTGCTGCCGGAGCTACCATACTGTGAAGTTCGCCTACCAATACAGGTATATTATCCAGCCCTTTAAAGCTATCAAAACATTCTTTATAAGGGCTTTCCTGTTCTTCACAACTTAAAACTTTAACCTGATACGGAGTGTATCTTAGCTTCATTATGTGGCCTCTGCCTGGAGAATCCAAATTAGGGTAACGATAATTATAAAAAACAAAGTGTTTGCCTCCCGTGCCCAAGTTAAGATGCACCGCTGTAGTGTTTAAGATAACAGCATCACCTTCCCAAAGATAACCGGTTAGCTCAGGATAGTTGATGGCTTTTTCTTCCTCCCCCTCAACCTCCACCACTGCTTCTTCAAAACCATTTCTTTTTTTCTCAATTTTTTTAACTGTACCCGGGCGCAGACGATACATTTTAACCTCCTATAAATTTTAACCCGACTAAGGTTTTAACCCGAGGGTAACGGGGATTTAATTCCACAAATTACTTGGAAATCCTTTTTATATAATAAAAATTGTTTTATTTTCTGCCCAGACCATCAATAATCCTTAATAAATGGTTATCTTCTATTATCTTGGTGAAAGAAATCTTATCTCCCACCCACTGGATAACAATAAGTAAAGCCAGGACTAAGAGCTTTGCCAAGTTATCAAGAATAAAAACCAGGGAAAACCCTATTGAAGCTCCCAGTAAATTTGAACCTATATCTCCCAACATACCCTCCTCTTTTAAGTCAAAGAAAAGTAAAACAAAAGCTATGCCCAACAGGGGGATTAATAAAAAGATAAGCCAATTTTCAGCCCAGAAAAAAAATAAAAGTGCTAAGAAAATATACAGTTTTAAGCTTCTTCCGGGGCGAACATCCATCAAATTAAAAGTATTTATAGCTAATGCAAACAAAAAGGCGTTTAATAAAACTAGAAATATATTATCTTCAATTAATAGACCTAAAATTATTCCCAGCATACCACCTATTATTAACTTGAACATTCCAGAGGTGAGTTCCTTACCCTTAATTAGTTTTACAAAATGTCCTTTAAAGCCTCTATTTAAATCTCCCATAAAATCATCAATAAGTCCAGCCAAGGCTATACCAAATAAGAGAAAAAGTTTTAATAATATAAATAAGGGGTCTGTAATTTCAAAAATAAAGAATAGGGGAACGGTAAAAAGATAAGCAGTTAAAAATATTAATCCCAGACCTGAGGGTATTTCTTTCCTGTTATAATTTATGCGAATAAAACCTCTTTTTAATAATGGGATTATTATAGGAGCTATAATTAGAGAAATACTCAAGGAGAAAATAAACAGGATTATTAACATTTAAGTGACCCTCTTCTCTCTCCTTAGTATATTAATAAATGTTTTTGCAATGGCTATCAACTGCCTGCCCCGATGCATAAATCCTTTAAAATTTTTACCGTGCAACCGGTGAGTCATATCAGTATCTACTTCCTTTATGCTAAAACCTTTTCTTAAAGCATTTAAGGTTAACCCAAATTCCAAACCAAATCCCCCTGGGAGTTCTCCCATTCTTTCTAAAAATTCTTTTTTTATTATCCTTTGGCCTGAAAGGGGAGAACGTATTGTATGGCCAGTCATAATTTTGATTAATAAACTGGCCGTCTTCCTTGCCAATCCAAAACCTCCCCCAGCAGTTTCCTCTTTAAACCCAGCTATAACCATATCTGGTTTTTCAGCGTAAAATAATTTAATCAATTTTTTAATTTCCCTGCCGGAATAACCCAGGTCAGCATCTACCAGGGCTATTACTTCAAAACCGGCATGTTTTAAACCCTCCTGAACTGCGCCTCCCTTTCCTAGGTTTTCTTTAAGGTCAATCAGTTTTGCCCCACAATCTAAGGCTATCCCTCGAGTAAAGTCAGTAGAACCATCGTTAACTACTATTATCTCTTTAACTTCCTCTAATTCCTTAAGGGATTCAATAGTTTTTGCTAAATATTTTTCTTCATTATACGCAGGCATAACAGCAGATATTTTAACCATATTATTACTCCTGTTTTTTTATAAATTTAAGTTATTTTCCTAGAAGCTGTAATAAGTTTAACTGTCCGGAAACAGTTTCTATTTTATCGGCAGTCTTTATGCCCGACTCTAAATAATCATAAGTTTCCCATTCTTCTAAAGAAGAAGAATAAACACTAATAATATCTAAATTGGCTTTTTTAAATTTGGACAATAATAATTCTTTAAGGTTAGAATTAATAATGTCTTCAGAAAATACTACAATCTGGTCGTAATATCCCATGCTTTGTATTATATAGTCATAAAATAATTCTTTTTCACTTTTACTGTTTAAATCAAAAGCTTCTTCCTGGATTTTAATATTTCCAGGAGTATCCCCTTGAGCATTACCATAAATCCGAAACTTATCAGCCCCAGCAGATTCTAACAAATTCCATACATCTAGATTTTTTATTTCGCAATTACTATATATTAAAGCAATATTTTTATCCTTTAGATGGCTTATTATAAGTTCTGGTAGAATATCATCTTGAAAAACAGCCCACATAGATAATTCATCTTCCAAGGCCTTTTTGTCTTCTTTTAATATTGTTTGACGGGAGTTATACCTGATTAACTCTTTCTCTAATTGCTCAACTACTTCTTTTTGCTGCTGAACAATAATATTGTCACTCAAGGCTGTTCCTACTAAAATGCCGATTCCCAAGGCCAGAAAAATAGATATAATAGTAATTATAAAATCTCGCCGATGGTACATTGTTATCCACCGCCCAGTCCAAATCTAAGTTTTAAGAATAATAAATGTAATATATGCTGAATAGTGGGAGAAAAAAGAATTAGAACAATCATCGGGATAAGTGCTGCTATTATCAAGCTAACCAGTAAGGATTTTTTTAATTTTCCTTGGTACAACTGGCTAACTCCCCTGGCATCTACTAACCTGGTACCTACTTTTAATCTGACCAGGAAAGTACTGGCCATCCCTTTTCTGCCTTTTTCTAGAAAGTCTATCATGTTAGAATGGGTTCCTAAAGCTACTATCAGATTTGCACCTTTCTCAAAGGCCAACAACATAGCAATGTCTTCACTAGTTCCTGGTGCTGAGAACAATTTAGAAGACAACCCCAGATATTTTATCCTTTCTAGTCCCGGTGCTCTTCCATCAGGATAAGCATGAACTATTAATTCTGCTTCACTTTTTAAAGCTTCGTCACTTACACTGTCCATATCCCCTATAATAAGATCCGGCTTAAAGCCAAATTCTGTTATAGCATCTGCTCCCCCGTCAACACTAATTATTACCGGCTTAACTTCTTTTATATAAGAAATAATTGTTTTTAAATCTTCTTTGTATTTTTGTCCCCTTACAACTACTAAAACATGCCTTCCCTTTATAGAAGTGTCAATCTCAGGAATTTTCACCTTCCCTGTAATTAGCCCTTTTTCTTTCTGTGCATAATGTAAGGTGTTTTGCACAAATTTATCCAGTTCTTCATCTAAGTTTTTGTAGGTAGAATCAATTTTTTCATTTATTTTATTTATATCAAGTATTTCTCCAGAGCCGATTTTCTCTTGGCCCTTGTAAATATTGCATCCATATATTTCTATTTCATCACCCTCCTGGGCCTTCTCCCACATATCTTCATTTGCCTCATCTATTAAAGGTATTCCAGAATCTACAAGAATTTTTGGTCCTAAGTTTGGATATTTACCGCTAATAGATGAACTGAAGTTAATTACAGCTTTAACTTTTTTTTGGACCAATGAATACCCTGCAACTTCATCGATATCTTTATGGTCGATTAAAGCTATTTCACCAGAATCAATTCTTTTAACCAGATCTTTTGTTTTTTTATCTTTTTTTAAAATTGCCTTAATTTGAAAATTGTTTTTGTTTTTTTTTCTTCTGACAATTTTTGCACCTCTGTTATATTATGATTTTTTCCTTTATTTATTATGTGTTATTTTTTTAAATCTAAAACAAAATAAAAGAAGATATGCTTTTACACATATCTTTTTCAAAAAGATTATAAAATTAATTCATTTTTAAAAGTTTATTGTTTAGCTAACTTACCTTAGTTCTAAGTCTTAACTTATCAGCGACTAAAGCAATAAATTCAGAATTTGTAGGTTTCCCTCTTTCCGTATTGATAGTATAACCAAAAAATTTCTTAATAGTGTCTACATTATTTCGAGCCCATGCAACTTCTATAGCGTGCCTTATAGCTCTTTCAACTCTACTAGGTGTTGTATTATACTTTTCAGCAATGCGGGGATACAATACTTTAGTTATTGCTCCAAGTATTTCAATCTCCTGTATTACCATCATAATGGCTTCTCTTAGGTATAAATATCCTTTTATATGAGCAGGTATACCTATTTCATGAATTATATTAGTTATTTCAGTTTCTAAATTATTAGAATTAATGGTTGTACTTTTTTGAACGTACTGACTTTTATCAATACTGCTGCTACTTGTGCTACTGCTTGTACCGCTATCACTACTGCCATCACTGTAATTGCTTAACTGTCTTATTCTTTCACTTAACAACTCCATGTTAAAAGGCTTTAAAATGTAGTAAGTGGCACCTAATTCAACAGCCCTATGAGTAATGTTTTCATGACCAAATGCAGTTAGCATTATAATTTTAGGTTTTTGCTCTATATCAAGATCTGGCAATTGCTCAAGAACTCCCAGACCATCTAAATAAGGCATTATGATGTCAAGTAATAATACATCAGGCTCAGTTTCTACTGCCTTTTCTAAAGCTTCTTTTCCGTTATACGCTCGCCCAACCACCTCTATATCCGGTTGTTCTTCTAAAAAATTAGACAATAACTCATTAAATTCTCGGTTATCATCAGCAATTAATACTCTCAAACTGGAACCTCCTTTTTTTATTATTTATAATAATTATTCGACATTTTGGAATTAAATACCTTTATAATTTAATAAAAAAAATTATAAAATTGTAATTATTTTATAATTTAAAATGTTAGGTTTTAAGATTGATTGTTGAGTTGTGTATCTAAAATTTCTGATTCTAGAAACATCCATTCTATGAAAATACCATAACCTTTGGCAGGATCATTAACAAAAACGTGGGTTACAGCACCAACGATCTTACCATTTTGAATTATAGGACTTCCACTCATCCCTTGTATAATACCGCCTGTTTCTGATAATAATTTTTCGTCTGTTATTTTTATTATAAAACCTTTGTTGGTTGGTGAAGTTTTATTGACTATTCTTTGTATTTCGATATTAAATTTTTCTATTTTATCACCTTTTAGCACCGTTAAAATTTCTGCCGTACCTGTTTCGACTTCATTACTCAAGCCTATGGGAATAGGTTCAACATAATGATGGTTTTTATTATCCATTTTTTCCAGGCTGCCGAATATTCCTAATTCTGTATTTTTTGCAATAGTTCCTATTATATCTTTTTGCTCAATGAAAACTCCTGTTTTTTCTCCCGGATGTCCCCGTTGAGCCTCTTTAATACCAACTATACTGGCTTTAACGATTTCTCCCTGACTTATATCGATTGGCTTATTTGTATCTATATCAACTATTACATGGCCTAAAGCTCCATATTTATTAGTAGAAGGATCAATGAAAGTTAAAGTTCCTACACCAGCAGCGGTATCTCTAATGAATAATCCGATGCGATAACTATTAGTTTCAGAACAGTAATTGGGACTTACTTTTTGTTCAATAATTTTTTCATCTCTTTTTACTTTGAACTCTATAGGCTTTCCACTGCTGCCTTTCTTATTAATTAGATCAGCGGCCTCATCTACGCCGTCTACTTTTGTATTATTAATAGCTACAATGGAATCTCCCTTTTTAATACCGCCTTCTTTAGCTGGATAGGTTCCTTCTACTTCATTATAGCCAACAACCATAACACCATCAGACGTTAATTTTATACCTACGGACTGGCCGCCGGGATACAACTCCTTTTCTGGAAGGACATTAACGGTAAGCTGTTTGACTGGAATTATACCGAATAATTTAACATCCAGGTTGACTTCTCCTAAGCTTGTAGCCTTCATTGCTAATGGATTTCTTAAACTTACAGTTCTGCTGTCCTTATCAATTAAACTTCCATTAATTTTAAGAACATCTTTTCGGTCACAGCTTATTTCAGCTTCAAAGGGAAAAGGCAAGTTTACATAACGTTCTTTTCCCTGTATAATTTGAAGATTTTGTGAATAGTTATACCAAAATAATAAAGGTATTGATAATGATATAATTAAACAGATTATAAGGATTTTAAAACAAATCCTTGAATATTTCACTAAAATTCACACTCCTTAGCTAAAGTTATTAAAAAATCACCTCCGTAATCGATTTAATTTCAGTAACCTTAAGTTAACCTGAAATAATTTTTTTATACGAACTAGTTTACATAATAAGCAATGTTATATCTGGCACTGAAAACAATAAAAAGATGACAATATTGCCATCTTTTGTTAATTTATTATTTTTTATTTTTACTCTTTTATCTTTTTTGCTTGTAGTCACCGGCTTTTTGAATCATTTCTTCAGCATGTTTCATAGTAAGCTCTGTTGTTTTAGAACCGCTAACCATTCTAGCTATTTCCATTTTTCTTTCTTCTTCTGATAACTTTTTAACGCCAGTATATGTTCTTCCTTCCTTAACATTTTTGGATATTGCATAATGGCTGTCAGCCATACTGGCTATTTGAGGTGAATGGGTAACGCAGATAACCTGCCGATGTAGGGCTACAAGAAAAAGCTTTTCCCCTACTGCTTGCAGAGCAGTGCCACCAATTCCCACGTCTACCTCATCAAATATTATAGTAGGAATTTCATCTGCCTGGGCTAAAACCGATCTTAAAGCCAACATAATTCTTGACATTTCTCCCCCTGAAGCTATTTTAGAAAGAGGTTTAAGAGGTTCTCCCGGATTAGCTGAGAATAAATATTCAACCTCATCAATCCCATTAGCAGTATAATTATCTTTAGTTTTAAAGTCTACGCTGAAATGAGATTCAGGCATTTCTAACTCCTTTAAGATATCAGAAATATTCTTTTCTAAAATAACCGCTTCTTTTTTCCTTATTTCTGATAGTTCTTGAGATTGTAAATTCAATTCTTTTTCTAAATCATCTATTTGTTTCTGCAGCTTTTCTATTTTCTT
>PWHX01000062.1 GCA_003555415.1 Syntrophomonadaceae bacterium | reverse complement strand
GATAAGCCAAAGCCGGTTTAATCATAATAATATCGGCTCCTTCGGCCACATCCATACACACTTCTTTCAAAGCCTCCCTGCTGTTGGCAGGATCCATTTGGTAGGTTTTTCTATCTCCAAAGGATGGGGTAGAATCTGCCGCCTCCCGGAAAGGACCATAAAAGGAGGAAGAGTATTTAGCTGCATAGGACATAATCGCCGTCTGATCAAACCCTTCTTCATCCAAGGCTTCCCTTATGGCCTTTACTCTACCATCCATCATGTCTGAAGGCGCTACCATATCTGCTCCCGCTCGGGCATGGGACAGAGCAATATTGACAAGTATTTCCAGGGTAGGATCATTAAGTATACCGCCCTCCTCAATCAGGCCGCAGTGGCCGTGGTTAGTATATTCACACAGACACACATCGGAGATAACCAAAAGTTCCGGGTAAGTTTCTTTTATCCGCCCTATAGCCCTTTGCAGTACCTCCTGAGGGTCAAAAGCAGAGGAGCCTTTTTCATCCTTGTAATCCGGTATACCAAATAATATTACCGCCTTTATTCCCAGAGATACTACTTCTTTTAATTCTTCCAGTAAACTATCTATGGAGTGCTGGTAGATACCGGGCATGGAAGAAATGGGCTTTGTTATTCCTTCTCCATGAACAATAAAAAGGGGATATATAAGATCTTCTGGTCTAAGGGCAGTTTCCCTTACTATTTCCCGGAGAGCTCCGCTGGAACGAAGCCGACGCGGTCTATTGTCTGGAAAGTACATTTCTGACACCCCTTATAATTATTCTTTAACACCTATTTCCTCATTGGTTAAATAGCAGGCTGGATCTGATTCCCAGTAATCCCCTGTAAATCCTTCCGCCCTGGCCCTGAAGTTACCATTACACAAATTCAACCACTGGCACTCCCCACACCTTCCCTTTAAAAGAGGCTTCCTGTTCCTTAAGTGTGCCAGTAAGGTATTGCTTCCGTTTGTCCAGATATCTCGAAAACTTCCTTCTTTTACATTACCCAGAGCGTGATTCCGGGTAAACTGGTCGGGGTAAACGTTCCCAAAGCTGTCAACGGCCCCAACGGCCATACCGCTCCTGTTACCGCCATTCACTTCCAGAAGGCCTCTTATCTCTTCAGCTTTTTCAGGATTATCTTTTTTCATTTTAAGATATAAATAAACACCATCTGCATGGTTATCTACGGTAAGTATTTCTTTTTCCTTACCCCGGCGGGAAAAATCAAGGGTCTTTTCCATGATCAAGTCTAATATTTCCCGGGTTTCTTCGTGGGAAATATCTTCCTCCATCATTTCCTTACCTCTCCCACTGTAAACCAGGTGATAAAAACAAATCCGCGGGATTCCTTCTTCTTCAATCAGGTAAAATATATCTTCTATTTCTTTATAGTTATGACGGTTTATAGTAAAGCGAAGTCCAACCTTCTGGTCGGCTTCCCGGCAGGCCCTGATTCCCTCCAAAGCCTCTTCAAAAGCGCCTTTTTTGCCACGGAAACGGTCATTAAGCTCTCCTATCCCATCCAGGCTTATTCCCACATAACCGACGCCTTCCCTCTTTATTTTTTTAGCAACATCTCTGGTTATCAGGGTGCCATTAGTGGATATGGTAACCCTCATGCCCAGCTTAGAAGCTTTGGAGGTCAGGTCAAAAAAATCCTCCTTTAAAAGAGGTTCCCCCCCTGAAAACAAGACAACAGGAACTTTAAAATCTGCCAGGTCTTCCATAAATTTAAGACCTTCTTCCCGGGTCAATTCTCCTGTATATTTTTTCCCATCTGAACTTGCATAACAGTGTTTGCAGTTTAAGTTGCAGCTTTGGGTAGCATTCCAGATAACAACAGGGCCCCTGCCGGGGGATGTTCCATGTATTTCCCGGGCTGCACCGCTACAGTATCTCAGCTGGTCTCCATAATAATTTGATCCGCATAAGAGCTTAGTAAAACTAATCATGAGCTTCCCCCTCTACCTGTTCAGTCTCTTTCTTTTTAACAGGCTTATTTTTAATATTCATTGGTTTCTGTGTATTTTAGAATTTCCTCCAGCAGACCATCCATGGTGTAACTGGAGGCTTCGATATCTACATTTAAACCAAAAGACCTTATGGTTTCGCTGGTTATGGGTCCTATACTGGCCAAAACAGCGCCTTTAACCATTTCCTTGCCACCATCCACTAATAGTTTCATAAAGTTTCGCACCGTAGAGGAGCTGGAAAAGGTGATAATAGGCTTTTTACTTCCAGATAGTAATTCCTCAAAATTAAAATCACCCCTGTCTTCGGGTAATTCATTATAATATGTTGTAACCTCGTGCACGTCCAGTCCCATTTCCTTTAAAGCCCGGGGCAGCTCCAACCTGGCAATATCAGCCCTGGGAAGTAAAACTGCCTCACCTGGACTGGTAAAACCCTTAAGACCTTCTGCAACAGCTTCTGCCCGGTATTCAGCGGGCTGGAATTCTACTTTCAATCCTAAATCATTTATGGCTTCCCCTGTTTTAGGCCCGATTGCTGCCAGTTTAACTCCTTTTAACTCTCTAAAATCTATTTTTTTTACCTTTAATCGATTAAAAAAGTATTCTACACCATTTATACTGGTAAAGATTATCCAATGGAATTTATCAATTTTCTCCAAAAACCCGTCCAACAAGCTGTAATCCTGTGGGGGTAAAACTTTTACCGTTGGTAATGATACCGGTTCCCCTCCCAACTCCAGTATCTTTTCCCGGAAACCACCTTGAAGATGGTGAGGTCGGGTTATCACCACCGCCCGGCCGGAAAGAGGTTTGTTTTCCCACCATTTTAATTTATCCCTTAAGTTAATCACTTCTCCCACCATAATTACTGCCGGAGGCTTAAAGTTATTTTCCTTAACCATAGAAACAATATTATCCAAAGTGCCCTTAAGTACTTCCTGCCGACCCAGGGTTCCCCACCTGATCAAGGCAACTGGAGTATGACTAGATTTGCCCCTGGAAACTAGCTGGCTAACAATTAGCTCTAAATTTTTAACTCCCATTAAAAAGATTAGCGTGTCCTTGCCGGCAGCCAGTTTATCCCATTGAATGGCTGTATTTTCTTTTTCGTCTTCTTCATGGCCGGTAATAACAGAAAACCCGGAAACATAACTTCGATGGGTTACGGGTATACCGGCATAGGCCGGTACAGCTACAGCTGAAGTTATACCGGGCACAATTTCAAAGGGTATCCCCTGTTCTGCCAGGAGCTCTGCTTCTTCGCCACCCCTGCCAAACACAAAGGGGTCTCCCCCCTTTAATCTAACCACTATTTTATTATGAAGCGCCTTTTCCACCAACAGTTTACTTATCTCCTCCTGGGGCAGAGCATGATTGTCCGGCCTTTTGCCAACGAATATTTTCTCCGCTTCAGGGGAGCCATAGTCCAGCAAAGACTGGTTTACTAAACGGTCATACACTAAAACTTCAGCTTTTTTAATGCAGTCAATCCCCCGTAACGTAATTAAGCGAGGATCTCCCGGGCCCGCCCCCACCAGGTATACAATTCCTTTAGTCATTTTAAATGCACCTTCTTTTGGATCATTATTTTAACTACTTGTCCGTCTCCATATTGATTAGTTTTTTGGCCCCTTTTCCCAGAAGCCTTTCGGCCAATTGACGTCCCACCATGGCCGCATCGGAAACTGGACCGACCTGATAATCTTTAAGGCATAAACTACCGTCAGGAGAACACACCATCCCCCTTAATTTTACTACCGAATCTTCCAGTTCTGCATAGGCCCCCATGGGGACGCTGCACCCGCCTCCCAGGCACTTTAACAACCCTCTTTCAGCAGTTATGGCTTTTTGTGTAGCGTCATGGTTTAAAAGGGAAACGATGCTCTCTGTCCCTTTATCATCCGACCTTATCTGTATACCCAGGGCTCCCTGGCCTACGGCAGGTGTGCATATTTTAACAGATATCAGCTCTTTCATTTCCTTCAACAGGTCTAACCTCTTAAGGCCTGCATATGCCAGGATAATAGCATCTAGCTCCAGCTCCTTCATCTTGCGAAGACGTGTGTTTACATTGCCCCGGATAGGGCTAAACTGCAAGTCAGGCCTTACATTTAAGAGCTGAGCCTTACGCCTTACACTGCTGGTGCCTACAACAGCTCCCCTGGGAAGAGAGGATAAAAAGTGATCTTTGTTAGAAACCAGGACATCCCTGGGGTTTTCCCTTTCAGTAACAGCAGCAATTTTCAGGGCGTCATCCTCTTCTGAAGGCAGGTCCTTCATACTGTGAACCGCCAGGTCAATTTCTTTCTTTACAAGAGCACTTTCAATCTCCTTGACAAACAATCCTTTACCTTCCAGTTTCTCAAAAGTCTCGTTTAAAAACTTATCTCCTGTTGTCTTAATTATCTTTAGTTCCCAGTTAATATCCGGCTTAACTCTTTTAAGGGCATCAATTATATAATTAGATTGAGCCAGGGCCAGCTGACTTCCTCGAGTGCCAACTACCAAAGTTTTCATGATTATCTCCCCGAACGCTTATTTTTCTAAATAATCCTTTATTATTTCCCGGCATTTATCCTCCAGGCGGCTTAAATCTTCCCCCTCTATCAAGCTAACCAGGGAGGGGTCGGATAGCTTTATTATTAATTCCCTTCTCTTTTCCGGGTCAGGAATCTCTTTAATTAATATTTTTCTGACTTTACCTAAATACTCTAAAAACAAACCGTATTTTTTTCCGTATATCTTCTCCAGGTCTCTTCTTATTTTGGCGGACATTCCCGGGCTTTCCCCCCCGGTAGAAATACTTATAGTAAGGGGGCCCCGCTTAACTACTGCTGGAACAAGAAAAGTGCATAGCTCTAAATCATCCACTATATTAACAGGAATATTTTCCTCCTCAGCATCCCGAGCTACTATTCGGTTAACCTGGGGGTCATCGGTAGCTCCTATAACCAGGAAACTTTCCCGTAAGAAACCTTTGTTATATTTTTCCCTGTGAAGAATTACTTCACCCTTGCCGGCTAAATCTTCAAAAGCAGGAATCACCTTGGGGCTTACCACGTAAACCTTAGCCTTAAAGGATAAAAGGGTTTTAACTTTTCTTAAGGCTACTTCTCCGCCCCCAATTATTGAAACTTTTTTGTTTTCTATATCTAAATTTATAGGATATAAACTGGTCATAAGAATTAGCCCCTGTCGGATTTTTTAGCTTTTAACCTTTTTTCTTTCTCTATATCTATATCCAGGTCAAACAGGTTACAAAGATTATCAATACTTTCTTCGGAATTTTCTTCGGCAGCCATTTCCTTTAGCCGCAGGACCGGTTCCCGGAGGAAGTCATTAATAATGTTTTTGGAAAGATTCTCTATAACCTTTTTTTCCTTTTCACTCAACCCTTTTAATTTATCCATAGTTCTTTCCAGGTGATCCAGGCGAATATCTTCACCCCTGTCCCTTAGAGCTTTTATTAAAGGAACAACCCTCCTGGCATTCAACCAGTTCTGAAATTCCTGGGCTTCTTCATGAATAATCTTTTTGGCCTTCTTAGCAGCCAACTCCCTTTCCTTCATATTTGATTCTAAAACAGCCTGAAGATCATCAATATTATATAAGTATACTCCATCAATATCTTTAACCTGGGGGTCAATATCCCGGGGTACCGCAATATCTATAAGAAATATCTTTTTATTGCCGCGGCGGGCCATAACATTTTCCATCCTTTCCCGATCAACAACAAAATGAGGAGCGCTAGTAGAGCTTATAACAATGTCTGCTTCCAACAACATATCAAAAAGATAATTGTAGCCCACCACCCGGCCGTTGAACAATCCTGCTAACTTATTAGCCTGCTCCAGGCTCCGATTAACAATAATTAAATCCTTTACCCTTTTGTCACAGAGATGCTTTAAAGTAAGCTGCGCCATCTCCCCCGCACCTATAACCATGATTTTTTGATCCGAAATAGTTTGGAAAATTTTATTGGCCAAGATAACAGCCACATAGCTTACGGAAGCTGCATGATCATTAATCTCTGTTTCCCGATGCACCCTCTTACCAACAGTCAGGGCCTGCCGGAAGAGAGCATGGAAAACAGTATTTGCCCTGTCCGTTTCCATACTTTTCTGATAAGATTCCTTTACCTGACCTAAAATCTCTGTTTCTCCTAAAACCATAGAATCCAGACCGGTAGCAACTTCAAAAAGGTGAACCATAGCTTCATAGCCCCGGTATAGATAAAAACAGTTTTTTAGTTTCTCCTCCTCTATATCTTTAAATTGAGTAAGAAAGTCTATAACAGATCGTTTGGAATCCGAGAGGCCTTCCACTACACCGTAAACTTCTGTACGGTTGCAGGTTGAAATAATTACTGTTTCTAATAACCTGTCTATGTCTTGACTAAAATTTAAGGCTCTTTCCAGCTCTTTTTCCGTAAAAGCCAGTTTTTCCCTGACTTCTACCGGAGCAGTTTTGTGGTTAATACCTAATACAATAATATCAACATCCATAAAAAACACTCCCCCAGTATTTTTCCCATTATTAGTTACTTTTAGTGAACAAGACTATGAAGAATAATTAGAAAATCTTCTCCAGCAAGCCAGTAATGTCCCCACCATCAAGAATATTGAACCGAGATATAATACAGAAATAAGCGGCTTATTGCTTACCTCTATAATAAATATAGTTTCAGGAGGAGGGGCATCTTTTTCGGCTATCCTTATCATAACCTTCCCCTGGTCAGCATCAACAGCCTCCAGGAAAACCTGGCTTTCTTCTCCAGGCAGGTCTTGAGGTAGATGTTCAGTTTCTTTCCCCTCCATTAGCATGGCAGGCATTATCTCTACTTTATTACCCTCTTTCTCTACTTCTAATACGGCACCTACCTGTACCTTTCCTGCCTGATCATGGGAATCCATATAAAATTCCAGGAATTTTATATCATACCCCATGGTCCGGATACTATCTCCTTCTACCAGGGTTAAGTTGGTGCCTGGTTTTTCCAGCCTTTCCTCCAGGGGGCTTATATAAAGGTCACTAAATAAGCTTCTAGCTATATATGGTTCCCTCATAAGTCTGGTATCAGGCTCTTCTCCTGTATAATACATTCTAGGAGTAGCAATAAATGAACTATCGCCTTTTTTTACCTGCAGCTCTTGAACCTCATTTTCATCTGAAACTCCTGAGCCCAGGTAAGTGAAAGAGTAACCCAAGGCTTCCCCCGTTTCGTTATGCTTTAAAGATATTACATGGCTGTGGTCTAAGGTAGATGAAGTCAATATACCTACCAGCATAAGAGCCAGCCCTACATGGGCTAAATAACCGCCGCTGTTTTTAATGCCTCGTTTTAGAGCATTATAAAGAGCAAAAGAGTTGGTAGCCAGGGCTAAATAGGCAGAGCCCAGAAATAATAACTTTAATGGAGAATAAACTCCAAATATAACGGTAATCACAAGACCTAAAACAGTTAAAAGAGTAGGGACTTTTAGCCTGGTCCAAAGCTTTACATTTTCATTATTCCTCCATTTGACCAGGGGACATATAGCCAGAACCAGGGCAAGCAAAACTGCAATAGGAGCATTTGTTAAATTATAAAAGGAAGTGTCCACACTGGCCGGACTTCCAATAAAGCCGGTTATAATAGGAGAAGAAGTTCCTATGCTTATTATTATGGCGGAAAGAGAGAGCAGTAATATGGCATAAGAAAAAGTAGACAACTTTGAATACCATATTTCGTCAACGGAATCAGATGGTATGTCCCGGTAACGGGCCAGGAAAAGACCCATGCCGATTATAAAAAAGAAAAGCATAAAGGCTAACATGTAAGGGTTAAGGCCAGTTTCCGTGAAGGCATGAACGGAAAAATCAGCCAGGATACCGCTCCTGGTCAAGAAAGTAGCGTAAATAATCAAAACAAAAGTTATGATCGCTAAAACTATATTTGACCGCAAATTTAAGCCCCGGGCTTTTTGCACTAAAATTCCGTGAACCAGAGCCGTACAGGTTAACCAGGGAACCAGGGAAGCATTTTCTACGGGATCCCATCCCCAGTAGCCACCCCAGCCCAGCACTTTATAAGCCCAGTAACCACCGATAATAATACCGGCTCCCAGAAAAAACCATCCTGCAACAGCCCAGGGCAGGGCTCGGGAAGCCCATCCCTGGTAGTCTTTTTTCCACAGTCCACCTAAAGCATATGCGCAGGGAAGCAGTAAGGCTGCGTAACCTACAAATATTATAGGAGGATGAATTACCATCCAGGGATCCATTAAAAGAGGGTTGAGGCCGTACCCTTCTACCGGTATTCCAGACATAAGCCTGAAGGGGTTATGAACAACCAAAAAGAGAAGGAGAAAAACCTGTCCTGCTAAAAGGAAGAACATAACCGGAGACTCATATTCCTTTTCCCACTTAATTAAAGCCAGCCCAGTTAAAGCAGCTAAAAAAGCCCATAACAGAAAGGT
>PWHX01000070.1 GCA_003555415.1 Syntrophomonadaceae bacterium | reverse complement strand
GGCGCTGGAAACCAAGACCTATGCTCTCCTCAATATAGATCCCTTCTTCATCAGGGCCTCTGTGAATCATGGTTTTTTTCATATCTTCAATTTCTTCTTTGCTAATTTCTATACCTCTTTTGTTGTAAATACCACAGATCCCACACAAGACTTACCCCTCCTATAGTTTTAGATAATGCATCTTATGATAAAACCATGTAGAGAGTGAATAAGAAAACCACAAAGTTGTAATAATAAAGATTAGTATTAATACATTGGGAGGTATTGTGTGGAACACTTAAAAAATCTTCAATGGGCCCATCTAACTGAAAGTGAATTGGAAAAACTTAAGGAAACAGAAACTTTTTTAAATGAACAACCTGACCACCAGTCCCTTAAGGAAGAAGGTAAGGAAATATACCTTCTGGCCTTTGTAGATGAAAGTAAAGGAACATAAACTAAGGAGACCAACTCAGGTCTCCTTAGTTTTTAATTCCTTTAATAACTGCTTTATGCTCTTTCCCGTAGGAGGGTGTATAACCTCCGGGGCTATTTCCGCCAGGGGGAGTAGAACAAATTCCCTCTCCGTCATCCTGGGGTGAGGAATAATTAAGCGGGGAATATCTGTTAATTCCAAATTACCATACAATAAAATATCCACGTCTATGGTCCGGGGACCCCACCTTATAGTCTTTACCCTTTTTAAATTATTCTCTATTTCTTGAGTAAACTTCAGAAACTCATAGGGATCTAATGTAGCCTTGCAGGAAAGGGCACCGTTTAAAAACATTCCTTGTTTTTCATAACCTACCGGTTCCGTTTCATAAAAAGAAGAAACTTCTGCTACAGAAATGCTTTCATAGGCATTTAACATTTTTACCGCTTCCTGGAGGTTGGCCTTCCGGTCCCCCAGGTTTGAGCCGATACCTAAATATACAAAAGCCATTTTTACTGCTTCCCTCTCCTTATCTCAACCCCTACAAAATCCAGAATACCTGGAATAGGTGCCCAGGGTTTTTTAATTTTTACTATAACTTCCTGCACCTGCCCCCGCTCCAATATTTTTTCGGAAATCTTTTCAGCCAAAGCCTCTAGCAGGTTAAATTCCTTACCTTCTACCAAATTCTTAACTTCTTCGTAAACAGCCGAGTAGTCGATGGTATCTTCCAGAGCATCTGTTTTCCCTGCTCTAGATAAGTCCACATACAATTCTAAAGATATAATAAATAACTGTCCCTGTACCCTTTCTGAGGGAAGGACCCCGTGGTAACCGTAAAAAGACATTTCGTTTATGATTATTTTATCCAAACCATTTTTCTCCTTCTCCTATTAAGAAATAAAATCTTAGCTAAATAATATCATATGGCGGCCTTCTTACCATAGTATCTGTCATTTTAACCACTCTTTGCATATACTCAATGTCATGAACCCTGACTATGTCAACTCCTTTAGCTATTCCCAAAGTTAAAGTAGCAGCAGTTCCTTCAAACCGTTCCTCCGCAGGCAGGTCTAAGACTTTTCCTATCATGGATTTACGGGAGGTGCCCAGTAGAACCGGGTACCCCAGGGAAACAAGTTCTTCCAGGTGATGCATGACTTGTAAGTTATCTTCTAGCGTTTTCCCAAAGCCTATACCCGGGTCCAAAATAATGTTTTCTTCTTTGATCCCGGCATTTAAAGCTATGTCTATACTTTCCTTCAAATCACCGACTACCTCCGTAATTAAATCCTGGTACTCTGCTACCTTCCGGTTGTGCATTATACAAACAGGCACCTTATAACTGGATATTACCGGGGCCATCTCGGGATCAGCCTTTAACCCCCACACATCGTTTACCATGTGAGCACCCATTTCTAAGGCCCTTTCTGCAACAGAAGCTTTGTAGGTATCAATAGAAATAGGAATTTCTAATTCTCCTAGAAGTTCCTTTAGAATAGGTTCAATTCTTTTTAGTTCCTCTTCTTCTGAAATAGGTTCTGATTGGGGACGGGTTGATTCTCCCCCTATATCTAAGATATCTATACCTTGATCAACCATTTTTTTAGCATGGTCTATAGCCTTATCCATGCCAAAAAAATAACCGCCATCTGAAAATGAATCAGGGGTAACATTTAGTATGCCCATAACTAAAGTCCTATCCCCCAGGGGTAAGCTTTTTTCCCTTAAATCTAAAATCTTTTTGTTCTTCCTGTCCATATAATGATGGCTGATATACTTTTTTAGGGCCTTTTCTAATTCCATGGCATAATCTTTTAATGAAAAAGGCTGCTGTTTTAGCTTTTTTGTTAAAAAACGGTACTGTTTTAGGGTTCCCATGAGTAGTATATCTGTTTTTTCGCAGGTCAAGCTTCCCACATCCCGGGGAACTGCTGCTTCCCCCCCCTTGGATAACATTTCCTGCTTTAGCAAAACAGCTCCTTTCAAGGGAACATCATATAGTTTCACCCAAAAAAACTGGCCCTTGGGAACCATAATGTCTGTGCCAGCTTTATCTGTACCTATTTTATCTATTTCCCGCCTGATGTCTTCCCTGTTATGGGGAATAATAACTCTAACTTTCAATTAAAACACCTCTTCAACAATATTAATATTGCAGACCTTCCCTGGTTGGCATGTCTGCATATTTATAGCATTCTCCCCTGGCCTTACACTGCCAGCAGGGACGGGATAACATGTCAGCCTGGTGAAGTATTTTTCCTAAAAAAGAAAGGTTATCACCATTCTTGCCCCGGTGTTCCTCAACTGCTTTAACTATCTCTTCCCTTTCTTTCCCGGTAAAGCCAGACTTTGTTAATATTTCTACAGATAACTCAGCGCTGGCCTGGGCATGATCCTTTCCTGTCTCATATTCCTCCCACCTGCCAATATCATGAAGCAAGCCGGCGGCATAAACAACATCCCGTGCAAAGCTTTTATCCTGTTCAATAATTATTAAATATGCTATCCTGGCTACAGAAATTAAATGTTCTAAATCATGAGGACAAAACTTCCGATCTTTTTCCTTTATACTATTTTCTTGTATATATTTTTGAAACTGCTTGTTCTTTAATATTTTTTCAATCCTTTCCATCTTTACCTGCTTCCTTTAATTAAAGAAAATGCTTCGCTCCTGGAAACCTGATTTCGACGGAAAATACCCCTTACCGCAGACGTTATGGTTTGGGAGCCGGGCTTTTTTATTCCCCTTATTGTCATACATAAATGTTCCGCTTCTACTACCACAACTATACCTTTAGGCTCTAAAGTTTCCATCACTACATCAGCCACTTCACTTGTTAATCTTTCCTGCAGCTGAGGTCTCCTGGCAATAGTTTCTACAACTCTGGCTATTTTACTTAAGCCTGTAATCCTACCGTTAGCAGGGATATAAGCCACATGAGTTTTTCCATAAAAGGGCAGCAGATGATGTTCACACATGGAATAAGTGGGAATATCTCTGACCAAAATCATTTCATCATGTTCATCTTCAGTAAAACATTTCCTGAGATGTTCACTGGGATCTTCTTTTAGACCTTGAAATATTTCCGCATACATTTTTGCTACTCTCTTGGGGGTCTCTATAAGTCCCTCCCGGTTAGGGTCCTCCCCAATAGCTTCAATAATTATTTTTACAGCTTCTTGTATTTTCCCCTGGTCAATCATTTATGACACTCCTTTAATTAGATAATTGCCATACGTTTCTCGGAGCTATTCCTTAAAGTTGTCACATACTAATTAGACCTTTTAATTAAAAATCCTTTTTTTAAACCTTATTAATTGTATAAGTTATTTTTTAGATGAAGCAAGATATCAAACTGATCACTATAATCTAAAAACTTAATTGCTGATCTTGGCAAATACTGTTCTTTAGGGTATAAAAAATAAAGATCTCTTTGTAGGGGTATTCCTTCAACATTTCTTTTTACTAAATGCTTAGATAATGCTTCTCTACATACCGCCCAGGCAGAAACAAAGGAAATCCCCAGGCCGGCATTAACTGCCGTAATAATTGACTGGGTACTTCCCAATTCTAAAACAGGCTGCAGGGACTCCAGAGACAATCCTGCATTCAAAAGTTTTTCTTCTACAACCCTTCTGGTACCTGAACCCTTTTCCCGCCAAATTAATTCTTGATTAATTAAATCATTAGGATATATTTTTTTCTTTTGCGCCAATGGATGCCCTGAGGGAATAATTAATACTAAATTATCTTCTGTGAATTTTCTGGCTTTTAGCTTTTTCCTTTCTACCGAAGCCCCTACAATACCTATATGGACTTCTTCTGAAAGTAATTTTTTTACTATTTCCCCTGTATCTCCTATTTCCACTTTTATTTCTACTTCCGGGTAGTGCTGTTTATAAGAGCCTAAAAGGTACGGCAGGAGATATTCTCCTGGGATAGTACTGGCTCCAATTCTTAAAACTCCTCCAACCTTATCACTTAATTCACTCATAAGTTGCATGCTATTTTCCCATTTTTTAATTATATCTTTTGCCTGGCTGTAAAAAAGCTCTCCACCTTCAGTAAGGGAAACTTTTTGCCCCTGTCGGTGGAATAACTGTACGTTAAAATGTTTCTCCAGTATTTTAATATGCTTACTAACTGCTGGTTGGGTAAGATAAAGTAATTCAGCAGCTTTAGATAAACTTTTCTCCTCTACAGCAATTGTGAATGTTTTTAAAATGGATATTTTCATTTAAAGCTCTCCCGTTTCTTTTATTCTCCAGGGAACCCTTTTATCTTCAACTCTGCGGATAAGTTTTCTCTGATCAAAGCTTTCTAAAAGAGGCAGAGCATATTTCCGGGAAGTGCCCAGCAGTGTTCTGAATTCAGATACTGTAATTTCTCCATTTTTATCCAGGTATTCCCTCAATATTTTCACGCATTCATTAAAAGATTCCCGATGCAGGAAAAAATCTTCACTAATTTTAACCAGTATACCCTTTTCTAAAAGATAACTAATTAAATTGTCGGTAGTTGGAGATGTTGTTTTTAAGATATCGGTTATTTCTTTTCTTACAGGGGGTGAAAATTTGTTAGTAAGGTGTAATTCTTCTATCTTTTGAAGTATATCTTCTTCTTTCGGTGAAGGTTTTGCTTCATGGCCATAAAAAGAAATAGTTTCTCCCTTTATTTCAATAAGTTTCATATCTTGCAGTAGCCCTAAAAAAGAGTCGTAATCCTTTTGATTTAATTCCGTTGAAAGGTGATTTTTCAACTGTGCTTTAGACAATCCGGTGGATAAATTATTTTTACGGTAATGATCCTGTAAAGATTTAATAATAAAATCTTTCCACTCCTCCATGGTTGCACTGTTTAACACAGCATTAGACAAAGGCACAATCCTGCCGGCTTCAATTAATTTGTCTACTTCATTATTTAAGATATCTTCAGGTAGTTTAGTTGTCAACCGAAGCTCATTTACAGAGGCAAATTTTTTTTCTGCCAGTTTTTGAAGAATTAATTCAACAGGGTCGCCTTCCTCTAAAACTTTTAACCGTTTAATTACATCCTCTTTAAAACGCTTGTGTTTTGCTGGATGCCCGTCCAACACAACTCCCCCTCCTATGGTAGTCATAGGGGAATAAGACCTTATAATAAAGCGGTCTCCGGAGTGGGCAACTACTGCCCTGTCTAAACGGCACTGAACAAGTGTAGATTCTCCCGGGAGCAGTTCATCTTTTTCCAAAAGTAAAATTTTCGCTACAAGCCTTTTGGCACCTAAATACAAGTGAACCGGCGCCATATTAACCAGAGAATTTTTTATTTCCGGCAGAAGATTAAGGCGGGCATCTATTAGTGTAGTATCCTTGAAAAAACCCGGCCTGACAACTACATCGCCTCTTTCTATCAAATCTTTTTCTATTCCGGCCATGTTTAAAGCCACCCTGTGACCTGCCACGGCTTTTTCTGTAGTTTCACCAAACAACTGTATCTGCCTTATGCGGGCTTCTAATCTTGAAGGAAGTATTTGAACAGTTTCACCAATTGCAACAGTTCCACTAAGCAATGTTCCGGTTATTATGGTGCCAAAACCGGACACGCTAAAGATCCTGTCTACAGGTATCCTCAAGGGTGCTTCCTGGTCTTTTGAGGGAACATCCAGTGATATTTTGTCCAGTAAATCCTTTAATTCTTCAATGCCGGTCCCGTCAACTACGGAAACACGATGAATTAAAGCCTCTTCTAAAAAGGTGCCTTTAAACTCTTCCTTTATTTCTTCTTCTACTAATTCCAACCATTCTTCTTCAACCAGGTCTATTTTAGTTATAACTACTATCCCTTTATTTATCTCCAAAAGCTGCATTATTTCCAAGTGCTCCCGGGTCTGGGGCATAACTCCTTCCGATGCATCAACAACCAGTATGACCACGTCAATGCCTCCTATCCCCGCCAACATGTTGTGTATAAATCTTTCATGTCCTGGAACGTCAACAATACCCGCCAACCTGCCGCTGGGAAGTGTGAAAGGGGCGAAGCCTAGATCTATGGAAATGCCTCTTTCTTTTTCTTCTCTTAAACGATCCGTATCTTTGCCGGTAAGAGCTTTAATGAGCATAGTTTTTCCATGATCTACATGTCCTGCAGTACCCACAATTATAGAATCCATAAAGGCTCTCCCTCCCGGTTAAACCTTCTTTAATACCCGGACCAGACTGTCCCGCAGTAAAAAAGTTTCGTCTTCCCTTACTGTTCTTAAATCAATTAAAACCTGGTTTTTGTGAATCCGGGCAATTACAGGTATTTCCTCTTCCCGGAGATTTTCTGCTATTTCCGTAGTAGTTATCCTGAAAGGCTGCAAAGAAATTAGCTTGGTTGGTATTTCCTCCAGGGGCATTGCCCCACCGCCTACCTGGGAAAAACCATCTATTACTCTTATTTGAGCCTTACCAATAAGATTATCTTTGAGGTAGGCAGTCATATCCTCAGCCCTGGCCTCAACTTCGGCTAAAGGCATTGCCAGCATCTTTAAAGTAGGAATTTCCCTCATCGCTTTTTCCTCATCCAGGTAAAGCTGCAAAGTAGCCTCCAGGGCCGCCAGGGTCATCTTATCTATTCTCAAGGCCCGGGTCAGCTGATTCTTTTTAATCTTTTCAATATAATGTTTCTTGCCTACTATAATACCCGCCTGGGGGCCCCCTAGCAGTTTATCCCCGCTGAAAGTAACTATATCCAGCCCTTCACCTATACTCTCTGGAACGGTAGGTTCTCCTTTTAAGCCATGCCTGGCTAAATCTATCAGCACACCGCTCCCTAAATCTTCAATTACCGGCAGGCTGTACTTTTCTCCCAGATCTACCAGTTCAGAAGTACTAACCTGTGAAGTAAACCCAACAATATCATAGTTGCTGGTATGTACCTTTAATATCATTGCCGTATTTTCACCAATGGCTCTTTGATAATCCATAAGATGGGTCTTATTAGTAGTTCCTACCTCTACAAGATGAGCACCGCTCTGGGTCATCACTTCAGGAATCCTAAAGGAACCGCCAATCTCCACTAGCTGACCCCGGGAAATAATAACCTCCCTTTCCCTGGCCAGCGTGTTTAACACAAGCAGTACGGCTGCAGCGTTATTATTTACCACAATAGCTGCCTCTGCCCCTGTTAACTGACATAACAAATCTTCAACATGTATATAACGGGAACCTCTTTCTCCTGTAACAAGTTCAAACTCCAGGTTACTGAAATGACGGGTAACTTCTTTTACTGCTTCTATAGACCTTTCCGCCAAAAGGGATCTTCCTAAATTGGTGTGAAGAATAATTCCCGTGGCATTTATAACATTTTGGAGATTGGGCCTTAGAGTTTCTTTAACTTTTTCCGCTGTAAGCCCGGCTAATTTTTCTATATGAAAATCAACATCCCTGATATCTTCCTCTGTTTCAGCTTGAAGAATTCCAGTCCTGAGGCTATTCACTATCTCCTTGGCTGCATTATTAATTATCCCCTGGGGGTAATCCTTCTGTAGCTGTAACAAAACACTGCTCTGTAAAACCTGGTCAACAGCAGGAAGAGACCTGAGATATTTTTTTCTAAAATTATTCTCCAACCTTACTCACTCCATTTATTTTATATTAAAATTAAAAGCGCAAAAAGCGCTTTTCTATAAAAATGGCGGGAGTAGATGGGAATCGAACCCACCGTGGACGGATCTCGCCCACCATTGGATTTGAAGTCCAAGAGGCGCACCAGCTACCTAGCTACTCCCAATTCCTGCAAAGCCTTATTATATGGGCTTTCGCTTATTTATTGTAACACTACCAAGTTCTAAAATCAAGCTGTTTTGCCGGAAACCACCCGAAAACCACATAAAGACGACAATTTGTTGTCATACGTGCCTTAACTCAAATGCTTGTTTTTCCTTACCATTTTGATAAAATGGGGGATCTAATTTTCATCCGCTGCGCCGTAGAGCCAGTTATAAGTGTGGTATGTGTTGAGCACTTTAGCAATATACTCTCTCGTTTCCACAAAGGTTATGGCTGTAGGAAAGTCTTCAGCGGTGGTGCCAAGGAGGCTGCTGCTCCAGCGCCTCACATTGCCGGACCCACCATTATAGGCAGCCAATGCCTTGTC
>PWHX01000005.1 GCA_003555415.1 Syntrophomonadaceae bacterium | reverse complement strand
GGTAGAGGAGATTCACAGAGAAAGTGTAATTATTGACGCTCATTGTGATACAGTTCACAAATTTTTATTATCAAAAAACCAGTATAATTTCAATATTAGAAATGATACAGGCCACGTAGACCTGCCACGGCTAAAGGAAAGTGGTATAAAGGTTCAAGTGTTTGCCTTATATATAGAGCCACAGTATAACCCTGAGCGTTCTTTAAAGCGCTGCCTGGAACTCTATGATATCCTAATAAAAACTTTTAATAACTCAAATAATAAGATAGTAATAGTTACCTCTGCAGCAGAAATGGAGGAAGCCCTAAAGCAAAACAAACTTGCAGCTTTTCTTTCTATCGAAGGCGGGGAAGCTCTGGAGGGCAGTTTATCTGTTTTGAGGGTACTGTACCGGTTAGGTGTACGATTTTTAACCCTTACCTGGAATCATAGAAATCAAATTGCCGATGGTACAGGAGAAGGGATAACCGGGGGAGGGTTAACTAGGTTTGGGAGGAAAGTTATTAAAGAAATGAATCATCTAGGAATGGTTATTGATGTGTCACATTTATCTGAACGAGGGTTTTGGGATGTGCTAGATCTTTCAGAAAAACCTGTAATAGCAAGTCATTCAAATGCACGATCTTTATGCTCCCATTCCCGGAATTTTAGTGATAGACAGATAAAGGCCTTGGCTGAAAAAGGTGGTATAATAGGAATAAATTATTGCCCTCCCTTTGTAGGTGAAGAAGCAGATATCAGTTATCTTGTAAATCATATTGACCATATAGTAGGCCTGGTGGGAATAAATCATATTGGTCTGGGGTCAGATTTTGATGGTATAGATACTACTATAGCAGGATTGGAGGATGTAAGTAAATTACCTAATTTAACGTACGAACTTTTTAAAAAAGGTTATACTAAAGCTGAAATCAAAAAGATATTAGGTGAAAACTTTTTTAATTTTTTTTATAAAATATTGACATGTAATGGAGGTACAATATGAATGCTGATTTGCATATTCATACTTCCGTATCCGATGGATGTCTGACACCTTCAGAGGCCGTTGCCATGGCTAAGGATATAAACCTTAAGGCCATAGCTATTACTGACCACGATACTATGGATGGGGTCAAAGAGGCTATGGAGGAGGGTGAAAAATTAGATATTGAAGTAATACCGGGTGTTGAACTCAGTACAGACTATAATAATTTTGAAATACACATTTTAGGTTATTATGTAGACGATGAGGATGAAACATTTCAACTGCTGTTAAAAAGACTTAGGGACTTTCGTTGTAAGAGGGTTAAAAACATAATTAAAAAACTGAACGGCCTGGGGTGTAACGTTGACATAGATGAAGTTATGATGATTGCAGGAGAAGGGGCTGTAGGTAGGCCTCATATTGCGAGACTCTTAACTGAAAAAGGGTATGTGAGAAATGTTCAAGATGCCTTTGATAAGTTTATAGGATCAAACGCACCTGCTTATGTTGAGCGATACAGGCTTTTGCCCCAAGAAGTTATAAAAATGGTATTAAGGGCAGGAGGAGTACCGGTTTTGGCTCACCCGGGGATAATAAAAAAGGACGATATGATCCCGGAATTAATAAATGCAGGATTAAAGGGAATAGAGGTTTATCATCCGGAACACTCTGAGGAGGAAACCAGGAAGTACCAGACTATGGCCTTTAAAAGCAGATTACTGATAACAGGAGGTTCAGATTGCCACGGTATTGATCGACTTACAGGCTCAGAAATGGGAAGTGCTACTATTACCATGTTCCATGTGGAAAAAATGAAAAAAGTAGCCGAAGAAATTAAAAATGTTCTAAACTGACTGATTTATCTTGTATTATTTATTAAAAAAAGATAAAATTATAACAATAATTTTAAATATTTGTTAACTATTTATTAAAAGATGAGGTGTTAAGTATGGATGTAGAAAGCAAGTTGAGCTTTTTCCAGGAAAGCAGGGATAAACATACTGCTGCTGAAAAGGGATTGCCTCCGGCTAGAAAAAGGATTGAAGGTATTCTTGATTCCGAAAGTTTTATAGAGTTTAATACATTTATGAAAACAACGGACGATAAAGGAAAAGAAATAATTTCCGGTGCCGGGACTATTGATGAAAGGCCGGTTTATATTGTAGCTCAGGACGCTCAGACTAACAATGGAGTTATTTCTGAAAAAGGGGCTCAAAAAATCACCGGTATATTGGAACAAGCTGGCAAAACAGGGTCTCCTCTTATTAATATTATTGATGGATCTGGAGTTCAAATTGAAAACGGGCTGCAAAGTTTGAAATTTTATGGCAGGTTGTTTTCCAGCTATACTGCTTTTTCAGGGGTTATTCCCTTAATTGCTTTGGTAGCCGGATCTAGCCCCGGAGGTTTAAGTTTCATTTCAGGTTTGTCGGACTTTGTTTTTGGCATTAAGGAAAAATCAAATATTTTTCTTAATTCTCCCCAATTAATTAAAGAAGTTACTGGAGAGGATATAAACCATGAAGAACTTGGTGGTTTCCAGGTCAGTACAGAAAAAAATGGAGTTATACATTTTCTGACTGACAGTGAAGAGGAGTCATATAAGCAAATAAGGGCGCTTATAAACTTTTTACCCCTGAATAATCTGGAAGAACCCCCTGTAAGGGGATATGAGGATGATATAAACCGGGTTAGTCCCGGGTTAGTAGAACTTTTATCGGATGAAGATAAAGGTTATGATATTAGAAACATTGTTAAAGAAATTGCTGATGAGAATTATTTTTTAGAAGTTCAGGATAAGTATGCAGAAAACCTGTTTGTTGGATTTATAAGTATTAATGGTTATTCTTTAGGGGTAATTGCAAATCAACCGGGCGTTCTATCGGGATGTCTTGATCTTAAATCCAGCGAAAAGGGCTCAAGGTTTATCCGTTTTTGTGATGCCTTTAATATCCCTATTCTTACACTGGTTGACGTTCCAGGATTCCTGCCTACGGTTTACCAGGAGCATTCAGGTATCGTCCGAAATGGAGCAAAGCTACTTTTTGCTTATGCTGAAGCCAGTGTTCCCAAAATAACTTTAATATTACGAAGAAGCTACGGGGCAGCCGGTGTATCTATGGGTAGTAAGTATTTAGGGGCGGACCAGGTATTAGCCTGGCCAACTGCAGAAATTGGGGTTTTAAACCCTCAGGGTTTATCAAACATACTTTCCTTGCCCCAAGAGGATATTGAAAAAAGTGTTTCTCCATATGAAGCTGCAGCCTATGGATTATTGGATGATGTCATAGATCCTCAAGAAAGCAGGCTGCGAATTGCTTATGCCCTGGAATTTTTTAAGACCAGAAGACAGCTAAGGCCCGGGAAAAAACACGGCAATTTTCCTGTTTAAATTATAACTAAGGAGGAAAAAAATGAACGGTCTTGTTTTCGGTTTGGAATTAATGATTGTTGGATTTGTAGTAGTGGTTGTTACCCTTTTGCTTTTAAACTTTATTTTTCATGGTTTAGGGCGCTTATTTGCCGATTCTGATCAAAGAAAAATGCAGAGGGAAAAAGGAAAAAAGGAACAATTAGCACAGGAAAAGAGCGAGGAAATCAGCAAGGAAGAAGAAAAAGAGCCTTTACTGAATAAACAGCACACGAAAAGAGATACAGGAGTCTCTCCGGAAGTAATAGCAGTTATAACCAGTGCTCTGGCTGCTTATATGGAGAAACCAGGCTACCGTTTAAAAGTTAGACGGGTAAGGCGAGGGAATACACTTGCCCCTTGGATTATTGCTGGAAGAGAAAATGTTACTAACGTTTACGGGAGGGAGATTGTTTAATGAAAAAATTTCGTGTAACAGTTGACGGACAAACATATGAAGTGGAAGTAGAAGAAGTGGGAGTTTCTACACCACCCCTGGCGGCCGCAGAACCAAAACCTCAGGAAGTAAAAACGGAGAGTGCTCCGGCAGTTGAAGAAACTGGAGAGGGTACTCCTGTTACAGCTCCTATGCCGGGAACAGTTTTAGATATTAAGGTAAATATAGGTGATGATGTTGAAGAAGGCGATGTAGTAGCTGTTCTGGAAGCGATGAAGATGGAAAATGAAATCAGTGCTCCTGTCTCCGGAAAAATTAAATCTGTACCTATAAGTAAAGGAGCTAACGTAGACGCTAACGATACTATAGTAATTATCGGCTAAAGTTGGGGGGAAAAACATGCTAATCGAAAAGCTTGTTCTTTTTTTACAAAGTACAGGGTTTGCAAATTTATTTTTACCTGATGTAGTAATGATGATAATAGCAAGTTTTTTATTATACCTTGCCATTGGGAAAAAATATGAACCACTTTTATTAGTGCCTATTAGTTTTGGAATGCTGTTGGTAAACTTCCCCTTGGGAGGTTTAATGGCTCCTCCCACCCAGGATCAAATTGGAGGACTGTTGTGGTACTTATACCAAGGTGTAGCCCTGGGAATATATCCTCCTCTAATATTTTTAGGTGTGGGAGCTCTTACGGATTTTGGTCCGCTGATTGCCAATCCCAAAACCTTTTTATTAGGCGCTGCGGCTCAGTTTGGAATATTTATAACTTTAATTGGGGCTTTATTGTTAGGATTTACGGCTCAGGAAGCAGGCTCTATAGGAATAATCGGAGGGGCTGATGGTCCTACAGCCATTTTCCTTACTGCTAACCTTGCTCCGGAGCTCTTGGGTTCTGTAGCCATTGCTGCTTATTCTTACATGGCCCTTGTTCCCATAATACAGCCTCCAATCATGAAGGCTCTAACAACTCCGGAGGAAAGAACAATAGTAATGGAACAGCTCAGGCCTGTATCCCGCGTGGAGAAAATTGTTTTTCCCATAATTGTTACTTTTCTTACCGGGTTATTTATACCGGCTTCCTTACCCCTTTTGGGGATGCTTATGTTTGGTAACTTGCTCAGGGAATCTGGGGTTACTGATCGGTTAAGCAAAGCGGCACAAAACGAGCTCAACAATATTGTTGTAATATTTTTAGGAATAACCGTAGGAGCAATGGCCAGTGCCGAATTATTTTTAAGAGTAGAAACCGTACTTATTATTGCCCTGGGCCTTTTTGCTTTTGCTATAGGCACTGCAACAGGAGTTTTGTTAGGGAAGCTAATGAACAAGTTAACCGGGGGTAAAATTAATCCACTGATTGGTTCTGCTGGCGTTTCAGCAGTACCTATGGCCGCAAGGGTTTCTCAGTCTGTGGGAAGGGAGTACAATCCTGATAATCACCTTTTAATGCATGCCATGGGTCCCAATGTTGCGGGAGTTATCGGGTCGGCGATAGCTGCAGGTATACTTCTTTCCTTACTGTAAAATTTAATACATAAGTATTTAAATAATAAAAATGAGCTCCACAGCCAGTTGCTGTTTCCTATAAGCAGGACTTATAAGGAACATCTTTGCTGTGAAGCTCATTTTTATTATGTGCAAAAAAATATAAATATATACATTCTAACAATCATAATCAAAATATTTAACAATATAATATACAAAAAGGTTTCGGGGGAGTTTTTTATGGGAGAAAAATTATCTATAGTAATAGGCATCATTTTACTGACAATTGTATCAATTGCTGCAGGTGATTACCTGTACTTTATGGATAGAGTATATCCCGGCACCTCCATTGATGGAATAGATATAAGCTATATGAATACAGAAGAGGTTAAAAAAGAACTATCTGCCCAACAATATGATCAGGTTGAGGTTATCATGAAAGCAGAAGATATAGAGAAGGTTTCAAAGTTAGAAGAATTAGGCCTGGAACCTGACATTGACTGCATGGTTAATAAAGCATTAAGTGTTGGTCGCAGTGGCAATTATCCGGAGAATTTAAAAAAGCGTTACCGATTGTCTAAAGATGGGGATAATCTATCCCTGTGTTATCACGTCCATAAAGAAAAACTAACAAATTCAATTGAGGTATTGGCACCTGATGTTAAAAAAGAGCCTGTTGATGCACAATTTGTTGTTGATGGAAATAATATATCCATACAACCGGGAGAAAGGGGTCTAGAATTAGACAAGTGGGGAAGCATAAGTTCCCTTCTTGATAAACTAAACTACATAAACAGGCAGAAAACTCCCATAGTATTTCCTTTGACTATTGAAAAAGTTGAACCAGAGGTTACAACAGAAGAATTAGAAAGCACGGGAATAGAAAATTTATTAGCGAAGTTTTCTACAAATTTTAGCCGAGGGGAGGAAGGGAGGGTACATAATATTAAGTTAGCCTGCGAAAAACTGGATCATTTTCTTTTACTCCCGGGAAAAAACTTTTCCTTTAACAGGGAAGTTGGAAGGGTGACGACGGAAAGAGGTTTTAAAGAAGCGCCTATAATTTTAGAAGGAGAGCTTGTCCCCGGTATTGGTGGGGGTGTCTGTCAGGTATCTTCTACTCTTTACAATACTGCTTTGCTGTCAGGATTAGAAATAAAACAACGTGCTAATCATTCGAGGCCCGTTAGCTACCTTCCCTTGGGAAGGGATGCTACTATTGCTTATGATTATATTGATCTCAAATTTAAGAATAATAGAGATCACTATATTTTGATTACTTCACAGGTTAAAGGGGATGAGATTACAATTAGATTTTTTGGTGATAAAAATCCCCAGGAGCGGGTAGAGGTTATGGAAACAGATCATGAAAAAATTGAGCCTCAGGTAGAGATTATTATAAATGATGACCTGGAAAAAGGCGAAAAAGAATTAATAGATCCCGGAAAGCCCGGGTACAGAATTACCGTTTGGAGAGTGTTTTATGAGGGGGATGAAGAAATTGAAAGAGAAATGCTGTCAACAGATTATTACAGGCCTGTTGCCGCAGTCTACCATATTGGTAAAGGAACAAAAGAGAAAGATGTTTTAGATAAACATGATGGATACATTGAAGCTCATTAAACCATTTTATTCTGGCATCCCTTATATATTTATGCTATTATGTAAAAGTAGCTAAAAATAGGGAGAAGGATTAAATGTCAATGGAAAAAATAAAAGTAGTGGCGTTAGGAGATTCTATAACCTATGGTTTTCCCTATGATCCCAGGCAGTCATGGGTACATATTGCTGGTGATTTATTACAAATATATATTATTAATGAAGGCAGCTGCGGGGACACTACTTCTTTTATGCTCTATCGCTTTTACGAGTCGGTAGTACACTATAATCCGACCCACGTAATTATCATGGGTGGTGTAAATGATACTTTCTGGAAAATTTCCCCCAGTACAGTAGATGAGAATATAGTAAAAATGTGTACCCGGGCAGAAGAATCAGGCATAATTCCGGTCATAGGTTTACCTACTCCTGTAAACGAACCACTTTTTGAAAAAACAATAATAGAATACCGTGACAGGATGCAGCGTTATGCTGAAGGAAGGAACTATAAGATTATTGATTTTTACCGCTCAATTTTAGATCCGGAAACGGGGGGTATACGGCAGGGATATCACGTAGATGGAGTTCATCCCAGTATAGACGGTTACGAGGCTATGTCCTTAGCTGTGAAAAGATATCATTTTGAATAAAAAAATCACCGTTTGTCAAAACGGTGATTTTTTGTTTACTTTTATATAACCCTTTTATAATCCGGCAGCCCTATTTACCATGGCCTGGTGATTAGGGTTAACGCTGTTGGTGTTATGAGTTTTACTTTCTAAAAAATGGATGCAGATATGACCCGGGAAATTGTTGTTATAAATAGTTTGTATGCTGTGGGGCATGCCGTTCATAGAAGCTGCCAGGTATCTGCCCTGCACATTTACCATAATGGCTCTGGGTTGCCAGCTCCAGACTCCTCCGTAGATTCTTCTAAGTATAGCTGTATCATTTGCTGTAAGGGGTTCAGCATCAGCATGGTTTCCCCCTCCCAGTCGCTTTACTCTAAAACTTAAGCCTGAAGCCACGTCAGTAATAGTGGCTACAGCGCCTACATTAAAAAGCATACTTGCATACTGCCATTCTAAAGGTTCTCCAAAGTTTGCCGTCCTTTGCCTGGATGGAATCTGCAAATCAACTGGCTGTAATGAATTTTGGGGAATTATCAGAACTTGTCCTTGCATAAGTAACTGCGAATTGAGATTGTTAGTTTCTGTTATAGCTTGTACACTGGTATTATAACGATTTGCCAGGAAACTTAAGGTATCTCCACTATGTACGGTATGTTTTACTCCTTGTGTGGATAATATGGAAGAAGATGATACGGGAACTTTTAGAGACTGCCCTGGGTAAATATTGGTTGAGCCTAGCCTATTCTCACTGATTATGTTTGCCACTGTTGTGTTGAATTGCTGAGCGATTTTCCATAAGGTGTCTCCTGATTGAACTGTGTAAGTTGAATTGGAGATGGAGGAACCTGGGATATTCAGGACTTGTCCTGCATAAATCAAGTCTGAAGTAAGGTTATTTGCCTCTTTTAGTTGATTAATAGTAATATTATAGTTTTGGGAAATCCTGCTCAGGGTATCCCCAGTTGAAACATGGTATGTAGAGGCCATTACCGGGGATACTGAAACCATAAAGAGAATGATGAGTAAAGTGATTACTTTTTTGAACAAGCTCTTCTCTCCTTT